>CAYNGV010000132.1:0-5193 GCA_964397005.1 uncultured Sulfuritalea sp. | reverse complement strand
GGTGTTCTCCAGCAGCGCGCGCGCCGCCGATTGCGCATAGGCGCCGCCGCTGCCGATCGCCACCAGTCCGTGCTCCGGCTCCAGCACGTCACCATTGCCGGTGATGATCAACGAGTGCTCGCGGTCGGCCACCGAGAGCATGGCTTCCAGCCGGCGCAGCATGCGGTCGGTGCGCCAGTCCTTGGCCAGTTCCACCGCCGAGCGCAACAGGTTGCCCTGGTACTGCTCCAGCTTGGCCTCGAAGCGTTCGAACAGCGTGAAGGCGTCCGCCGTGCCGCCGGCGAATCCGGCCAGAATCTGTTCGTTGTAGAGCCGCCGCACCTTGCGCGCGGTAGCCTTGACCACGATGTTGCCCAGCGTTACCTGACCGTCGCCGCCCAAGGCGACGCTGCTGCCGCGCCGCACGGAAAGAATGGTGGTGCCGTGATATTGCTCCATGGGAATCCTTGCCGGACGAATTCAGAGTTCAGATCACGCGGGCGCGCAATTCGGCCGCGTCGGCGAAGCCGAGCGTTTCCATATAAGCCGCGACCAGCGTGCTCAGGCCGATGATGCGCAGCTTCTTGCCGGCGGCATGCAGGCGGGTGAGGACTTCCAGCAGCAACGCCGCGCTGCCCGCATCGATGCGCACCAGATTGTGCGCATCGATATCGAATTCATCGCTGTCGGCCAGGGCCGCTTCCAGTGGCGCGAATTCCGCGGCGGTAGCGCCCAGCATCTGGCCGCGCAGGACAAACCCGTCGGTCTTCGCCAGGGTAGATGACGAAGCCTGCGGCAGCGCCTCGGCAGCCCGCGCCGGCAGCGCCTCCCATGAGGGCGGCGAAACCTCGAAAGTAACGGCATAGTTCACCGCGGCCTCCTCGAAGGCATCCTGCCGATAGGCCTGCTGATACAACTCCAGCAGCAACAGCCACATCGATTCGTTGGTGCGTTCCCCCGGCACCACTTTCGCCGCGAGAATCTGCGCCAGGTGTTCGGGACTGCCGAACACGATTTCCTTCTTTGCCCGTTTCAGGGCGGCCATCGCGCGCATCAGCAGGGTGGCGCCGTTGTTGTCGGCATCGTCCAGCTTGGCCAGGTCCATGCGGACAACGGTACTGGTCGCCGCGAGCTTCATGGCCTGTTTGAGGACTTCGCCGATGCCGGCATCGAGCACGCCGGAGAGCGAAACGTGGGCCCGTCCGCCGCTGCTTTCACTCGCCACATGGGGACCATCGACCACCGGGCTCCAGGTTGGCGGGGATTTCTCGAAGCGGCGCGCAAAGGTCAGCGCCAGCGCATCGAAGGCGGGACGGCGGCCGAGGACCTGCAGCAGTTCGAACAGGCAACCCCAGGCGCGCACCGCGGCGTCGCCGAGGTCTTCGCCCGTCTTGATCGCAGTCTCCAGCCGGCGCATGGCTTCCAGTTCCTGCCCGGTGGCGTACATCACCGCGGCGTCCGAAAGTGCCAATGGCAGCGGTGCGCGAACCTTCGCGGGAGCCGGTTCGGGCTCTGGCTCTGGCTCGGGTTCGGGCGCGACCGTCGGACGCTCGTCATCCAGCGGAACCAGCGAAATTTCGCGCGCAGCCGGCTTCTCCGGCGGCGTATCAAACGCGCCGGGCACCGTGAAATCGAGGGACATCAGATCGTCGTCTTCGTCTGCCACTGCTGATCTGGAGCACTAATTGCTTTTGTTTGTGATCGAACAGTATAACCCGCCAGCGTTCGGCCGGAAAAAGGCCAGCCCGGCCAGCGCCAGCAGGCACAGGCAGCAAACCACCGTCGCCCCGGCGGGAAGATCGACGTACAAGGAAAGGATCAGCCCCGCGGCATATCCGGTCGCACCCACCAGATACGCGGCCACGATGCGTCGCGTGCCGCTGAAGGCGCGCGTCGCCACGGCCGGCGCGATCAGGCTGGTGAATACCAGCAGCACGCCGACCAGTTGCACCGAGGCCGTCACCGTAACGGCGAACAGCAGATAGAAGCCGACCCGCGGCCAGCGCTGCGCCGGGCCGAACCACAGGGCCAGCACCACGGCATAGAGCAGCGCCACCGGCCACAGGGCGCTCCAGCTCACCCAGAGCAACTGACCGGCCAGCAGGTCGCGCAGATGCTCGCCGCCATGTGGATGGTGCGCCAGCAGCAGGATGCCGGCGGCGGCGGCGAAGACGAACACCAGGCCAATCAATGCCTCCTGAATGTCCGGCCAGCGGCGCTCGCACCAGGTCAGCAGCAGCGCGCCGGCGCCGGCCGCCAGCGCGGCGGCAAGCTGGGCTCCCATACCATGCGGCAGATCGTGGAACACCGCATCGGGATCGGTGAGGCTGGCGGCAACGGCGCCCAGCGCCGCCACCTGCGCGATCGCCAGGTCGATGAAAATGATCCCCCGCCGCAGCACGTCGATGCCCAGCACGACATGCGTCGCCAGCACCAGCAGGCCGGCGGCGAAGGGAGCGACGAGCAGCGTCCAGTCGAGTGCGTCCATGCTTACTTCGTCGCCAGCAGGCGCGTCAACGTGTCGTCGAACAGGCTCGTCAGATCCTTCGCCGCGTCGTTGCCGCCGACGGTGAAGGGCAAGACAACGGCCGGCGTGCCGCTGTTGGCGGCGAACCAGTCGGTGGCGCGGCTGCCTTCCCACACCGCGCGAATCACCCAGCGCGGCTTCTGCCCGCGCACCTGTTGCAGCACGCGCGACAAATGCGCGGCGGACGCCTCGACGCCCGGCTTGGGTTCCAGCGTCGCCACTTCCTTGAGGCCGAGCCAGTCGAGCAGGTAGGAGAACGATTTGTGCTGGACGACGACCGGCTGCCCTCGCAGGGCCGCGGCCTGCTTCTCCCAGCGCGCGAGATTCGCCTGCCAGCGCGTGGCGAAGGCCGCGTAGCCGGCCCGGTAGGCGGCGGCATTGGCCGCATCGAGCTGCGCCAGCCGCGCCGCCAGCGCCTCGCCGACCTTGAGATAGACGCGCGGATCGGTATTGATGTGCGGATTGCCGTTGGCATGGACATCGCCGTCGGCGCGATCCAGCCTGGCCGGCACTTCCAGCATGCGGGCGTGGGCGGCCGCTTCGAAATAGCCGGGCTGGCCGCTCTGGATGCGGGCATTGCCGGATTCGCGCTGCACCACCGGCAGCCAACCCACCTCCAGTTCGGCGCCGGTGGCGATGACGAGATCGGCGTTGCGCGCCCGCGCGATCAGCGAGGGTCGCGCGTCGATCCGGTGCGGATCCTGCAAGGCCGTGGTCGCGGAACTCACCTTGATTTTGTCGCCGGCGATTTCCTGCGCCAGCGCCGCCCATTCCGGCACCGTGCTCAGCACGTTCAGCGCCGCCTGCGCCGGCAGGGTCAGCACCGCAGCCAGTATCACGAAAAGAATTTTCATTGTCGGCTCCTAGAATTTATGAGCGCCGTGGGCACCCAGGCTCATGATGTACTGCAACCAGACCTGGTTGTCGCGCAAACCGGGGCCGCGCGAATCGTCGCGGGCGACCTGGAAGCGCAGGCGGGCGAACTCGGACGAGGCGAAGTCGACCATCACCGTGTCGCGTCGCGGATTCGACGCCGCGAGTTGCGGCAGGTCGGCGGCGACCAGCGTCGGGCCCAGCGTCGTCGTCCCGGAATTGAGCCGGTCATGGCGATAGCCGACGCGCCAGCGCGGCATGAACTGCCACACGCCCTGCGCGTACCAGCCCGACTGGCGCGAGTCGTAGCTGTCGCTCAGCCCCGCCGCGCCGCCGCAGGCGCCGCTGGTGTCGCGCTCGGCGCAAGTCAGGTTGCCGGTCTCGACGCGGCGGAAATATTCGGCCTGCAGCTTGAAATTGCGCTCGGCCGGATTGCCGTTGGGCGCCCATTTCCAGACAAAGTCGGCGCCGACGGTACGGCTCCTGCCGGCGAAGGTGTTGCTGGTCGCGAGATCCGCTGCATCGACCCCATCGTAGGCGCGCGCGCCGGGGTTGGTCGCAACGTAAGACAGGCCGGCGCGCCAGGTATTCGAGATGCCGGCGTCGCCGCCGATGCGGGCGAAGGCCGCACCCAGCGCCGTGCCGCTCTTGTTCTTGCCGCCGCCGGGGAAGCTGTTGTCGCGACCGCCTTCGAGGCCGAGCTCGATGAAGGTTTCGGTCGGCGCCAGCCACTTGAGCTGAACGCCTTCCGCCGTCAGCTTGTTGCCGAAGAAGGCGGTGTAGGCCAGCGGCGCGTCGGCGAAATCCCAGCTGTGCGGATGCTGCTCGTTCTGGTAGCCGATGCCGGACAGGAAACGGCCACCCTTGAGCGTCAGCCCGGCACCGAGTCCGAGCGTCTGGAAATAGGCCTCTTCCAGTTCCACCGTGTTGTCCGGCGTCATGGCCAGATTCAGGTAGCCGCGGAAATTGGGATCGATGTTGGCGGCAATGCCGAGTTCGCTTTCCTGCAAGGTAAAGCCGCGCCGGCGCGTCGGGCCGATTTCGTCGGGCTCGCCCGGCGGCACGAAACCCCGCAGGGTCCACGTCGCCGGATCGCGCTGGGTTTTTGTCAGCGCGCCTTGCAGGGTCAGCGAGATTTCGGGATTGAAGCCGCCGGCCTTGCCCTCGGTCTGACGGGCGACTTTGGTCGTGGCGTTATCGGCGGCGGCCTTGGCCTGGGTGGAAGTACCCTCCGCCTGCACCAGGCGTTTTTCAAGCGCGTCGATGCGCTGTTCATAGGACTTTCTCATCTGCGCGATTTCCTCGCGCAGGGCTTTCAGGTCGCCATCGGCGGCGGATGCGGGAAGGCTCGCCAGCACGCCACAGGCGGCCAGCACGGAAATGGAAGTGCGATTCATGATTGCTCCAGGCAAATGACAAGGGGCGCCGGCCGGCAAGCCGCCGGCGGCGCGGGAAAACGTCAAAGTGCTTTAGAGCAGGGGTGGCGCGCGACTGCGAAACGCGGCGCTGAAACGAAAACTCGGCGCTGGCGATACGGCGGCATCAGGGGCCGCCACATGACCGGACGCCATCGCCAGCGGAACGATCGCAACGGGAGGCGCCGCATCAGTGCCGGCGAAGGCAAGACAGGTGGTACAGGTATGCGACAGAACCAGCGCCGCGTCGTGACCGGCATCGCCTTCCTGCGCAACTTCAACGGCTCCCGTCGTCGTCGCATGGCCCAGCATGTGGGCGAGCGCCGCCTGCTGGCCGCTGACGAGCAGCAGCGAGAGGAACAAGGCAAGGAAGGGATGCAGGAAGCGGCGCATGGGGCG
>CAYNGV010000131.1:0-5285 GCA_964397005.1 uncultured Sulfuritalea sp. | reverse complement strand
ATGGGTCCCGGTTCGGGCATGGGTCCGGGCCAGGGTATGGGCCAGGGTATGGGCCAGGGTATGGGCCCCGGCGCAGGCATGGGTCCGGGTCAAGGCATGGGTCCGGGCGCCGCCAAGGCAAAGCGCTTCAACTTCAACAAGGACAACACTCCCGGCTGGAAGCTGATGAGCGCCGAAGAGCGCACGGCGCATCGCGACAAGATGCGCGGCGCCAAGACTTACGATGAATGCAAGGCTGTTCAGGACGAGCATCACAAGGCCATGGAAGTTCGCGCCAAGGAAAAGGGCGTGACCCTTCCGACGCCGCGCAACAACGGCTGCGACCGCATGAAGGCTCGCGGCTTCTTCAAGTAATCGATGTCCATCGCATGAGCCGGCCAATTCCGGGTCGCTGTCCGGCCGGAAACTGGCCGGCTTTACCTTCACCCCGATGAGCAGCCACCCACACCATCACGGCCCGGCCTCATTCAGCCGGGCCTTTGCCATCGGCATAGCGCTCAACCTGGGCTTCGTCGTGGTCGAGGCGGTCTATGGCTGGCGCGTCGGTTCGCTGGCCCTGCTGGCCGATGCCGGACACAACCTGTCCGATGTCGCCGGCCTGGTACTGGCCTGGGGCGCGGCGCTGGCCGCCGGTCGGCAGCCGGATCATCGCCATACCTACGGCTGGCAGCGCGCCTCGATTCTTGCCGCCTTCGCCAATGCGGTGTTGCTCCTGGTGGCGATGGGTTCGTTGTTGTGGGAGGCGGCGCATCGCCTGCAATCGCCGGCGCCGACCGACGGCATCACGATCATGGTCGTGGCCGCGATCGGCGTCCTCGTCAATGGCGCAACCGCTGCGCTGTTCATGGCGGGCAGCAAGACCGACATGAATATCCGCGGCGCCTTCCTGCACATGGCGGGCGATGCCCTCGTCTCGCTCGGCGTGGTGGCCTCCGGCGCGCTCTATCTATGGACCGGATGGGCCTGGCTCGATCCGGTGACCAGCATGGCGATTGCGCTGGTGATCATCGCCGCTACCTGGGGCCTGTTCCGGGGGTCACTACACCTGCTGTTCGACGGCGTCCCGGAAAGCGTCATCCTCGCCGAGGTGGATGCGCTGCTGCGCGCGCAGCCGGGTGTCGCGGACGTGCACGACCTGCATGTCTGGGCCATGAGCACCACCGACATTGCCCTGTCGGCACATGTGGTGATGCCCGGCGGACACCCCGGTGACGCATTTCTCGCGCAACTTGCACATGAGTTGCATCAGCATTTCGAAATCACGCATCCGACGATCCAGATCGAACTCGATGGACTCGATCACGGCTGTGCCCATCCCCTCAATGGTCTCAAGACATGAACTCAACTACTCCGCCCGTCCCCGTCAGCTTCCAACTCATCGTCAAGACCTTTGCTCCCGGCTGGCCCGCGGCCGCCATGGGCACCGGCGCCTTCGCGCTGGCGACGCTGCACTTCTCCCATCAGTGGCCGATGCTGGCGGGGCTGGCCTGGGCGCTGCACTGGTTCAACCTGGTGCTGTTCACGCTGATCAGCGTTCCCTGGCTGTTGCGCTGGGTCATGGCCTGGCAGTCGGTCGCCAACACCTTCAAGCATCCGGTGGCGGCCAACTTTTATCCATCCTATGCCATTGCCCTGCTGGTTCTGGCCGGACAACTGCGCGCCTTCGGCAGCCACGAAGCGCTGGCGCTGATCGCCTGGTGGGTCGGCGTGGCGCTGATGTTCAGCCTGACGCTGGCGGTGCTGCTTTCGATCTTTCAGGGCGAGCACGTCAATCTCGACCACATCACGCCCGGCATTTTCATACCGCCGGTCGGCCTGGTGGTGATTCCGGTGGCCGGCGGGCCGCTGCTTGCGGCGCAGCCGGACGCTTTGCGCGATCTGGCGCTGACCATCAACGGCATCGGGCTGGGTGCCGGCATCTTCATGTACACGGCCCTGCTGGCGCTGGCCTTCCACCGCTTCTACGTGCATAAGCGCCTGCCGCCGATGATGGCGCCGACCTTCTGGATCAACCTCGCGCCGGTGGGGGTGATCGTGGTCAGCATGCTCAATCTGGTCGCCGCCACGCCGTTTGCCGGCGACAAAGGCGCCTACCTGATGGCGGTTTTCCTGCTCTGGGGATTCGGCGCCTTCTGGCTGGTGCTGGCGATGCTGTTCACCTGGTCGGTCAGAAAGGTCACCCCCTTGCCGTTCTCGCTGGCCTGGTGGGCCTTCACCTTTCCGCTGGGGGCCTTCACGCTCGGTAGCCAGCGCCTGAGCGATGTCACCGGACTCACCACGCCGCTGGCCTTCGGCTGGCTGGCGTGGGTGTTGCTCGCAGCCATCTGGACGCTGACGCTGATCAAGACCATCGGCGGTGTCGCCAGCGGCAAGCTGTTTCAACCCCATCCCTGACGCTCATGCAGTTCGCGGCTCGGTACGCTTTGCTTGACCTGGCGGAACGCTGTCGATAAGATAGTGACCAATTACTATCTATTGGATCAGGAAGCAATGGACGCCAAAGTCAAACCACGAAATCTGCCTGCAGACCAGCGCCGGGCGGTGACGGTCGAAGCGGTGGTCGAACTGACGGCCGAGCAGAATCCCGGCGACATCACCACCGCCGCAATTGCCAGGCGCATGAATCTGACGCAGGGCGCGCTGTTCCGCCACTTCCCGAGCAAGGATGCGATCTGGCAGGCGGTCATGGCGTGGGTGGCCGAGCGCTTGTTGCAGCGGGTGGACCGGGCCATGCAAGGCGCGGCATCGCCGCTTCTGGCGCTGGAAGCGGTGTTCATGACCCACATCGAATTTGTCGTCGCGCACCCCGGCGTGCCGCGCCTGCTGTTCGGCGAGTTGCAACGAGCCGAGGACACGCCCGCCAAGCGCATGGCGCGCACCCTGATCGGCGGCTACCGGGAACGCCTGACGGGTCTGATCGATGCGGGGAAAGCCCGGGGCGAGGTGGCGTCGGAGGTCGATACCGCAGCCGCCGTCGTCGCCTTCATCGGCAGCATCCAGGGTCTGGTCATGCAATCGCTGCTGAGCGGCAAGGCAGGACAAATGCGCGCCGACGCGCCGGGCGCCTTCGCCATCTACCGTCGTGGAATCAGGAGCATCACATGAAATCCGAACGCATACTGAAATGGCTGGCCATCGCCGCCATCGCCTTCGGCGTCCTCACCGTGTTCAGCGGCGGTCGCGCATTGTTCGGCGGCATGGAGGCGCGCGCCGAGCTGGGTAACATTGTGCCCTTCGTGCTTTGGTTCAACTTCCTGGCCGGCTTTGTCTATGTCCTCGCCGGGGTGGCGCTGCTGCAAGCCAGGCGCTGGGGCGCGCCGGTGGCCGAATTTCTGGCCGTGTCGACGGCACTGGTGTTCCTCGCGTTCGCGGCACATATTCTTGCCGGCGGCGCGTTTGAAGCGCGCACTGTCGGCGCCCTGTCGCTGCGCTCGCTGTTCTGGATCGCGGTGGCGCTGGTCGCCCTGCGCGCCATGAAGGCGACCGCCACGGGGAGCAGCCCGCGATGAAACTCTCCCTCGACCGTCGCACCATCCTCATTACCGCCGCCGTCGCACTGGTGGCCATTCTGGTGCTGTTCGTCGCGCGCAGCGGGCCGCTGGCGTCGATGCGCGTCACCGTCGCGCCGGTCGTGCGGGCCGACCTGGCGCCGCTGCTGTTCGGCATCGGCGTCGTCGAAGCGCGGCGCAGCTATCTGGTCGGCCCCACTGTCGCCGGGCGCGTGCGCCACGTCGCCGTGGATGTCGGCGACGTCGTGAAAGCCGGGCAATTGCTGGCGGAGATGGACCCGGTCGACCTCGATCAGCGCCTTGCTGCGACGACCGCCGCCGCCGCTCGTGCCAGGAGCACGGTCGATACGACCGCGGCGCAACTTGCCGACAGCGTCGCGCGACGCGAAGTGGCCGCCGCCAATGCGCGCCGCTATGAGGATCTGGGGCAAAAGGGTTTCGTCAGTTCCAGCGTGACCGAAGGCAAGGCGCAGGAGCTCAAGTCCGCGCAAGCCCAGTTTGCCGCCGCCGAAGCCGCACTGGCCGGCGCGCGCCAGGACCTTGCCCGCCTCGACGCCGAACGCGCCGGCGCGCAACAGCAGCGCGGCAACCTGCGCCTGCTGGCGCCGGCCGACGGCGTGGTCACGGCGCGCGATGCCGAGCCGGGCTCGACCGTGGTCGCCGGCCAGGCCGTGGTGCGGCTGGTCGCCGCCGACAGTCTGTGGCTCAAGCTGCGCCTCGATCAGCATCGCTCGGCGGGATTGCAAGTCGGGCTCCCGGCTGAAATCGTGTTGCGCTCGCGGCCGGGCCAGGTGCTGCCCGGCAAGGTCGCGCGCATTGAAATGCTCAGCGACAGCGTGACCGAAGAGCGCATCGCACTGGTCGCTTTTGAGACGCCGCCGAAAGACGTGTCGGTCGGCGAAATGAGCGAAATCACACTGCGCCAGCCGCTCGTCAAACAGGCGCTGGCAGTGCCCGGCGCGGCATTGCGCCTGCGCGGCGGCAAGACCGGCGTCTGGGTGTTGCGCGATGACACGCCCGGATTCGTTGCGGTCAAGGCCGGCATCAGTGGCGCCGACGGCAGGGTGCAGATTCTCGACGGCCTCAAGGAAGGCGATGCGGTGATTGTGCACAGCGAACGCGAGATCACCGAAGGCAGCCGCATCAAAGCGGTGTCGGCGATCGCCGCATCGTGAGGCGGCGATGATCACATCATGATTAGTCTGGCCGGCCGCGACATCCTGCATTCCTGGGGCAAGTTCGTCCTCACCGGGATCGGGCTGGGTCTGCTGATCGGCGCCACGCTGACCATGGCCGGCGTCTATCGCGGCATGGTCGATGACGCGCGGGTATTGCTGACCAACAGCGGCGCCGACATCTGGGTGGTGCAGAAGGATACCCAGGGACCGTATGCCGAATCGTCCAGCATCAGGGATGACGTGTATCGCGGCCTGCTCGGCATGCCCGGCGTGGCACAGGCGGCGAACGTCACCTACCTGACCATGCAGGTGCGCCATGGCGACACCGATTCGCGCACCATGGTGGTCGGCTTCGAACCGGGGCAGCCCGGCGAGCCCGGCTATCTGGTGGCGGGGCGGCGCCTGCTGCGCGGCCACTTCGAGGCCATCGCCGACGTGAAGACCGGCTTCAAGCTCGGCGAGCGCATCCGCATCCGCCGACACGAGTATGAAGTGGTCGGGCTGACGCGGCGCATGGTGTCTTCCGGCGGCGATCCGATGGTCTTCATTCCGCTCAAGGACGCGCAGGAAGCGCAGTTCCTCAAGGACAACGACGCCA
>CAYNGV010000130.1:0-5303 GCA_964397005.1 uncultured Sulfuritalea sp. | reverse complement strand
GCCAGCGCTTTCCAGGCCACGCCCTGGGTCTTGTTCTCCTTGCCGACCACCTTGCGCAGATACATGTCCTGCACCGGGTTGTGCGCCTTGGAGAGTGTCCAGACACCGCGCGGGCTGTCGATCTTGGCGGACTCCATGGCCTTGATCACGCCAGCCTTGTTGGCGACGTTGCCCTTGACGGCGTCGAGGCCGGCCGCCAGCAGCTGGCCAGCGTCGTAGCCCTGCACTGCATATACGTCAGGCTGCAGCTTGAAGGTCTTGGCATAGGCCAGGCGGAAGGCCTTGTCCTTCTTGGTGTCGAGGCCGTCGGCATAGTGCAGCGTGGTCTCCACGCCCTCGCCGGCATCGCCCACGGCATCGAGCACGCCGTCAGTGAGGAAGCCCGAGCCATACAGCGGAATCTTGCCCTTGAGGCCGGCGGCCTGATAGTCCTTGAGGAACTTGGCGGCGCCGCCGCCGGCGAAGAAGGCCACCACCGCATCCGGCTTGATGCTGGCGATTTCGGTCAGCAGGGCCTGAAACTCGACCTGCGGGAAGGGCGTGTACAGCTCCTTGACCAGCTTGCCGCCCTCCTTCTCGAAGCCTTCCTTGAAGCCTTCCATCATCTCCTCGCCGGCGGCGTACTTCCAGGTGATGAAGACGGCGGTCTTGTGACCCTTGGCCTTGAGCACCTTGCCCAAGGCATGCGTGGTCTGCCAGTTGGAAAAAGAGGTGCGGAAGAAATTGGGTGCGCACATCGCGCCGGTCATGGCGCCGGCACCACCGTTGGGGTTGATCCACAGCGTGCCGGACTCCTTGAGCACCTTGGCCATGCCCATCACGACGCCCGAATGCACGGTGCCGATGACCACGTCCACCTTGTCGCGCTGCACCAGCTTGTTGACGTTTTCCGGAGCCTTCGCCGGGTTGGATTCGTCGTCCACGGTGACGAACTCGATCTCGCGCCCGCCGAGCTTGCCGCCGCGTTCATCGATCGCCAGCTTGAAGCCGTTGGTGATGGCGACGCCGAGCTGGGCGAAGGTGCCGGTATAAGGCAGCATCAGGCCGACCTTGAGTTTGGGCTGTTGCGCCAGGGCCATCGCCGACGGCAGCAGCGTGCCTACCGCGGTGACGCCCGCGACTGCCGCCGTTCCCTTGAGGAATTCGCGACGGTCGAATACATCCTTGTCATTCTGGCTCATTGTTTCTCCTCCGTTGTTGTATGTGTGTGCAGCCTGATTCCGGCCACTCCGATACGCGTTTGACTATAACAGCATCTCAATTCCGATGCGTCAAGCCGCTGCACGTGCGAAACGGTAGTTTCTGGATACATTTCCGGAACTCGGATCAGTATAGGAAGCAAACATCAAATCGCCGTCATGGGAATGTCAAATCCTTGTCAAATCAGGCCTAAACGTACCCTGGTTCCACCCTCTTCCCGCGGCTCCACGGAAATCCGCCAGCCGGCCTGCTCGCAGATGCGCTTGACGATGGACAGGCCGAGACCGAAGCCGTCACTGCCGCGCGCATCGCCGCGACGGAAACGGCGAAACAGCTCTGGAATGCGGTCACGCGCTACCCCCGGGCCGGTATCGATGATTTCGATGTTGCCGCCCTGGCTGCTCAGCGTCACCGAACCGCGCTCGGTATAGCTGACCGCATTGGCCAGCAGGTTCGACAGAACCGCGTGCAAGGCGCGCCGCGGCGCACGCAGTAGAACGCGCTCGCCGGATTCGACCACCAGGCTCAAACCCTTGGCCTCGGCGCGGTCGCGCACGCTGTCGGCGGCCTCCTCGATGCACTCGCGCAGATCGACTTCGCCGCTGATGCCGTCGGCCTCTTCCCGGGCCATGAGCAGGAAGGCATTGACCAGTTCCGTCAGGCGCGTAGTGGCGCCGGATATCTTGACCACGCGGCTGCGGGCCTTGGTGGATATCTCGACGTCATCGAGCATGAGTTCGCAGGTGGTCTTGATCGCGGTCAGCGGGGTGCGCAATTCGTGGCTGACATCGGCGGTGAAAGCGCGTTCGCGTTCCAGCAGGCGTACCGTGCGCTCGTGGTAGCCGTCGAATGCCGCCGCCAGTTCCGCCACTTCACGCTCCGGATAATGCTGCTCCAGCGCATGACTGGCATGCTTGCCGTCGAGTTGCCTGACGCGCTGCGCCAGGTCGACGATCTGGTGGGTCAGGCGTCCGGAGAGCCAGAGTCCGATCAGCATGGTCACCAGGGTGGCGATCGCCGCGCTCACGACAAGGGCCCAGGTGAAATGCCGGCCGCGTTCCTGGTGCAGGGAAACGGAGTAGGCCACGTAGAAGCTGACGCTGCCGATCTCCCTCACCTCGACCCGATATACGTCATCACCCCGGACCACATCGTGCAATCCGGCGTCCAGGAGGCGAAGCTCCTCGGGCAACTGGCTGCGCTCGATGTCGTCGCGGGCGACGAAGCCCTGGATCAGCCAGCTGGCGCGGAACCACTTGCGCAAAGACAAAGCCTCGGTATCCGGTCGCACCTGGTAGCGATGCAGCGCGCGGTAGGGCGGGCCGTCCAGGCGGCCCTGCCGCTCGAACTGTTGCAACAAACCTTCCATCTCGTCGGACACGATCTGGTCGATGAGCTGGGATTCCTGCTGGCGATTGAGCTGATGGATGGCAATGGCATGAATCAGCACCAGCACCACGCCGGTCAGCGCGAAGGTGAAGGCAAACTTGAGGCGGAGGCTATGCCTGACGGCCATCGATCACGGCAAATCGGTAGCCGACGCCATGTACCGTCTCGATCGGGGCGTGACCGCGAGCATCGGTCAGCGCGCGGCGAAGCAGGTGCATGTGGCTGCGCAGGGAATCGCTCTGCGGGTGCTCCTCGCCCCACAACTCGCGTTCGAGTTCGGTCCGGGTGAACACCCGATGCGGCGCGGCAATCAGGATTTCCAGCAAACGCAGGCATTTGCGCGACAGATGCACGGCCTTGCCCTCGACCGTCACCGAAAGCCTGCCGGGATCGTATTCGATCGCCTCGTAGCTCAGGCGCCGGTCGACCACGCGGCCAAGGCGGCGCGCCGCCAGCGCGTGCAGCCGCGCCTCGACTTCACGCAAGGCGAATGGCTTGACCAGGTAGTCGTCGGCGCCGCAATCGAAAGCGGCAAGCTTGTCATCGAGCATGTCACGCGCGGTGAGAATCAGCACCGGAACGTCCTGCTTTGCCTCGCGCCGCAGCTTGCGGCACAGGCAGAGCCCATCGACACCCGGCAAGCCGAGGTCGAGCACGATGGCATCGAAATTCTCCGACACAGCGAGGTGCATGCCGGTGACCCCGTCGCGTGCCAGATCGACGACATTGCCGCGCCCCTCGAGGAACTCGTAGAGGTTGGTGGCGATGTCGAGGTCGTCCTCGATGATCAGGACGCGCATGAGCGGGAGCGGCCCCGGTCCGCTCAGCGCAGTTTGAAGCGCTGGATCTTGCCGGTGGCCGTCTTCGGCAACTCCGCGACGAACTCGATCCAGCGCGGGTACTTGTAGGGCGCCAGCTTTTCCTTGACATGCTGTTTCAGCGTCTCGCGCAATGCGTCGGAAGGCTCGACTCCGGCCTTGAGCACGACGTAGGCCTTGGGCTTGATCAAATCATCGGTATCGGCGTGCGCCACCACGGCAGCCTCGAGGACGGCCTCATGGGTCATCAGCGCGCCTTCGACCTCGAAGGGCGAGACGTAGATGCCACCCACTTTCAGCATGTCGTCGGAACGTCCGCAGTACTGGAAATAGCCGTCGGCGGATTCGATGTACTTGTCGCCGCTGCGGGTCCACTCGCCCATGAAGGTATGGCGCGACTTCTCGCGACTGTTCCAGTACATGACCGCGGCACTGGGACCGTTGATCTGCAACTCGCCGATTTCGCCCGGCGCCACCGGATTGCCGTCCTCGCCGATCAGGCGCACGGCATAACCGGGCACCGGCTTGCCGGTGGTGCCGTAGCGCACTTCGCCGGCGCGATTGGAAAGAAAGATGTGCAGCATCTCGGTGGAACCGATGCCGTCGAGGATTTCGACGCCGAGGCTCTCGGTCCAGCGGCGGCCGATGTCGGCCGGCAGGGCCTCTCCCGCCGAGGTGCAGACGCGCAGACGGGGAACCTCATCGCGCTTGAGCATCTCGGGGCTGGCGAGCAGACCGGCATACAGCGTCGGCACGCCATAGAAGATCGTCGGCTGATGCTGGCGCAGGCGCTGGAATACCGCCTGCGGTGTCGGCCGCTCGGCCATCAGTACCGCGGTCGCGCCGACGGCAAGCGGAAATGTCAGTCCGTTGCCCAGGCCATAGGCGAAAAACAGTTTGGCCGCCGAAAACACCACATCGTCTTCGCGTATCCCGAGCACCCCGCGGCCATACAGTTCGGCGGTCTGGATCAGGTGCGAATGCAGGTGTACGGTGCCCTTCGGCGTCCCCGTCGAGCCGGAGGAATACAGCCAGAAACAGAAGTCATCGCAGGTGGTCTGTGCCGGTTCGGACCTCGGGCTGACGCCCATCATCAATTCAGCGAGGTTGGGATAGCCTTTTTCGTCGCTGCCGGAAATGATCACGTGTTTCAGCGTCTTGTGGTGCTTGCCGACGATGGACGCGAATTGCGGCCAAAGGGCCTTGGAAACCACCAGGGCCTTGGCCCGCGAATCGCCGAGCATGAAGTCGTAGTCGGCCGTGGTCAGCAGCGTGTTGGCGGCGACCGGCACGATGCCGGCATGGATGCTGCCGAGAAACGCCGTGGGAAAATCGATGGTATCGAGCAGGCACAGCATCACCCGGTCCTCGGCTGCCAGACTCATGCCGGTCAGCACGTTGCCGAAGCGATTGACGCGCTCCGCGAGGTCGCTGAAGGTATAGCTGCCGTGGTCGTCGATGTAGGCGACCTTGCTGCCCCGGCCAGCCTGAAGGTTTCTCTGTACCAGGTCGTCGGCCGCGTTGTACTGACGCGGGATGCTGACCCGCGGCGGTGATGTGCCGTGATCAGCGCTGCTCAATTGCGACATTACAGTCTCCTCTTCCGCTCTGTGGCGGGTGTCCGGCCAGATACTTTACAACGCTTCGGGTTCTCTCTGCGGATAGCGCGCCATTAACTGAAAGCCTGTATCCCCGTCTGTGCCCGACCGAGGATCAGCGCATGGATATCGTGGGTTCCCTCGTAGGTATTGACCACTTCCAGATTGACCACGTGGCGGATCACGCCGAACTCGTCGGAGATGCCGTTGCCGCCAAGCATGTCGCGCGCCATGCGGGCGATGTCGAGCGACTTGCCGCAGGAGTTGCGCTTCATGATCGAGGTGATCTCGACCGCCG
>CAYNGV010000129.1:0-5336 GCA_964397005.1 uncultured Sulfuritalea sp. | reverse complement strand
TCCTCAAGGACTTCATCGCCGAAAACGCCAAGATCATGCCGGCGCGCATCACCGGAACCAAGACCGGCTATCAGCGCCAGTTGTCGACCGCCATCAAGCGCGCGCGTTTCCTGGCGCTGCTGCCCTACACAGATCTGCACCAGTAAGCGAGGACAAGACCATGCAAATCATTCTGATGGAAAAAGTCGTGAACCTCGGTGGCCTCGGTGATGTGGTCAAGGTCAAGGACGGCTATGCCCGCAATTTTCTGATCCCGCAAGGCAAGGCCAAGCGCGCCACCGAAGCCAATCGCAAGATCTTCGAAGAAAAGCGTGCTGAACTCGAGCGCGCCCAGGCCGATGCGATTGCCGCTGCCCAAGCCCAGGTCGAGAAACTCGAAGGTCTGATGGTGCAGATCACGCGCAAGACCGGCGTCGATGGCCGTCTGTTCGGTTCGGTATCGACTCATGACATCGCCGAGGCGCTCGCCGCTCAGGGCTTCAAGGTCGAGAAGTCGGCGATTCGCCTGCCGGAAGGTCCGCTCAAGACCATCGGCGATACGCCGGTCCAGATCGCGCTGCATACCGACGTCGTGGCGACGGTTACGGTGTCGGTACTCGGCGAGCACTAAACCGGAGCATCACCAGAAAACGGGCCGCTGAGAATTCATCAGCGGCCCGTTTTTTGTCAACGGCGTTCATGCCCGGGATGGTATCCAGGCGATGTTGCGCTGCGCGAGTTCCATCCACTGCATTTACACAGTTTGTCCACAGAATTTCCACAAGTTGTCCACTTACCTTGAGGCGAGACGCGGGGTAAACTCCGCGCTTCACATCGGAGACAGCGATGGCCCAGGTACGTGCCTTTAATCCCCCGCAGCCGGTCGATTCACAAGTAGCCGCGCTCAAGCTTCCACCCCATTCCATCGAGGCAGAGCAGTCGCTGATCGGCGGCCTCTTGATCGACAACGCCGCCTGGGATCGAATCGGCGACGTGGTTCGCGAAACCGATTTCTATCGCGACGATCACCGCCGCATCTTTCGCCATATCGGCAAGCTGATCCAGCAGGGCCGACCGGCCGACGTGGTAACGGTGTATGAGTCGATCGAGCAGTCGAACGAAGTCGATCAGACGGGCGGCTTGGGTTATCTCGGTGAAATCGCCAATGCCACGCCCTCGGCGGCGAACATCCGCCGTTATGCGGAAATCGTGCGCGAGCGCGCCATCCTGCGCCAACTGGTCACGGTCGGCGACGAGATCGCCGGCAATGCACTGAATCCCGCTGGCCGTGACGTAAAAACACTGCTCGACGACGCCGAGCAGCGCATCTTCCAGATTGCCGAAGCCGGCAATCGCAACAACAACGGCTTCGTCGCGATTCAGCCTTTGCTGGGCGAAGTGGTCGAGCGCATGGAAACCCTGCTGGCGAGGGACAACCAGTCCGACATCACCGGCGTGGCCACCGGGTTCGCCGATCTCGATCGGATGACCTCGGGCCTGCAACCGGGAGACATGGTTGTGGTCGCCGGCCGCCCGTCGATGGGCAAGACCGCGTTCGCACTCAACATCGCCGAGCATGTCGGCGTCGAACTGCGGCTGCCGGTGGCGATCTTCAGCCTGGAAATGTCCGGCCCGCAACTGGCCACGCGCTTCCTTTCATCGGTTGGCCGCATCGATCAGGGCAAGCTGCGCACCGGCCGCCTGACCGATGACGAATGGGACCGCATGACGGTGGCTCTGGGAAAACTGCACGAAGCGCCGATCCACATCGACGAGACCGGCGCCATCAATTCGACCGACCTGCGCGCCCGGGCGCGCCGTTTGCACCGACACTTCGGCAAGCTCGGCCTGATCA
The DNA here is from genome assembly GCA_964397005.1 of uncultured Sulfuritalea sp. Taxonomy (GTDB): domain Bacteria; phylum Pseudomonadota; class Gammaproteobacteria; order Burkholderiales; family Rhodocyclaceae; genus Sulfuritalea. Next base: position 3,502 of record CAYNGV010000129.1, on the reverse strand, counting down.
TCATCGACTATCTGCAGCTGATGAGCTCAAACCGCGACGGCGAGAACCGCGCTACGGAAATTTCGGAGATTTCGCGGTCGATCAAGGCGTTGGCCAAGGAATTGCAGGTGCCGATCATTGCGCTGTCGCAGCTCTCGCGCAAGGTCGAGGAGCGCAATGACAAGCGTCCGCTGATGAGCGACCTGCGCGAATCCGGCGCCATCGAACAGGACGCCGACATCATCCTGATGATGTACCGCGAGGAATACTACAAGCCCGACACGCAGGACAAGGGCACGGCCGAGGCCATCATCGGCAAGCACCGCAACGGTCCGGTAGGCACGGTGCGGCTGACCTTCATCGGCGAATACACGAAATTCGAGAATTTCGCATCGGGTTCAGCCTCGTATCGCGGTTGAGTCGCGACGTCCTACAGCACTTCCGCCGCGTGATCCGCCAGTCGCGAGCGCTCGCCGCGCTGCAGCGTGACATGACCCGAATGCGCCCAGCCCTTGAAACGATCCACCACGTAGGTCAGGCCTGAACTGCCTTCGGTCAGGTAGGGGGTGTCGATCTGGGCGATGTTGCCCATGCAGACCACCTTGGTGCCGGGGCCGGCGCGGGTGATAAGGGTCTTCATCTGCTTTGGCGTCAGGTTCTGCGCCTCGTCGATGATCAGGAACTTGTTCATGAAAGTGCGGCCGCGCATGAAGTTGAGCGACTTGATCTTGATCCGGCTGCGGATCAGGTCCATGGTCGCGGCGCGGCCCCAGTCGCCACCGTAGCTTGCCGCCGGGCCGGAGGACGGTCCCTTGTCCTCGGCCGGCTTGTTCAGCACGTCGAGGTTGTCTTCCAGGGCGCCCATCCACGGTGTCATCTTTTCTTCTTCCGTGCCGGGCAGGAAGCCGATGTCCTCGCCGACCGGAACGGTGACGCGGGTGATGATGATTTCGGCGAAGAGCTTGGTCTCCAGCGTTTGCGTCAGGGCCGCAGCCAGCGTCAGCAGGGTCTTTCCGGTGCCGGCCTGGCCGAGCAGGGTGACGAAATCGATCTCCGGATTCATCAACAGGTTGAGGGCGAAGTTCTGCTCGCGGTTCCGTGCGGTGATGCCCCAGATGGCATTCTTGGCGTGGCTGTAGTCGACAATGGTTTCCAGTTCCGCCGTCTTGCCAGCGCCGGCTTTTACCCAGGCTTGCAGCGGCTGCGGGCCTTCCTGCCAGACGAACTCGTTGACCAGCAGGTCGGGGCAAAGCGGGCCCTTGATGCGGTAGTAGGTGCGGCTGTCCTTCTTCCAGGATTCGAGGCCCTTGCCGTGGCTGTCCCAGAAGTCCGGCGGCAGCTCGCGGGTACCGGTGTAGAGGAGATCGGTATCCTCCAGTACCTTGTCGTTGAAATAGTCCTGTGCTTCGAGACCCAGCGCACGGGCCTTGATGCGCATGTTGATGTCTTTTGAAACCAGGATCACCGGCCGCTTGGGGAACTTCTGGCCCAGGTACATGACCACGCCGATGATCTGGTTGTCGGCCTTGGCGGTCGGTAGCGAAATCGGCAGGACGCCGTTGATGGCTTCGGTCTGGAAGAACAGGTGCCCCGTGGCGAGTTGTCGTGAGGGACCGGTCAGGGCGATGCCGTGGGCCATGTTGTGCTCGGCGCCGCTGACGATCTCGTCCATCAGGCGGCTGGCCTGGCGCGCATTGCGTGCTACTTCGGACATGCCCTTCTTGTTGGCGTCGAGCTCTTCCAGCGTCATCATCGGCACGTAGATGTCGTGCTCCTCGAAGCGGAAGAGGCTCAAGGGATCGTGCATCAGCACGTTGGTGTCGAGCACGAACAGCTTGGCGGTTGAACTCTTCGAAGGCTTGGCGCGCTTGGCGTTCATGAAAACCTCAAGGCAAGGGTGGGCGAGGGTGGGGCCAAGCTCAAGATAGTCAGCCGGCCCGTTTTGGAAGGCGCAAGGAAAAGCCCGAATCCGGGCTCTGTTCCAGATTAGAGCTTGCGCACGGCGTCAAGCACGGCGGCGGCGTTGCCATCAGCCTTGGTGGCGCGCCACTCCTGGCGCAACGCGCCGTTGGCGTCAATCAGGAAGGTGCTGCGCTCGATTCCGAGCACTTTCTTGCCGTACAGCATCTTGTTCTTGACCACGTCGAACATGCGGCAAAGCACGCCTTCGATGTCGGAAATCAGTTCGAAGGGAAGCCCCAGCTTAGCCTTGAAGCTTTCATGCGACTTCAGGTCGTCGCGCGATACACCCACGACAACGCAGCCGGCCTTGACGAATTCGTGATGCAAGTCGCGAAACTGCTGCGCCTGGGCGGTGCAGCCAGGCGTGTTGTCCTTGGGATAGAAATACAGCACCAGCTGCTTTCCCAGATGGGACGACAGGGTGAATTCGCCGCCCGTCGCGGGTACCGTGAAATCGGGAACGCGCAGCCCGATGGCAGAAGGGGGGGGCGGGTTGGCTCTGAAGACTTCGGTCATGCAGCTTCCTTCCATGTTGACAGAAATTCCTCGCCCTGCAGCATCAACAGGCCTGCGCGGCCGGGGATTTCTCCGCGGACCATTTCGTGGCGGGGCAGTAGCGCCGGGTCGAGCGCGTCGCGCATCTTGCCCAGCGATACCAGTTCGTAGCCCTGCTCGCGCCAGCCTGTCAGCAGGCGCTCCAGGGTATCGCCGAACTTGAGGCCTTCAAGTTCGGCATGCAGCGTGAATACGTGGTCCTGCGTGGCTTCCGCCGTCAGCCGCAACAAGTGCAGGTGCACGTTGTCCGGCGTCAGATCGTCGGTTCCGACCAGTTCGTCCAGTGTCGGCAACGTGGTTGGCAGTTGGGGGCAGGCCACAACCTCGGCGTTCCAGACCGGAACAAAGGGATGGGTGCCGCGACAGTCGGAAGCCCAGCGATAGCCAAGCCGCTGCGTCAGGCGCAGTGCGTGTGCATTCATCTGCCAGCCGGCGGCGCCGTGGCCGGGGGCCTCGGTGCCGAAGATCTCGACATGGCGCTCGTGTGCCTGCCGCATCTGGATTTCGGTCCACATCGCGTTGGCCTTTTCGACGCCGTCCTGCCATTTGACGTGGTCCCAGCAGTGGATCGCCGTTTCGAAGCCGGCGTCGCGCGTGGCGCGCATGATCTCGGCGCCGCGGCGGCCGATGTCCGGGCCGGGCAGCAGGGTGCCGTACATCAGGGTCTTGATGCCGTAATGCGACACCACCGAGGTGCGCTGAACTTTTTTCATGAAGCCCGGACGAAAGGCGCGCTTGATGGCGCGGCCGGTGTGATCGGGGCCGAGCGAGAAGAGGAAGCTCGCGTCGGCGCGCTGGCGACGCAGAATTTCCACCAGTCGCGGTACGCCTTGCTGCGTGCCGCGCCAGGTGTCGACGTCGATTTTGAGCGCGAGCTTCACGGCCCGCCTTAGTCCATCAGCTTGCGCGCTTCGGCCACATCGTTGCGATAGGCCTCGAAAATGCTGCGCAGCGCATCTTCAAACGTGACTTTCGGTTCCCAACCGAGGTCCTGCATGGTGTTGGT
>CAYNGV010000128.1:1388-5397 GCA_964397005.1 uncultured Sulfuritalea sp. | reverse complement strand
GAAACCAAGCGCGAGCACGGCAAGGCGGTGCCGACCTGGAACTACGTCGTCGTCCACGCCCACGGCCGGCTGCGGGCGATCGACGATGCGGACTGGCTGCTCGGCAACCTGGAAAACCTGGTCGCCCACCACGAGGCCGGCTTTGCCGAACCCTGGCAGGTCGGCGATGCGCCGCCCGAGTACATCGACAAGATGCTGACGGCGATCGTCGGCATCGAGATCGAAATCACCGAACTCAAGGGCAAGTGGAAGACCAGCCAGAACCAGCCGCCCGCCAACCGCACCGGCGTGGTCGCAGGCCTGCGCTCGCTCGGCACCGCCGACGCAGCGGCGATGGCCGACCTGGTCGCCGGCACGCTCCTTCCATGACGCTGCAGCAAGCGGAGTTGCCCGAGCCCTCGGACGACGCACGCGCCGCGAGCGACGCGCTGACACAGGTCATCGCCGCCGAAATTGCCGCGCGCGGCGGCTGGATGTCTTTCGCCCGCTACATGGAACTGGCGCTGTATGCACCGGGCCTCGGCTACTATTCGGGCGGTTCGCACAAGTTTGGCGGCCATCAGAGCGGGGGCGACTTCCTCACCGCACCGGAACTGACGCCGCTCTACGCTCAGGCGCTGGCGCGGCAAGTGGCGCAAATCCTCGCCGCGTCCAGCCCCGTCGTGATGGAAGCCGGCGCCGGCAGCGGCAAGCTGGCAGCGGATATGCTGCTGGCACTCGCCGCACTGGGCTGCGCCCCCAAGTGTTATCGGATCCTCGAACTCTCCGGCGAATTGCGCGCGCGCCAGCAGGCGACGCTGGCCGAACAGGCGCCGCAGTTTGCCGACCGCGTCGAATGGCTCGACGAATTGCCGGAGCACTATTCCGGCTGTCTGATCGGCAACGAAGTGCTCGACGCAATGCCGACCCACGCCCTGCGCTGGGAAGCCGATGACGCCGGCGAAGGCGGCGAACCCCGCATGCTGGAGCGCGGCGTGGGCTTGAGCGACGGTCGCCTGGTGGAGGCCGAAGAACCCGCGCATGGCGCGCTGCTGGCGGCGGCGCAGGCCATGCCGCTACTCGCGCCCTACCGCGGCGAGATCAGCCTCGCGGCGCGGGCCTGGGTGTCCGAACTGGCGCGGCGCCTGAAACAAGGCGCGATGCTGCTGATCGACTACGGCCTGCCGCGACACGAGCTCTATCACCCGCTGCGCGATGGCGGCACATTGCGCTGCCATTACCGGCATCGCGTGCATGAAGACCCTTTCTGGTTTCCCGGCCTGTCCGACATCACCTCGCACGTCGATTTCACCGCCGTGGCCGAGGCCGGTTTCGATGCCGGGCTGGACGTGCTGGGCTATACCAGTCAGGCCAACTTCCTGCTCAATTGCGGCATCGGCGAATTGTTGGGGCGGAAAGTCGGCGCTGGCGACGACCCGAAGGTAGTGCAGAGCAAGGCGAATATGGCTGATCTCCGTGCGCGCGGCGCCGTGAATGTACTGATCTCGCCCAACGAAATGGGCGAGCTGTTCAAAGTAATCGCGCTCGGCCGCGGCGTGCCGGGGCCGCTGCTCGGCTTCGCCCGTGCCGACCGGGTGCACGCCTTGTGATAAATAGCCGGATGAACAACGGAGAAGAACAATGCACAAGAAACGGATGACCACCACCGGCGCCGCACTGGCCGGCCTATTGCTGCTGGCTGGCTGCGGCGACATCAACGTCAAGAAGTACATACCCTTCACCAGCGACACGCCGCAGGAGCGCTCGCGCACCCCGGCCAACGCGACTGAATACCAGTGCAACGCCGGCAAGCGTTTTTATGTCCGCATGCTGGAAGGCGGCGCGGCCGCATGGCTGATCCTGCCCGAACGGGAAGTCCGCCTGAACAAGCTCGGCGCCGGCGACGACCAGCGCTACAGCAACGGCATCGCGGTGCTGGAGATCAAAGGCAGCGAGGCGACGCTGACCGATGGCGCGACAGCGACCTTCACCGGCTGCAAGACCGGCGGCAGCGAGCCGCCCGCATCAGCCAGGTAAGGACATCAGAGGCAGGCCTGCTCCAGCGCTTTTTCGCACTTGTCGCAAAAACCGTCGTCACCCACGGGGCCGGGTGTACCGCAGCGGAGGCAGATCGACGGCTCCGGCCGGGGCGGATTCGCAGCGGGGTCCTGATCGGGAGGAATGGCAGCCTCTGTCATTGTCTCGTTCCTGATTCGGTGAATGAAGTGCTTTGCGTCAGGGCGTGCCGAGTGCCTTGCGCACCACGGCGAGCACCTTGGCCGAATCAAACGGTTTCAGCAAATAGCCCGCAACACGCTGCGACAAGGCCTCCTTGACGATCGCGCCCCCGGCATTGGCGGTCGCCATGATCACGCGCAGGTCCGGATGGACGGCGCGCAGACAACGCAAGACGTTGAGGCCATCGAGTTCCGGCATATCGACGTCAAGAAACACCAGGTCGGGACGGTGTTCTTCAATCGAACACAAGCCCTGCATGCCGTCCCCCGCTTCGGCCACCACCTCCACGCCCTCGCCTTCAAGCAAGGTCTTGAGGATGCCGCGAATCCCGGGGTCGCCATCGACGATGACGCAGCGTTTGGCAGACGAATCCGCTGCCGCCCCCGCGGGGTGCCCGCCATCCCGAGGCTTGCTGACGATGCCGATCTGCTCGAAAGTCTGCAGAATCCGATCCGGATTGAGCGGTTTGGTCACAAAGCCCATGGCGCCAAGCGCAAAGGCCTGCTGCATCATTGCGTGGTCCTGGGTGCCGCTCACCACCAGCACGGACGTCTTCAGGCCGGCTTCCCTGATTTCGGTCAGGACCGCCAGGCCATCCATCCCGGGCATCACCATGTCCAGCAGGACCACATCGGGCTTCATCTCCCGAATCAGTTTCAGTGCCGCCCTGCCCTCGGCCGCTTCGCCGACCACCTCGTGTCCGTCGCTTTTGACAATGGCGCGCAGCGCGGCCCGCATCGATGCGTTGTCATCCACCAACAGAACCGCCAAACGACGTTGATGACTGCCGCTCATCAGGGACTCCCCGAAGACATCAGTTGCAGTTCGCCTTGCAGGCCGCCGGATTGGCGGCGCAGTCGCCGGCCTCCACCTTGCATTCCGCCCGCGTCCGATGGGTAAAGCTGAGGCCTTCGCCGTAGCTGCAGACGAACTGGGTCATCTTGCCCTGCTTGCCGACCCTGACCGCGGTGACCTTGGCGGCCTTGACGCCGGCCGGCGGGCGGTCGCAAGACACGTAGGCGCTGAACGCCCCGTCCGCCGACTCCCACAGCGCCACGTTCTTTAACTTGCGGTAGCGCTGGTAATCCGTGCAGACGTCGGTGTCGTCCCTGTAGCCCCGGCTGTTGTCGCTGCAGTAGCCGGTAAAGGTGTATTGCAGTTCTTCCTCGGCCGGACAGGCGGCAACCTGCACGGCACTAGCCAGGTCGGGACAGGACACCGTGGCAGCCATGGCGGCGGGCAGAGCGGACCCGAGCAGCAGCGCAACAACCAGCAGATGCGATTTCACCAAATCATTCTCCAAACGAAAAAACGGACAGTTTAGTGCGCCTCGGCGCGCGATGGTGAAGCGTGTCGCTCAGAAACCGATCCGGTTTTTCGTGCGCTGGATGCGCGACGCGTCGAGATCCTTCATCTGCAATTCGTCGCGCCCGTCCAGCTTGGCATTGCCGAAGGCCACCATCAGGCGCTTGCGCATGTCGCGCGGCGGCACCGCGGCCAGGGCCTCCATGACGTCCTCGGGCGCTTGCGGCGGAAAGCCCCACTGGTGGTCGGCGAGGATTTCCGCATACAGCTTGCAGGCAATGCGAAAAGCCTGTTCGGCATTGGGGCGCGGCACGCTGTAGACGTTCATGCGGTTGAGGATCGGTTCGGACAGCGTGCGCTCGTCGTTGGCGGTCGACACCCAGAGGATGTGGCTGGCGTCGATATCCACTTCGACGAACTCGTCCTTGAACTTCTTCGCCGTGTCGCGTTCGAGCAGGCCGTAGAGCGGGCCCATCGGGTCGTAGCG
>CAYNGV010000128.1:0-1288 GCA_964397005.1 uncultured Sulfuritalea sp. | reverse complement strand
TCGATGTCCGTCACGCGGTAGATCTCGCGCACATCGGCCAGCGGAATCTGGATATCGGCTTGAGACATGGCGGCGTCCTCCTGTGAAGAAGTTAACGTCGGCAACACGCCCCAGGTTGAGCGCTGTGTCGTCGATATTTTCCAGACAAGTTTGACGCAAGGCGATGGCGAACGTTCCGCCGAATTGCCGCCGGCAGGCCTGCCTATTCGACCTGATCGGCCAGCCAGCGGCGAAACGGTTCCATCGCCGGGTTGGTCGCCGCCCGATCCGCCAGCAGCAGATAGTAGGAACGCGGGTTGGCAAAGCGCTGCGGCAGCGGCGCCACCAGCTTGCCCTGCTTCAGCAGGTCGGCCACCAGCGCCAGCGTCGCCAGCGCCACGCCCTGGCCGTCGATCGCGGCGCGAATGGTCGGCTCGTACTGGTTGAAGGCGATGCTGCCGGCCGGCCGCAAATCGGCAACGCCCGCCATCTCCAGCCATACCGGCCACGACAGCCAGGGCCGGCGCTGACCCTCGTCTTCATAGGCCAGCAGGATGTGATGCGCCAGATCGGCCGGCTTCGCCAGAGGCTTGGCGGACTTCTTCAGCAAGGCCGGGCTCACCACCGGCACAACCGTATCGCCGAAAAGGCGCAGGGCCGACGCCGGCGCGTTGCGGTCCTGCAGGTAGCGCACCGCCGCGTCGAAGCGCCCACGCTCGAGATCGACCAGCCGCGTGTCGGCCGAAATGCGGATGTCGATGCCGGGGTGTGTGCGGCGGAAATCCGCCAGGCGCGGGATCAGCCAGAAACTGGCAAACGCTTGCGTCGTCGCCAGGGTGACGGTCGGCTCGTCGCCACCGCGCAACTCGGCCACCGCCGCGCGCAGTTCGGCAAACGCGATCTCGGTGGCGCGCTGCAGGCGCTCGCCGGCGGCGGTGAGCGCCAGCGCTCGCGTCTTGCGCTCGAAAAGCCGTGTCGGACCTTGTCCGCCGGGGACGCCGCTTTGCCGGCCGGCGAGCGCCGACTCCAGGGCAATCACCTGTTTGCTGACGGCCGACTGGGTGACGAAGAGCTCCCCTGCGGCACGGGTAAAGCTCAGATGGCGCGCGGCGGCCTCGAAAGCACGCAAGGCGTCGAGTGGTGGCAGATCGTCTTTACGCATTCCATTTACTCATGTATGTCAGGCCGCGAACTCGTTGGTCGGGCGCGGCGGCAAGGCCAATAATCCGCTTACCCAAACACGCCCGAGGAACCGTCATGGATGCTACTACTCAACTCACTTCCTCGCTGTTCTGCGCATCGCGGGAAC
>CAYNGV010000127.1:0-5400 GCA_964397005.1 uncultured Sulfuritalea sp. | reverse complement strand
CGACAACTGGAGTCCCTTCCAGCGCATGGCGGTGGAGTTCTTCGAGGACTGCCGCATCGAGAACCTGCTGATGCGGGAATATCCCGGCCTGCGCCGCATCTTCCTCGCCCTGCATCCGCGGCCGCTTGCCGCTGCCTGCGATCCCGAGACCACATCCTGCCTGCGCCATCGCCTGGCGATGCTGTCGCGCGCACTGATCGATCCTGAACACGGCTACAGCGACCAGGACCTGCTGGAATTCTCCCGGCGCTTTCGCGAACTGCTGGACGCGGGCGAATCCAGTACCCAGGAAATTGCCGCGCTCGCGCTCTCCTATGTCGCCAGGACCCGGCGCCAGAGCGATCAACTCGCCAGGGTACATTTCGACGATACGGTCATCGATTATCGCGATGACAATCGCCAGCTGTGGCGATTCATCGAAGAAGGCGACGAAGAGGAGGCCTTCGACGAAGAGCGCAAGCTGGAGCCGGGCGAGGAAATCCGCGGCCTGCCGCCGCGTCGCTACCCCGAATGGGATGCCGAAAGCCAGACCTATCGCCCGGACTGGGTCAGCGTCTACGAGGCGCTGCATCCTTCCGGACAGGCGGCGGACATCGACCGCCTGCTGGAAAAACACGCCGCACTCGCCAAACAGCTCAAGCGCCTGCTGGATCTGCTGAAGCCGCAGGACAAGGTGCGCATCCGCTACCAGGAAGAAGGCAGCGAACTCGATCTCGACGTCGCCATCAGCTCGCTGATCGACTACAAGAGCGGCGCCACGCCCGATCCGCGCATCAACATGAGCCACCGTACCGACGGCCGCGACATCACCGTGCTGCTGCTGCTCGACTTGTCGGAGTCACTCAACCAGAGAGTCGGCCAGAAAATCGGCGCCGGCGGTACGGCGGGGCAAACCATCCTCGAGCTCAGCCAGGAGGCCGTGTCCTTGCTGGCCTGGGCCATCGACTGCCTCGGCGACTCCTATGCCATTGCCGGATTCCATTCCAATACCCGCCATGAGGTTCGCTATCAGCACATCAAGGGATTTTCCGAGCGCTGGGACGACACGGTCAAAGCCCGCCTGGCCGCCATGCAGGCGGGTTGGTCTACGCGCATGGGCGCCGCGTTGCGCCATGCCGGGCATTATTTGTCCGCGCGCCCGGCCGACAAGAAGATCCTGCTGCTGCTGACCGATGGCGAGCCGGCCGACATCGACGTTACCGAGCCCGGCCAGTTGCGCAGCGACGCGCGCAAGGCGGTCGAGGAACTCGACGCCAGGGGCGTCACCACCTTCTGCCTCAGCCTCGATCCAAAGGCCGACGACTACGTGCGCGAGATCTTCGGCAAGCGCTGGCGCGTGCTCGACCGCATCGAGCGCTTGCCCGAGACGCTGCCCAGCCTCTACATGGAGCTGACGCGCTGAAGGATTACCGGGGTTTGCTTTGGGATGAAACCGCCCAGGGAAAAGCGCCCCACTGACCCGGCGAGACAACCCTGCGCTCCGGCCAGTGTGGACATCCAATCGCCGTATCGCCAACGCCGACTTTTTGCGACGACGAGGCGCCGCTTGGCGCCCCGAAGAGTCATTCCTCGTCTCGACGGTCCGATGGCAGGTCTCGGAATTCAGCAGTCCCTCAATCCACCTCGCGGCCGACAGCGCTCGACCGTAAGCAGAATTCAAGAGTCGGTGCTGGCGCGACGGCGGGGCGAGTACAGTCGCAACTGGTCGGCAAAGCAGTCGGCCGAGGTCGCGGCCAGCTTGCGCTGGCGGAAGGCGCGTGATTTCTCTCTCGGGTTGAGCGCGTCCGGGCGCGGAGCGTTTACGCCGGGGCCGACCATGAACAGCGCCCGGGGCGCACCGCGCCGCCCCCGCTGCCAGGAATCGATATGGATGCGTTCTTGTGCCAGCAGGGCGTCGAGATAACCGGCATTCTTCACCGTGTTGGGCGAAAGATCCGCAGCGGCGGCGGCTTGCCGGTAATCCAGCGGGCCATTCGTGCGGATGGCTTCGAATAGCCGTTCCATGCCGGCCGCCGCGCGGTTGGAGAGGTTGATGATCGGCCGCGGGAAATCCGGGCCGGCGCCGAGAGAGAATTGCGGAATCGAGAACGATCCCGAGCCGCTGCGCCGCCAGCCGGAAATGTGGATCAAACCCTGCTGGCGCAGCCGCTGCAAATAGCCGCCGCCGGACAGGGTGGTTTCGCCGACATGCGCGGCTGCGGCAAGCTCTTTGCGCGTCAGCCCGCCCTGACGGGCCAGGGCGGCGAGAATGCGGCTGTTAGCCGGCGATGCCGGCAGGTCGTCGATGCTGATGGATTCAGCCATGCCCGCCACCCCAAACGGCCCCGCTCAAACCTTGAACCTGGCCACGGCTTCGCGCAGCTTCACGGCCAGCCCGTCCAGTTGCCGCGCGGTGTCGGAGGCGTTGGCGGCGGCGGTCGCGTTGTCCTCGGTCATCTGGGTCATCCTTGACGAAAAGTCGGCGGTGGCGGAACGGCGCGGGAGCGCTACTCCGCGCGAATCCAGGTCTGGGTGCGGCCGATGAACAGGATGGAGCCGCGCATTTCGAGCTTCTTGCCGCCTTCGATCACCGTCACCTTGGCGTTGTAGGTCTTGCCGTTGTTCGGATCGAGAATCTTGCCGCCGCTCCAGACGGTGTCGCTTTCCTTCTTCAAGTCGGTGAGGATGGTCATGCCGATTACCGGCTTGCCCTTGCGCGGATCGTCGCTGGCGCACTCGTCGCATTTCGAGTCCTGCTTGGCCGGATCGACGATCTTCTCCACCGTTCCGGAAATCACGCCATCCTTTTCCGTAATGCGCACCAGGGACTTCGGTTTTTTGGTTTCGTCGTCGATGGTATTCCAGGCGCCGACGGGGGACATGGATTGGGCGTATGCCGGCAGGGCAAGGCCGGCGGCAAAGGCGATGAGGCAAATGCGGGATGGCAGCGAAGTCATTGGAAGTCTCCTTTTGGGCGGGGCATGGGCCGGACCGTTTGCGGACCATCGCGCCGATTCTAGCGGTCCCGCACGCCACAACAACAGGCTTATTTGAAGGATAAGAAAAAGTGAATGGTGCTTATAGATCGATGCGATTACATTGTCCGGCAACAGGGTTATCTGCGCCGGCTGTGCGCAGCGCACAATTCGGCACCAACTTTCAGGAGCAGGACTCATGCACCAGAGACGCACCACGCTGACCCGGTACACCATCGAGCAGGAACACAAGCATCCGGGCGCGTCGGGGGAGTTCTCCGGGCTGCTCAACTCGCTGGCCACCGCCATCAAGATCATCTCCAACCAGGTGAATAAGGGCGCGCTGGTCGGGATGCTGGGCGATGCCGCCAGCGACGGGGCGGCGGTCAATGTCCAGGGCGAGGTGCAGAAGAAGCTCGACGTGATGAGCAATGACGTCATGCTGCAGGAGAACGAGTGGTCGGGCAACTTGAGCGGCATGGCCTCGGAGGAAATGGAAGACGTGTACGTCCTCCCCGAACATTGCCGGCGCGGCAAGTACCTGCTGGTATTTGATCCACTGGATGGCAGCTCGAACATCGACGTCAACCTGACGGTGGGAACGATATTTTCGATCCTGCGCTCGCCGAATCCCGGCAAGGACGCCGCCCTCGACGATTTCCTGCAGCCCGGCACGCAGCAGGTTTGCGCCGGACTCGCGCTGTACGGGCCGTCGACCATGCTGGTGCTGACCACCGGCGACGGTGTCGACGGCTTCACGCTCGACCGCGACATCGGCGCCTTCATCCTCACCCATCCGCAGATGCGCATTCCGGTCGAGACGCACGAGTTCGCCATCAACTCGTCCAACGAGCGCTTCTGGGAACCCCCGGTGAAGCGTTATGTGGAAGAGTGCCTGGCCGGCAAGACGGGGCCCCGGGGCAAGGATTTCAACATGCGCTGGGTAGCGTCCCTGGTGGCGGAAACCTTCCGCATCCTGACGCGCGGCGGCATCTTCATGTACCCGAAGGACAGCAAGGACCCGGCCAAACCGGGTCGTCTGCGCCTGATGTACGAGGCCAATCCGATTTCCTTCCTGATCGAGCAGGCCGGCGGCGCATCGACCACCGGGCGCGAACGGGTGATGGAACTTTCCCCGGTGGACCTGCACCAGCGCGTACCGCTGATTTTCGGTTCGAAGAACGAAGTCGAGCGTCTCGCCGGGTATCACGCGGAATACACCAGCGGCAAGGAACCGGATACCTTCAACTCGCCGCTGTTTTCTACGCGCTCGCTGTTCAGAACCCAATAACCCCAGGAGGCTCCCATGTCGGTCAAGCATCCCATCGTCGCCATCACCGGATCATCCGGCGCCGGCACGTCCACGGTCACCAAGTCTTTCGACCTGGTCTTCCGCCGCGAAGGCCTCAAGGCCGCCATCGTCGAGGGCGATTCCTTCCATCGCTACGATCGCAAGTCGATGAAAGTGGCGATGGAAGAAAACCGGGTGAAGGGCAATAACCACTTCAGCCACTTCGGTCCGGAAGCCAATCTGCTCGAGGAACTGGCGGGGCTGTTCAAGACCTATGGCGAGACCGGCATGGGCAAGGTGCGCAAGTACCTGCACAACGCCGACGAAGCCGCGCCCTATGGCCAGCAGTCGGGCGAATTCACGCCCTGGGAAGACATCCCCACCGGCACCGACCTGATGTTCTACGAGGGTCTGCACGGCGCCGCCGTGACCGACACGGTGAACGTCGCGCAGCACGCCGACCTGCTGGTGGGCGTGGTGCCGACGGTGAACCTCGAATGGATCCAGAAGCTGCACCGCGACAAGAACCAGCGCGGCTATTCGACCGAAGCCGTGGTCGATACCATCCTGCGCCGCATGCCGGATTACATCAACTACATCACGCCGCAGTTCTCGCGCACCCACGTAAATTTCCAGCGGGTGCCGACGGTGGACACCTCCAATCCGTTCATCGCCCGCGACATTCCGACCGCCGACGAAAGCTTTGTCGTGATCCGCTTCGCCAATCCCAAGGGCATCGACTTTCCCTATCTCTTGTCGATGATCCACAATTCCTTCATGTCGCGGCCGAACATCATCGTGGTGCCCGGCGGAAAGATGGAACTGGCCATGCAGCTGATCTTCACGCCCATGATTCTGCGCCTGATGGAGAACCGCAAGCGGGCCTGAGTTTCAGCGAATTTCAGCGAATCAAGTACCTAGCAGTCCATCTAGCGCGATCCACCCGGTTTCGCCGATAATACCGGGCTACCCTGACGGAACCCATCCCGTCACCAGACTAATCGATGCCGCCATGACAAATTCCGCAACCGCAGCCGCCCCCGTCGGCTCCACGCTTTCCAACGCCATTCGCGCCCTCGCCATGGACGCGGTGCAAAAGGCCAACTCCGGCCACCCCGGCGCCCCGATGGGCATGGCCGAGATCGCCGAAGTGCT
>CAYNGV010000126.1:0-5409 GCA_964397005.1 uncultured Sulfuritalea sp. | reverse complement strand
GGAGTCTTGCGGGCCACTTGATTTACCTGCCTTATCTAAACCAAACCGCCATGACGCCTCGTTTCACGAAGCGACAGGGCGGCGGACAAAAACGAAAGCCTTGCCGGATACCGGCAAGGCGCGATACTACTTAGAAACGGAAATGCGAGAACGCCTTGTTGGCTTCCGCCATGCGGTGCACTTCTTCACGCTTCTTCATCGCCGCGCCGCGCCCTTCGGACGCCTCGAGCAACTCGGCAGCAAGGCGCTGGCCCATCGACTTCTCGGAACGCTTGCGTGCCGCTTCGCGAAGCCAGCGCATCGACAAGGCCATGCGACGGGAAGGACGCACCTCAACCGGCACCTGGTAGTTGGCGCCGCCTACGCGACGGCTCTTTACCTCGACCAGGGGCTTGACGTTGTTCACTGCCAGAGTGAAGACTTCCAGCGGATCCTTGCCACTCTTGGTCTGGATTTGAGCAAACGCGCCATAAATGATGCGCTCGGCAACAGACTTCTTGCCGCTATCCATCAGCACATTGACGAACTTCGAAAGATCGACGCTGCCGAATTTCGGATCGGGCAGGATGTCACGTTTGGGAACTTCACGACGACGGGGCATGGTATCTCCTTAAGCGCCGGATCAGGCAGCCTTGGGCCGCTTGGCGCCGTACTTGGAACGGCTCTGCTTGCGGTCCTTGACACCCTGGGTATCAAGACTGCCGCGCACAATGTGGTAACGCACACCCGGCAGATCCTTGACTCGACCGCCACGGATGAGCACGACCGAGTGTTCCTGCAAATTGTGGCCTTCGCCGCCAATGTAGGAAATGACCTCAAAGCCGTTGGTCAGTCGCACCTTGGCGACCTTCCGCAAGGCAGAGTTCGGTTTCTTTGGTGTGGTGGTGTAAACACGAGTGCAGACACCGCGCCGCGCCGGGCTATTACCCAATGCAGGAACTTTGCTTTTTGACTGCGGCGCCTGACGGCCTTTGCGCACGAGTTGGTTAATGGTAGGCATGTATATGTCCTGAATGCTGTGCGAAATGCACTGCAAAATTGCAAAAAATCGACCCCTGCCAAGGGCAAAGAGGCCGGATTATAGAATGGTCGCCGGCGAGCGTCAACCTGCTTGCGCGTCTTCAGCTGCCACGGGAGCATCCTCTGTAGCCGTCGGCAGATCGAACAGGCTTTGTGCCTCTGCACCGCCACGGCCCTGCTTACGACGCGTACGGTGGTAAGCCATGCCAGTACCGGCCGGAATCAGGCGGCCGACAATGACGTTCTCCTTGAGGCCACGCAATTCATCCCGCTTGCCCATGATTGCGGCCTCGGTCAGAACGCGCGTTGTTTCCTGGAAAGACGCCGCGGAAATGAAGGAATCGGTCGACAAACTGGCTTTGGTAATGCCATGCAGCATGAAGTCGTAGATGGCCGGTGTTTTCCCTGCGGCGATCAGCTTGTCGTTCTCGTCCAGCACTGCGGCGCGTTCGACTTGCTCTTCCCGGATAAAGGCAGAGTCACCCGGATGCGCAATAACCACCCGACGCAGCATCTGGCGCACGATTACCTCAATATGCTTGTCGTTGATCTTCACGCCCTGCAGCCGATACACGTCCTGAACTTCATCAATGATGTAGCGGGCCAGTTCTTCCACACCCTTCAACCGCAGGATGTCGTGGGGATCGGCCGGGCCGTCTACAATCACCTCACCCTTGTTGACCACCTGCCCGTCGTGGGCCATGACGTGCTTGTCTTTGGTGATCAGGTACTCATGCGCCGTGCCATCCGGCTCGGTGATCACCAGACGCTGCTTGCCCTTGGTGTCCTTGCCGAAGGAAACGGTGCCGGTGACCTCCGCCAGAACGCCGGCATCCTTGGGGATGCGAGCTTCGAAGAGTTCGGCAACGCGTGGCAGGCCGCCCGTAATGTCGCGGGTCTTGGACGACTCCTGCGGGATCCTGGCAAGAATGTCGCCGACGGCAACCGGCTGGCCATCCTTTACGGTAATCAGCGAGCCGACCTGGAAGGTAATGGTCACGATGTGATCCGTGCCATGAATCTTCACTTCCTGACCCGACTCGTCGATCAGCTTGACCTGCGGGCGAACGCCCTTGGATGCCTTGGCACCGCGCTTTGGATCGATGACGACGAGCGTGGAGAGCCCGGTCACCTCGTCCATCTGCTCGGCTACCGTCGCGTTTTTCTCGACGTTCTCGAACTTTACCGTGCCGGCATACTCGGTGACGATCGGGCGGGTATGCGGATCCCAGGTCGCCAGTTGCGCCCCAGCCTTGACCGCCTTGCCGTCATCAGCCAGCAGGGTCGCGCCATAGGGAACCTTGTGCCGCTCGCGCTCGCGACCGTTGTCGTCGGTAATCATCAACTCGCCGGAGCGCGAGATGACAATCTTCTCGTTCTTCGGGTTGGTAACGTAACGCATGGTGGCGGTAAAGCGAATCGTGCCGGCGCTCTTGGCCTCGATGCTGCTTTGCGCTGCCGAACGGGATGCCGCGCCGCCAACGTGGAAGGTCCGCATCGTCAGCTGGGTGCCTGGTTCGCCAATTGACTGGGCGGCAATGACGCCGACCGCCTCCCCGGCATTGACCAGTGAGCCGCGACCCAGATCGCGGCCGTAGCACTTGGCGCACAGACCGTAGCGGGTCTCGCAGGAAAGCGGGCTGCGCACGCGAACTTCATCGATATCCAGCGCTTCGATCGCATCAACCGCATCTTCGTCCAGCAAAGAACCTGCCGCGAACAACACATCCTGTGTATCCGGATGAATCACGTCGTTGGTCACGACGCGACCAAGGATGCGCTCGCGCAGCGGCTCGATGACCTCTCCGCCCTCCACCAGCGCCTTCATGGCGAAGCCGCTATGGGTCCCGCAATCATCTTCGATCACGACCAGGTCCTGGGTAACGTCCACCAGACGGCGGGTCAGATAGCCCGAGTTGGCTGTCTTAAGCGCGGTGTCAGCCAGGCCTTTGCGCGCGCCATGGGTCGAGATGAAGTACTGCAGAACGTTGAGGCCCTCGCGGAAGTTCGAGGTGATCGGAGTTTCAATGATCGACCCGTCCGGCTTGGCCATCAGGCCGCGCATGCCCGCCAACTGGCGGATCTGTGCGGCCGAGCCGCGCGCCCCGGAGTCAGCCATCATGTAAATGGAGTTGAAGGATTCCTGGCTTACCTTTTTGCCGTCGGCTCCGGTGACTGACTGATGGGCAAGTTGATCCATCATGGCCTTGGCTACCTGATCGCCGGCACGGCCCCAGATATCCACCACCTTGTTGTAACGCTCGCCGACCGTGACCAGGCCCGAGGTGTATTGCTTTTCGATTTCCTTGACCTCGGTCTCAGCGGCCGCAATCAGGTCGTGCTTCTGCGTCGGCACCAGCATGTCATCGACACAGATCGAGATGCCGGCGCGAGTTGCCAGACGGAAGCCGGCTTGCATCAACTTGTCTGCGAAGACGACCGTCTCCTTGAGTCCGCAGCGACGGAAGCTCTCGTCGATCAGCTTGGAGATTTCCTTCTTCTTTAGCGGCTTGTCAATTACCTTGAACGGCAGGCCACGCGGCAGTATCTCTGAGAGCAGGGCGCGGCCGGCGGTCGTTGAATAGCGAGTGATCTTCGGCTGCCACTGATTGTCGGCATCCAGTTCGAATTCACGAATGCGCACCGTGATGCGCGCATGCAGGTCGATCTGACGCGAATCGATGGCGCGAGTAATCTCGGCGATGTCGGAAAACATCATGCCGTTGCCGCGAGCGGACACGTTCTCGCGGGTGGCGTAGTAGAGGCCGAGCACCACGTCCTGCGAGGGCACGATGATCGGCTGACCGTTGGCCGGCGACAGCACATTGTTCGACGCCAGCATCAGGGTACGGGCTTCCATCTGCGCTTCGAGAGAAAGCGGGATGTGCACAGCCATCTGGTCGCCGTCGAAGTCGGCGTTGAAGGCAACGCAGACCAGCGGATGCAACTGGATTGCCTTGCCTTCGATCAGGGTCGGCTCGAAGGCCTGAATGCCGAGGCGGTGCAGCGTTGGAGCGCGATTGAGCATTACCGGATGCTCGCGGATAACCTCTTCGAGGATATCCCAGACCACCGGGGTCTCGGCTTCGACTTCCTTCTTGGCTGCCTTGATGGTGCTGGCGATACCCATCTTTTCGAGACGCTCAAAGATGAAGGGCTTGAACAGTTCCAGCGCCATCTTCTTCGGCAGGCCGCACTGGTGAAGCTTCAGTTGCGGACCGACGACGATGACCGAACGGCCGGAGTAGTCGACACGCTTGCCCAGCAGGTTCTGGCGGAAGCGGCCACCCTTGCCCTTGATCATGTCAGCCAGCGACTTCAGCGGGCGCTTGTTGGCGCCGGTCATGGCCTTGCCGCGACGACCGTTGTCGAGCAGCGAGTCCACAGCTTCCTGCAGCATGCGCTTTTCGTTGCGCACGATGATGTCCGGCGCCTTGAGCTCGAGCAGACGCTTCAGACGATTGTTGCGGTTGATGACGCGGCGATAGAGATCGTTGAGATCGGATGTCGCAAAGCGGCCGCCATCGAGCGGAACCAGCGGACGCAGATCCGGCGGCAGTACCGGCAGCACCTGCAGGATCATCCACTCGGGCTTGATGCCCGACTGCTGGAATCCTTCCAGGACCTTGAGGCGCTTCGAAATCTTCTTGCTCTTGGCTTCGGATCCGGTGGTTTCCAGTTCCTGGCGCAGAGTCTCCACCTGACGATTGAGGTCAATGGTGCGCAGCAGTTCGCGGACGCCTTCGGCTCCCATCACGGCGGTGAAATCGTCGCCGTACTCCTCGACCTTGGCCAGGTAATCGTCTTCCGTCAGCAGTTGCGCGCGGTTAAGCGGGGTCATGCCCGGATCGACCACCACAAAGGCTTCGAAATAGAGCACGCGCTCGATGTCGCGCAGGGTCATGTCGAGCACCATGCCGAGGCGGCTCGGCAGGCTCTTCAGGAACCAGATGTGCGCGGTGGGCGAGGCCAGCTCGATGTGGCCCATGCGCTCGCGGCGCACTTTCGACTGGGTAACCTCGACGCCACACTTTTCGCAGATCACACCGCGATGCTTGAGGCGCTTGTACTTGCCGCAGAGGCACTCGTAATCCTTGACCGGGCCGAAAATCTTGGCGCAGAAGAGACCGTCGCGCTCGGGCTTGAAGGTGCGGTAGTTGATGGTCTCCGGCTTCTTGACTTCACCATAGGACCAGGAACGGATCTTGTCCGGGGAAGCAAGACCGATCGTGATCGCGTCGAACTCCTCCTCGGCCGCCAGGTTCTGCTTGAACAGGTCTGCAAACAGGCTTTTCATGTGTATTTTCTCCTAGGGGCTTTGGCGGCTCAGTAACGCTCGAGATCGATGTCGATCGCCAGCGAACGGATTTCCTTGACCAGCACGTTGAA
>CAYNGV010000125.1:0-5431 GCA_964397005.1 uncultured Sulfuritalea sp. | reverse complement strand
TACTGGTGCGCCCGGAGAGATTCGAACTCCCTACCCCTTGGTTCGTAGCCAAGTACTCTATCCAGATGAGCTACGGGCGCTTGAGAGGGGCGGATTATACCGAAGATATCGGCGAAGACAAGATGGCGGCCGCGCCAGTGCGGCCTCGTCGCGGCGATCGGGCTTTACTTCTTCTGCGCCGCGCGAACCCGCTGGGCCAGTTCCCGCACTTGTTCCGCGGAGGCTTCGCCCGGTCCCTTGTCCTTGAATACCAGCCAGAGCAAAGCACCATTGATGATGACCAGGGCGACTTCGATGTACAGGATCGGCGTCACCAGTTGTCGCTGGGAATTGTCGGCGAAGACAAAGTAGAAGCCTTCGAAGGTGGGCAGGGCGGCCTTGGTGATGGCCCCGAAGAACTCGAAGGGAGGGAACAGGAGCACCAGGACCAGATTGATCGCCACCAGACCCAGCACGATTCTTTGCTTGCGATTTCCCCCCGGACGCACCAATTGCCTCAGCGGCGGGTCGCGCAGCAGCAGCAGGGCGATAAAGGCATTGATCAGGACCACGATGATTTCGAGCGCAAGGAAATTTGCATTCACGATACGATTCTGATGCGAACCGAAAGCGAAATAGAAGCCGTCAAAGGTCGGGATGCCGCCGCGTTGCAGCGAGATGTAATCGTAGGGCGGGAACATCAGAAGCAACACAAGGTTGGCGACTGCGACGACCAGTGCGATTCGCTGAGCATTATTCATGGCGCTTCCACGGCGGGCTCGAACGGCCCTTTCCTCCTTACTTTTCAGATGAATATAGGGTAGTCGAGAACCCCTGTTGGCGCAATCTGTCTGGCGCGCAGTGGATCGCGTATAAACTTCGCCTGTTCAGTGGATACGAGGCGGAAGCATGAAAAGAATTCTTTGGACTTTGCTTGCCTGCGGCGCGACCTGCCCGGTTTTCGCCCAGGAGATCAGCCTGCGCCACGACCTCGACGGCAAGGCGCTGGACACGCTGGCGACCCTGGTGCTGCGCTTCAACGACGAACTGAAGGGCAAGGGCAAGGTGATCCTGCAGGATGCGCGCGGGGTGGACAACAAGCACCTGCTGCCACACCTCGCTTTGCTGGATCCCGACGACAGCATGGAATTGTTTGGTACCCGGCCGCGCTTCCGCGCCCTGCACGAGGTAATGCGCGACGCCGGGCAGAAATTCGACACCAGGCAGTTCTACCCCCAGGTCGCGGATGCGGTAGACGACGCGAGCGGACGCATTCAGGCCTTGCCGCTGGCACTTTCGCTGCCGGTGTTGTTCACCAATCGCGTCGCCCTGCGCAAGGCCGGTGTCGATCCTGACCAGCCGGGCAAGACCTGGTGGGAACTGCAGAAAACCGCGGGCGAGATCTTTGATCGCGGCGGCAAGTGTCCGCTGACCACGGTGCGTTTCGCCTGGGTGCATTCCGAGAACATCTCGTCGCAGGCCAGCGAGGCCATCGTAGGCAAGGTGGGCAAACTGGACAAGGTGCTGGTCAACGGTATGGTCAACGTCAAGCACCTTGCACTTCTGGCGAGTTGGCAGAAGAGTCGCTACTTCCATTATTCGGGCCCGGGACGCGAAGGCAACCGGCGCTTTCTCAGTGGCGAATGCGCCATGCTGACCGGCGAGTCATCGCTGTATGCCGAAGCCCGGCGTGCCGGCATCGATGTCGGCATCATGCCGCTGCCGTACTACGACGACGTGTATGCCGCCAAACCCAATGACGTGCTGCCCGATGGTGCCGGATTGTGGATACTGGCCGGACACAAGAAGGATGAATACAAGCTGGCCGCCCGTTTCGTCGGCTTCCTGCTGCGGCCCGAGGTCCAGAAGGAGTGGGTGCAAGCCACCAGCTACCTGCCGATGACGCCGGGAGCGGTGGCGGCGCTGCGCGACTCGGGCATTCCCCAGAATCTGCTCGATGCCGCGCAAAAGCGGCTCTCGGTATCGAAGAAGGGCAGTACGCGGGTCAAGCACGGGCCGATCCGCGATCGCCTGCACGAGTTTATTGGCGAAGAGGTGGCCTTTGTCTGGACCACCGATCGGCCCGCGAAAGAGGCGCTCGACAATACCGTGCGCCGCGTAAATGAGGCCATCGCTCCGGTGGCGCCAGCCGCCAAACCGGCAGCGGGTCCGCGCAAGTTGTGATCTACCCGCGCATCATCGCGCATCGCTGCGGTGGCGCCCTCACCCCGGAGAACACCCTGGCCGGCTTGCGGTTGGCGGCGCGCCTGGGTTGTCGCGGTGTCGAGTTCGACGCCATGCTCGCCGCCGATGGCGTGCCGGTGCTGATTCACGATGAGACGCTGGAGCGCACCACCTCCGGGCGAGGGCGGGTCGCGGAGATGGCCTCGGTCCGTCTGTCCGGACTCGATGCCGGAAGCCGGCACCATGCGGCCTTCGCCGGGGAGCCACTGCCGACTCTTGATGCGGCTCTGCAGCTTTGTGCCGCGCTCGGCCTGTGGGCCAATGTCGAAATCAAGCCGTCGGCCGGGCAAGAAGCCGAGACCGGCCGCGTCGTGGCCCGCCATGCCGCTGCGGCAACGGGCAGGCTGCTGCTGTCATCGTTTTCGGCGGAGGCCTTGTGCGCTGCCGCAAGCGAAGCGCCCCAATTGCCGCGCGCCCTGCTGGTCGAGGAAATCCCGGCCGACTGGCGCGAGCGAGTGGCCGAAACGGCGGCGCTCGCCTTGCATTCGGCGGCGCGCAAGCTGACCGTCGAGGGCGCGCAGGCCGTGCGCGCCGCCGGGTTTCCGTTGGCCTGTTACACCGTCAATCGTCGCGACGAGGCCGAGCGCCTGTTTGCCATGGGCGTGAGTGCCGTCTTTTCCGACCGCCCCGATCTCTGGACGCCAGAGGAAATGTAAGCGCGGCTAACAGTCGCTTACATTTCACCTGTCAACATCGATGGGTCGCTGGCGTTATTCTGCGCATGGGGCTGTCCCATTTCAAACACAAGGAGCAACACATGAAACGCACATCCAGTCTGCTGGTCGCTGTTCTTGCCGCTTTTGCCTTGCCGGTCCTGGCACAAACCGCACCGGCGAAAGACCCGGCCGCCACGCCCGGCATCGACAAGCGCCAGGCCAACCAGCAACAGCGCATTGACCAGGGCGTCAAGTCGGGCGAACTTACTGCCAAGGAAGCCGCCCGTCTGGAAAAAGGCCAGGAGCGTGTGCAGAAGATGGAAGACAAGGCCAAGGCTGACGGCGTCGTGACGAAGCAGGAGCGCGCGCGTTTGCAACACGCCGAGAATGTGC
Organism: uncultured Sulfuritalea sp.; assembly: GCA_964397005.1. Lineage (GTDB taxonomy): Bacteria > Pseudomonadota > Gammaproteobacteria > Burkholderiales > Rhodocyclaceae > Sulfuritalea. The sequence goes on along the minus strand of CAYNGV010000125.1, from coordinate 2,159 downwards.
AGAGCCGGCACATTGCCAAGGAAAAGCACGACCGTCAGCATGATCGCAATCACGACGGCAAGAAGGATCGCCCGGCCAGGAACAAGTAAAGCCGTCGCCCTCCCCGAGCCCGCCTTAGCGCGGGCTTTTTTATCGCGTAAAATCGCTGCCTTGTGTCCCAGCCAGCATTTCCCCGCCATGAAAAGCTCCGAAATTCGCCAGAAGTTCCTCGACTTTTTTGCCTCGAAAGGCCATCAGGTGGTGGCGTCCAGTTCGCTGGTGCCGCACGAGGACCCAACCTTGCTGTTCACCAATGCCGGCATGAACCAGTTCAAGGATGTGTTTCTCGGCTTCGACAAGCGCAGCTACACGCGCGCCGCGAGTTCGCAGAAATGCGTGCGCGCCGGGGGCAAGCACAACGACTTGGAAAACGTCGGCTACACGGCGCGGCATCACACCTTTTTCGAGATGCTGGGCAACTTCAGCTTCGGCGATTACTTCAAGCGCGATGCGATCAAGTACGCCTGGGAACTGCTGGTCGATGTCTTCAAGCTGCCGGCCGACAAGCTCTGGGTCACGGTGTATGCCGAGGACGACGAAGCCTACGATATCTGGACCAAGGAAATCGGCGTGCCGCAGGATCGCGTGATCCGCATCGGCGACAACAAGGGCGCGCGCTACGCCTCGGACAATTTCTGGATGATGGGCGATACCGGTCCCTGCGGCCCCTGCACCGAAATCTTCTACGACCACGGCGAGCACATCTGGGGCGGACCGCCGGGCAGCGAGGACGAAGACGGCGATCGCTACATCGAAATCTGGAACAACGTCTTCATGCAGTTCAACCGCGACGAGGCCGGCGTCATGCATCCGCTGCCCAAGCCTTCGGTCGATACCGGCATGGGTCTCGAACGCATTTCGGCGGTGCTGCAGCATGTGCATGCCAACTACGAAATTGATTTGTTCCAGGTGCTGATCGCGGCCGCCGCGCGCGAAACCTCGGGTGCCGACATGGACAGCCCATCACTTCGCGTGCTGGCCGACCACATTCGCGCCTGTTCCTTCCTCATCGCCGACGGCGTGATTCCCGGCAACGAAGGACGCGGCTACGTCCTGCGTCGCATCATCCGTCGCGCCATCCGCCACGGCTGGAAGCTGGGCGCGCGCAGCGCCTTCTTCCACAAGATGGTGCCCGACCTGGTGGCCGAGATGGGCGCCGCCTTCCCCGAACTCGCCAGCGGCAAGACTCGCGTCATGGAAGTGCTCAAGCAGGAGGAAGACCGCTTCTTCGCCACCATCGAGCACGGCATGGCGATCCTCGAAGCCGAGCTGGAACTGATGGAGAAGACCGGCGTCAGCACCTTTAACGGCGAGACCGCGTTCAAGCTGCACGACACCTACGGCTTCCCGCTCGACCTGACCGCCGACATCTGCCGCGAGCGACAGATCGTGGTCGACAGCGCCGCCTTCGATGCCGCCATGACGCGACAGAAGGAACAGGCGCGCGCCGCCGGCAAGTTCAAGATGGCAGCCAATCTGGAGTACGACGGTCCGGCCACGGCCTTCCACGGTTACGAAACGCTGGAAGCGAAGGGCAACATCCTCGCCCTGTACAAGGACGGCACGGCGGTCAATGAGCTGATCGAAGGCGAGATCGGCGTCGTCGTGCTCGACGACACGCCCTTCTATGCCGAGTCCGGCGGCCAGGTCGGCGACGTCGGCGAGCTGCGCTCGACGCACGGCATCTTCGCCGTGGAGGACACGCAGAAGATCCAGGCCAGCGTCTTCGGCCATCACGGCGTGGTGCGCACCGGCAACCTGAAAGTCGGCGGTGGCGTTACGGCGAAAGTAGACACCCTGGCGCGTGCCCGCACCATCCGTCATCACTCGGCGACGCACCTGATGCACAAGGCGCTGCGCGAAGTGCTCGGCACGCATGTGCAGCAGAAGGGCTCGCAGGTCGATCCCGACAAGACCCGCTTCGACTTCGCCCACACCCAGCCGGTGACGGCCGAGGAGATACTCCGCATCGAGCGCATCGTCAATGACGAAATCATCGCCAACGCGGCGACCGATGCCTCGGTAATGGACCTCGAAAGCGCGCAGAAAACCGGCGCCATGATGCTGTTCGGCGAGAAGTACGGCGACGAAGTGCGCGTGCTCACCATCGGCTCGTCGAA
>CAYNGV010000124.1:0-5448 GCA_964397005.1 uncultured Sulfuritalea sp. | reverse complement strand
TGGGGCGGCAGCGCCGAGACCATCGACACGCGCGGCATCTGCCTGATCCGCGAAACGCTGGCGCGGCACTCCGGCCTGGCCGATTTCGCTTTTGCCATGCAAGGCCTCGGCAGCGGTGCGATCACCTTGCACGGCACCGAAGCGCAGAAGCGCAGCTACCTGCCGCGCGTTGCCGCCGGTTCCGCGATCGCCGCTTTCGCCCTGTCGGAGCCGGAGGCCGGTTCCGACGTCGGCGCGATGCGCTGCGCCGCGCATCCGGACGGAGACAGCTATGTCCTCAACGGCGAAAAGACCTGGATCTCCAATGGCGGAATCGCCGACTTCTACGTGGTCTTCGCCCGTACCGGAGAGGCGCCGGGCGCACGCGGCATCACGGCCTTCATCGTCGATGCCGATACACCCGGCCTGGAGATCGCCGAACGCATCGAAGTCATCGCGCCGCATCCCCTGGCGCGCCTGCGTTTCACCCACTGCCGGATTCCGGCCAGTCAGCGCGTGGGCGAAGCCGGGCAGGGTTTCAAGGTGGCGATGCGCACCCTCGACATCTTCCGCACTTCGGTGGCTGCCGCCGCGCTGGGCTTCGCCCGTCGCGCGCTGGACGAAGCCCTGCAGCGCGCCACCACGCGCAAGATGTTCGATCACAGCTTGTCGGATTTCCAGCTGACGCAGGCCAAACTGGCCGACATGGCGGCCGCCATCGATGCCTCCGCACTGCTGGTGTATCGCGCGGCATGGTTGCGCGATCGGGGCAGGACGGTGACACGGGAAGCGGCGATGGCGAAGATGGTGGCCACCGAATCGGCGCAACAGGTTATCGATGCGGCGGTGCAGATATTCGGCGGCATGGGCGTCGTCAGCGATGCGCCGGTCGAGCGCTTGTATCGCGATATCCGTGCGTTGCGCATCTACGAGGGGGCGACGGAAGTGCAGAAACTGATCATTGCCCGCGAATTGCTGAAGGGCTCCGCCGCGAGCCCCGGCACATGAACAATCCCCAGGAGATTCCATTGACGATGAGCCAGCAGGAAGCCGCACCCCCTCCGGACATTCAGATTCTGCAGCCCGCCGGGTGGGCTGCTCCAAAGGGCTATTCGAACGGGATTGCGGCGCGTGGCCGCAGCGTGGTCATTGGCGGGCAGATCGGCTGGGACAGCCAGTGCCGCTTCCACACCAGCGACTTCGCCGAACAGGCCAAACAGGCCCTGCAGAACATCGTCGCCGTGCTCGCCGAGGCCGGCGGCAGGCCCGAGCACATCATTCGCATGACCTGGTACGTGATCGACAAGCGCGAGTATCTGGCGGCCTATCCGCAGCTTGGCCGCGCGTACCGCGAGGTCATCGGCCGCACTTTCCCAGCCATGACGGCGGTTCAAGTCGCGGGTTTGATGGAAGATGCCGCCCGGGTTGAAATCGAGGCGACGGCAATCATCCCCGACTGAGGGCGCAAGTCGGTGCGTGACGCGCGCTGATAAAATGGGCGCATGAAAGCTTCTCAATCGGAATTCGTTCAGCTGCGCGGCCGGCGCCTCCATGTGCGCACGTGGGGCGCGGAATCGGCGCCGCTGCTGGTGCTGCTGCACGGCTGGTGCGACGTGTCGGCTTCCTTTCAATTCGTCGTCGATGCGCTGGAACGCAACTGGCGCGTGCTGGCGCCTGATTGGCGCGGCTTCGGCTTGTCGGAGTGGAATCACGATGTCTACTGGTTCCCCGACTACGTTGCCGATCTCGACGCCTTGCTCGACCACTATTCGCCGCAGTCGCCGGTGCGTCTGGTGGGGCACAGCCTGGGTGGCAATGCCGCCTGCATCTACGCGGGGATTCGGCCCGCGCGTGTTTCCGGCGTGGTGAATCTGGAGGGTCTGGGCCTGCGCCGCTACGCCTCGGAAGAGGCGCCGGAACGCTATGCAAACTGGCTGGATCAACTAAAGGACACGCCGAGCTTCCGCTCCTATCCCGACCGGGCGGCATTCGCCGGACGGCTGCAGAAGGAGAATCCGCGCCTGTCGGATGCGAAGGCGCAGTTTCTTGCCGGGCACATGGGTGAAGACGACGGGGCGGGCGGCATTCATCTGGCGGCCGATCCTTTCCATCGTTGGGTCAATCCGATCATTTACCGTGTCGAAGAGGCGATGGCGATCTGGCGCCAGGTGGCGGCTCCAGTACTCTGGGTTACAGCGGCCGACTCGTTTATCTTCAAGCAGTTGTTCGCCGTCGATTCGGAGGACTACCGTAACCGGATTGCGTGTTTCCGCGACGTGCGTGAGGTGACGTTGCAGGAGTGCGGACACAACCTCCACCATGACCAGCCGCAACAGGTGGCGCGCCTGATCGAGGAATTCTTCACCCAATGAAGACGCTCAATGCCGCGCTTAATGCTGATCTCCACTGTCATTCGACGGTCTCCGACGGGCTGCTCACACCGGCCGAACTGGTGCGACGCGCCAAGGACAATGGCGTCGAGTTGCTGGCGCTGACCGACCACGATGAACTTGGCGGACTCGCCGAGGCTCGTGCGACTGCCGACGAAATCGGCCTGCGCTTTGTCGATGGCGTTGAAATATCGATTTCCTGGGGTGACGACCAGACAGTGCATATCGTGGGACTCGGCATCGATCCGGCCAACGCCGCACTGAACGAGGGATTGCGGCGGGTCAGGAGCGGCCGCGACACGCGTGCCGGGCGCATGGCCGCAGAACTGGACAAGGTCGGCATTCATGGCGCCTACGAAGGTGCGCTGCGCCATGCCGGCAATCCGGCGCTGGTCAGCCGTTCGCATTTTGCGCGCTACATTGCCGAGCAGGGCCATGCCAAGGACGTCAAATCGGTATTCGACTACTGGCTGGCCAAAGGCAAGCCCGGCTACGTCGAACACTCCTGGGCGACACTGGAGGATGCGTTGCGCTGGATAGTCGGCGCTGGCGGTACGGCGGTCATCGCCCATCCGGGCCGCTACCGGCTCTCGAAGGCCGAGCGACACGAGTTGTTCAGCGCGTTCAAGGATCTCGGCGGGCGCGGCATCGAGGTGCTGTCGGGTTCCAACAAGGATGACGAAGTGCGCGAGTTCGCCCACATCGCGCGGCAGTTCGGCTTTCTCGCGTCGCGCGGCTCGGATTTTCACGGGCCGGGAGAAAGCTGGATCGATCTGGGCAAGCTGCCCGACTTGCCCGAGGATCTGACGCCCGTCTGGTCCGTTCTGAGGGCTGAACACTGAAGACAGCAAGAATTGCGGCGCAAAGCGCCGGTAGAATTCCACCTCTGTCCTCTGTCTTCTGTCCTCTGAATGGCCCAGCTATTTCACATCCATCCCGAACATCCGCAACCGCGCCTGATCAAGCAAGCGGCAGAGATTGCGCGTAGCGGCGGCCTGATCGCACTGCCCACCGATGCCGCCTATTCGCTGGCCGGCGTTGCGGGCTACGCGCCCCTGCTGGATCGCATCCGCAGCATACGCGGTGTCGATGAGCGGCATCATTTCACGCTGATGTGCCGCGATCTGTCCGAGATCGCGACCTACGCGCGGGTGGACAACGCCCAGTACCGCCTGCTGAAGGCGACCACGCCGGGCAGCTATACCTTCATCCTGGAAGGCACCAAGGAGCTGCCGCGCCGCCTGCTGCATCCCAAGCGCAAGACCATCGGCCTGCGCGTGCCCAATCATCCGCTGGCGCTGGCGCTGCTGGAAGAACTCGACGAACCGCTGCTCACATCGACGCTGATTCTGCCGGGCGCCGAGGCGCCGCTGGCGGATGCCGACGAGATACGCCAGCATCTGGAAAAGCTGATCGACCTGGTGATTGATGCCGGCGGTTGCGGCACGGAAATGACCACGGTCATCAATCTTACCGGCGCGCAGCCGGAACTCGTGCGGGCCGGTCAGGGACCGCTGGAGCCTTTCGGGCTGGCATGACCCGGTCTGATAGAATCCGCCCCTCCCATGAATGTTATTCAGACGCTGGCGATTTCCGCCCTGCCGGTCATCTTCGCCATCACGCTGCACGAGGCGGCGCACGGCTACGCGGCGCGGCATTTCGGCGATCCGACGGCCTGGCAGATGGGGCGCATCAGCCTGAATCCGCTGCGGCATGTGGATATGGTGGGAACCTTGCTGGTTCCGGCGCTGATATTGCTGGTTTCGGGTGGTGGTTTGCTGTTCGGCTGGGCCAAGCCGGTGCCGGTGGATTTCGGCAGGTTGCGCCGCCCCAAGCAGGACATGCTCTGGGTCGCGGCGGCCGGACCGGGTGCGAATCTGTTCATGGCGCTGCTTTGGGCGCTGGTGTTGAAGCTGGCGGTTGGAAGTCCGGAATTTGCCTACGCGGAAGCATTGAAGGAAATGGCACGGGTCGGCATCAGTGTTAACGGCGTCCTGATGGTGCTGAACCTGCTGCCCCTGCCGCCGCTGGATGGCGGCAGAATCGTGACCAGCCTGTTGCCTCATCGCGCGGCCTGGAAGTTTTCGCAGTTGGAGCGTTGGGGTTTCCCCATCCTGCTGGCGTTGCTGTTCCTGGGGGTGCTTGATACCATCCTGAGGCCCTTGTTGTGGCTGTTCAACAGCCTGATTCGAACCCTTTTCGGTTTTTGAAATGTACGCAGAAAAAGTTCTCTCCGGCATGCGCCCCACCGGGCGGCTCCACCTCGGCCACTATCACGGCGTGCTCGCCAACTGGATCAAGCTCCAGCACGAGTATCCCTGCCTCTTCTTCGTCGCCGACTGGCACGCGCTGACCACCGCCTACGACGAACCGGGCACGATCACCGACAACGCCAACGAAATGATCATCGACTGGCTGGCGGCCGGTGTCGACCCCTCGCAGGCGACCATCTTCATCCAGTCCAAGGTGCCGGAGCATGCGGAGCTGCATCTGCTGCTGTCGATGATGACGCCGCTGGGCTGGCTGGAGCGTGTGCCGACCTACAAGGACCAGCAGGAGAAGTTGACACACAAGGATCTGACGACTTACGGATTTCTCGGCTACCCGCTGCTGCAGGCCGCGGACATCCTCATCTATCGCGCCAATCAGGTGCCGGTGGGTGACGATCAGGTACCGCATATCGAATTCACGCGCGAGATCGCCCGCCGCTTCAACCACCTGTATGGACGTGAGCCCGGCTTCGAGGACAAGGCCCGCGAGGCGGTCAAGAAACTCGGCAGCAAGCGCGCAAAGCTCTACGACGAGTTGCGCACCCGTTACCAGGAAAAAGGCGAAGACGAGGCGCTGGAACAGGCGCACGAGTTGCTGAACGAGGCGCAGAGCCTTTCACTGGGTGACCGCGAGCGCCTGTTCGGCTGGCTCGAAGGCACGCGCAAGATGATCCTGGTCGAACCCGGTGCGCTGCTGACCCATGCTTCGCGCATGCCGGGGCTGGATGGACAGAAGATGTCGAAGTCCTACGGCAATACCATCACGCTGCGCGAAGATGCCGACGTCGTGAGCAAGAAGATCCGTACCA
>CAYNGV010000123.1:0-5517 GCA_964397005.1 uncultured Sulfuritalea sp. | reverse complement strand
GCCCGTCGGGAGTCACAGTGCCCAATACTGACAAGCGAAATCGTTTCAAGGCCACCGTTTTGGCGGCAGCCATTGCTGTCCTGCCCATGGCGACACACGCTGCCGGTTTGGGCAAGATTACCGTGCTCTCCGCCATGGGGCAGCCCCTCAAGGCTGAGCTCGAGGTTACGGCGACCCGCGATGAGGCGCCCTCGCTGATTGCCAAGGTGGCTGCTGCCGATGCTTTCCGCCAGGCGGGAATCGAATATGCCCCCGCCTTGGGGACGCTGCGTTTTTCCCGCGACATCAAGGAACGGGACGGCCGTCGCTACCTCGAGGTAACGACAGATCGTCCCCTGAACGAGCCCTTCATCGACATGCTGGTTGAATTGAGTTGGGCTTCGGGCAGGCTGGTGCGCGAGTACACTTTCCTGCTTGATCCTCCCGACCTGGCAACCAAGATGGCTCCCGTGCCGGTTGCGGCGCCGGAGGTCAAGTCCGCGCCGGCAATGGCCCGGCCAGCCGAGAAGCCCGCCGCGGCGATACCTGCTGAAGCACGTCCGGTGATCGACAGTCGTCCGCCGGCATCAAAGCCTATGGCCGAAAAGACGGCAGCAAAGCCGGTTGCCGGCGGCTCGCGCACGGTGGTTTCAGGTGACACCTTGGGCAAGATTGCGGCGCAGACCAAGCCCGAAGGCGTCAGTCTCGACCAGATGCTGGTTTCGCTGTTTCGCAGCAACAAGGACGCGTTCGACGGCGGCAACATGAATCGCCTCAAGGCCGGCAAGATTCTTTCAATTCCCGATGCCGCCGCGGTGGGCGCGGTTTCCGCCGGCGAGGCGCGCAAGGAAATCGTTGCTCAGGCGGCGGATTTCAACGCCTATCGCAAGCGTCTGGCCTCGGCCGCCGCTGCGGAGCCGGCCAGGGACCAGGGCGCCAGGCAGTCCGTCACCGGCAAGATCGCCCCCAAAGTCGAAGACAAGGTACCCGTGGCCACGGGCAAGGACAAACTCGAAGTCTCGCGCACCGAAGCGGCGAAGGATGCCAAGAGCAAGCCCTTGCAGGGTCGCATCGCAACGCTTGAAGAAGATCTGGTGGCGCGCGACAGGGCGCTCAAGGAGGCGAGCAGTCGCATTGTCGATCTGGAAAAGAACCTCAGTGATCTGAAGAAACTCGCCGAGTTGAAGAGCCAGGCCGGTACCGACCTGCAAAAGCAGGCTCAGGCAACAAAACCTGCTCCGGCAGAAGCCAGGAAGCCGGACGTGCCGGCACCGATGGCGAAGCCTGCCGAGGCGCCGAAGGCAGCAGAGGCACCCAAGGTGGCTGAAGCGCCCAAACCGGCCGAGGCCGCCAAACCAGCTGAAGCACCCAAGCCGGGTGATGCGGCGAAACCTGCCGATGCAGCCCCAGCGGTCAAACCGGGGGACGGAGAAAAGCCGGCCGAAGCGCCCAAACCGCCGGCGCCGAAGAAGATAATCGTTCCTCCGCCTCCGCCCGAGCCAGAGCCTGACTTTGTCGAGGAGAACGGACCGCTCGTATTCGGTGGCGGCGCAGTGCTGGCACTGCTGTTCGGCTGGCTGGGAATTTCGGCGATGCGCAAGAAACGCGCCGCCGCCGCTGAAGCCAACGCGACCATTGCCGAGAGCGACCTTTCAACGCATTCCGTATTCAGCACCACGACGGTAGCGCCCCTTCCAAGTGAGCAAGAGCCAAGCCAGTTCAGTTCAACCGGCATGGGCATGGCGGCGCATCAGGAAACCGTTGATCCCGTGGTTGAGGCAGACACCTTCCTTGCTTTTGGCCGTGATGCCCAGGCAGAAGAAATTCTTCTGGAAGCCCTGAAGACGGACCCGCAGCGGCAGGCGATACATCTGAAGCTGCTCGACATCTATTCCGCGCGCAAGAATGTTTCCCAGTTTGAATCCGTGGCAAAGGAGTTGCATGTCCTGACGAGTGGCGCCGGTGCAGGCTGGGAGAAGGCGGCGGCCTTGGGCGCGGCGATTGATCCTGCGAACCCCCTCTATTCGACGATGCCATCCGAGGCCGAGGCTGTCGCTCCTGCCGCGGACATGGAAGCGACGATGATCGTCCACGTCGCCGCGGCGGCCGAGCAGCCGGCCGCACAGGTTGTTGTCGAGGCGCCTTCAGCAACCGAGGCGGCAGCTTTGGATTTTGATCTGGATATTGGTACCGCTGGCCCCGCCGAGACGGCGCCGGCTGCCGATTCCGAAGTGGCGGCGCTCGATTTCGATCTTGATTTGGGCTCTCCGGAGGCAACGCAGGCACCTGCGTCCGTTGCCAAGGAGGAGGTTACAAGCGAAGCGGCGGGACTCGATATCAGTTTCGATATGCCGACAATGGAGTCGGCACCTCCGGCAATCGATTTCCCGCTCGCAGCGGAGTCGCCTGCCGCAGCGACTGAAGCAATGGTGGCACCGTCAGTGCCAGCCGTTGCGGCGGCCGATTCCGGCGGTATCGATTTCGAGTTCGACTTGGGCACTCCCGCTCCGGCGGTCACGGAACCCTCGCCCGAAGTATCCCTGGAACTTCCTGGGTTGGCTGTCACGCCGGCGCCGGCTGCGACCGCGCTCGATCTCGGTGGGATCAGCCTGGAACTGGATGCACCGGCTGGCTCCGCAAGTGCTGATGCCGACGCTTCTGGCGGTGAGAAGCCTGACAATCCTGAAGTGGCCACCAAGATGGAACTGGCAATGGCCTATGAGGAAATGGGTGATCGCGACGGCGCCAGAGAGCTGTACCAGGAAGCGCTGGCCGAAGGCAGTTCGGCGCAGCAGAAGGCGGCGCGCGCCAAGCTTGACAGCCTCGGCTGATCAACCGTACTCTCCCGGCGCCCAGCGCCGGGAGATGTTGTTGCCGTGAAACGCCCGCACCCCGCAAGTCTGATACTGCTTGGCTTGGCTGCGCTTCTTGCGGTCTCCTCCCGCAATGGAATGGCCTTGTTATTTGGCACCTTGGGGCTTGCCCTGATGGCCTTGATCGTGGCGACATCCCATATTCGCCTGCTGTTGCGGCGCAGCCGCTGGTTGCTGATTACCATGCTGGTGATGTTCGGCTGGCTGACGCCGGGCACTCCCCTGACGAACATTCCGGGGGCGAGTCAGGAGGGACTGCTGCTCGCCGCCGACAACCTGGCGCGCCTGCTCATCGCGCTATCCATCGTCGCTTTGCTGCTGAAAGCATTGCCTGCGCCGGAAATGGTTGCCGGAATGCGCTCCTTACTGGCACCCCTTGCGCTGTTGGGAATTTCCCGTGATCGGGTAGCCGTGCGCCTGGCGCTGACGCTGAACGAGGTGGAGGCGTCACGAAACGGTGAAGCCCGCGAACCGCGTCGAACCGAATCCACTCTGCTTCTACCGGCCTGCGGCGTCGGGGTTGCAGATTCAATGCTCGGCGCCTTGACTGGCGCTCTGCTTCTTGGCGCATGGCTGGCATGAGGATCGCGCTCGGCCTCGAATATGAGGGTTCCGGCTTCTGCGGCTGGCAGTCGCAGGCGGGCGGCGGCGCAGTACAGGATGCGCTGGAGTCGGCCTTGTCGAGTGTGGCCGATACACCAACACGGGTGGTGTGTGCCGGACGAACCGATGCCGGCGTGCATGCCATCGGGCAGGTAGTGCATTTCGATACTGACGCCGTTCGTCCGGACACGGCATGGGTGCGCGGCGTCAACTCCCATTTGCCAGCCAGCATTGCCGTGCGTTGGGCTCAGCCTGTGCCGAAAGACTTTCACGCGCGTTTTTCGGCGAGGGGCAGGCGCTACCGGTATTTGCTGCTCAATCGACCCGAGCGACCCGGCCTCCTGGCGAAGCGTGTCGGCTGGTTTCATCGCCCGCTGGATGCCGATGCGATGCTTGCGGCGGCAGGCTTGCTATTGGGCGAGCATGATTTTTCCGCCTTTCGTTCCATCGAGTGCCAAGCGAAGACCCCGGTCAAGACCCTGCGCCGCGCCGATGTGGCACGCCATGGCGATCTGCTGGTGTTCAACTTCGAGGCCAGCGCATTTCTGCATCACATGGTGCGCAATATCGTGGGCGCGCTGGTCTATGTGGGCAAAGGCGCACATTCGCCGGACTGGCTCGGCGGGCTTCTCGCGGGCCGCGATCGCGCGCGCGCGGCGCCGACGTTTGAAGCCTGCGGCCTGTATTTTGCCGGGGTCGATTATGATCCGGTCTGGCAACTGAAAGTCGGCGCTGGCGATACGGCGCTGGTCATTCCCTGAATTCATGACCCGTACCCGAATCAAGATCTGCGGCATTACCCGCGAGGAAGACCTTGCCGTCGCCGTCGCGGCTGGCGCCGACGCGCTCGGTTTTGTTTTCTATGCGCCAAGCCCACGCTATGTAACGCCCGAGCGGGCCGCGCAGCTGGTTGTCCATGTGCCGGCTTTTGTAACCAGAGCGGGGCTCTTCGTCAATGAGCAAGCGGAGACTGTGCGCGCCGTGCTGGCCCGGGTGCCGCTGGAGTTGCTGCAGTTTCACGGCGATGAAGACGCGGCCTATTGTTCCCAGTTCGGGCGGCCCTGGATCAAGGCCGCCCGGGTGAAGCCGGGTTTCGATTTGCTAGAATACGCATCGGCATTCGCAGAGGCTCCCGGGGTATCGGGCCTGTTGCTGGATGCCGATGTCGAAGGCTATGGCGGCGGTGGCAAGACCTTCGACTGGGCCCTGATTCCGCGGAACTTGCCGTTGCCCGTCATTCTGTCCGGCGGCCTGCATCCGGGCAACGTGACCGAGGCGGTGCGCGCCGTGCGGCCGTGGGCTGTGGATGTCAGCAGCGGCGTGGAAGCGGCCAAGGGCATCAAGGACGCGCAAAAGATCACCGATTTCATTGCCGGAGTGCGAGATGCAGATGCAGGATCTTCCCTATAACTTGCCCGACGCAGGTGGCCACTTCGGCCCCTACGGCGGGGTCTTTGTTGCCGAGACGCTGATGCCGGCGCTGGCCGAGCTGCGTGAGGCCTACGCCGCCGCGCAGGCTGATCCGGAGTTCCGCGCCGAGTACGAATACGACCTCAAGCACTATGTCGGCCGGCCCAGCCCGATCTATCACGCCAAGCGCTGGTCGGGCCTCTTGGGTGGGGCGCAGATCTATCTGAAGCGCGAGGACCTCAACCACACCGGCGCGCACAAGATCAACAACTGTATCGGCCAGGCGCTGCTAGCGCGACGCATGGGCAAGCCGCGCGTGATCGCCGAGACCGGCGCCGGCCAGCATGGCGTCGCCACCGCCACGGTGGCCGCGCGCTACGGCATGGAATGCGTGGTCTACATGGGCTCGGAAGATGTCAGGCGCCAGGCCGCCAACGTCTATCGCATGAAGCTGCTGGGGGCCAAGGTGGTCCCCGTGGAATCCGGCTCGAAGACGCTCAAGGACGCCCTGAACGAAGCCATGCGCGATTGGGTGACCAACATCGGCAACACCTTCTACATCATCGGCACCGTCGCCGGCCCGCATCCCTATCCGATGATGGTGCGCGACTTCCAGGCGGTGATCGGCATTGAGGCCAAGGCCCAGATGCTG
>CAYNGV010000122.1:0-5605 GCA_964397005.1 uncultured Sulfuritalea sp. | reverse complement strand
ACAAAAATTCTGGCTCCTCGACCTGGGCTCGAACCAGGGACCTACGGATTAACAGTCCGGCGCTCTACCAACTGAGCTATCGAGGAATATTCAAGAGGCGCGGATTATAGCCGTGCCTGTTTTTGCCCGCAACAGCTTTGTTACTTCTTCAATACTGCGGCGATGGCCTTGGCCACGTAATCGATGTTGCGCGTGTTGAGCGCGGCGACGCAAATGCGGCCGGTGCCGACGGCGTAGATGCCGAATTCGGCGCGCAGCCTTTCCACCTGCTCGGCGGTGAGGCCGGTGTAGCTGAACATGCCGCGCTGGACCTTGATGAACTCGAAGCCCGTGGCGCCGGCGGCGGTGAGTTTGTCGACCAGGCTGTTGCGCATGGCGCGGATGCGCTCGCGCATGCCGGCCAGTTCGTCTTCCCATTGCTGGCGCAGATCGGGGCTGGAGAGTACGGCGGCCACCACGGCGCCGCCGTGGGTGGGCGGGTTGGAATAGTTGGTGCGGATCACGCGCTTGACCTGCGACAGCACGCGGGCCGATTCGTCCTTGCCGGCGGTGACGATGGTCAGCGCACCGACGCGCTCGCCGTAGAGCGAGAAGGATTTGCTGAAGCTGCTGGAAACCACGAACTGCAGGCCGGAAGTGGCGAACAGGTCGAGGGCCACGGCGTCGGGCTTGATGCCGTCGGCGAAGCCCTGGTAGGCCATGTCGATGAAGGCGACCAGGTCGCGCTGCTTGACGAGGTCGACGACTTCCTTCCATTGCGCGGCCGAGAGGTCGGCGCCGGTCGGGTTGTGGCAGCAGGCGTGCAGCACGACGATGGACTTGGCCGGCATCGCGGCCAGCGCGGCCTTCATGCCGGAGAAGTTGACGCCGCGTGTGACGGCGTCATAGTAGGCGTAGTTTTCGACCGTGAAGCCGGCGCCTTCGAACAGGGCGCGATGATTCTCCCAGCTCGGGTCGCTGATGTAGACCTTGGCGTCGGGCAGCAGGCGCTTCAGGTAGTCGGCGCCGACCTTGAGTGCGCCGGTGCCGCCGAGGCATTCGCAGGTGATGGCGCGGCCGGCGGCGAGCAGTGCGGAATCCTTGCCGAAAAGCAGGTTCTGCACTGCGTTGTTGTAGGCGGGAATGCCCTCGATGGGCTGGTAGCCGCGCGGCGGCTGGGTTTCCAGGCGGGCCTTCTCGGCGGTCTTGACCGCGGCCAGCAGGGGAATTTTGCCGTCGTCGCCGAAATAGACGCCGACGCCGAGGTTGACCTTGTTCGGGTTGGTGTCGGCATTGAAGGCTTCGTTGAGGCCCAGGATGGGGTCGCGGGGCGCCATTTCGACGGCGGCGAAAAGAGAGGACATGAAGGCTCCGAGTGCAGGAAGTGATAAAAAGTCGGCGCTGGCGATACGGCGATATTTGTTGCAGCGCGAAGCGCGCAATAATACCGCAACGGCCGACCCGATTCGATCAGGAATTTGTCGGCTTTCCATAAGTAAATAAATGGGTTAGCCAGTGGCCGAAATTCATGAACTGAAGGGCAGGGTGGTCGAGTTTCCGGGCAGCCCGTGGCGCCTGCACCAGCCGTTTCCGCCGGCGGGCGACCAGCCCGAGGCGATCCGCCTGCTGACCGAGGGCCTCAATGACGGGCTTTCCTTCCAGACCCTGCTCGGCGTGACGGGTTCGGGCAAGACCTACACCATGGCCAATGTCATCGCCCGTTTGGGCCGCCCGGCGCTGGTATTGGCGCCGAACAAGACGCTGGCGGCACAGCTGTACTCGGAATTCCGCGAGTTCTTTCCGGAGAACGCGGTCGAGTATTTCGTTTCCTATTACGACTATTACCAGCCCGAGGCCTACGTGCCGTCGCGCGACCTGTTCATCGAGAAGGATTCGTCGATCAACGAGCACATCGAACAGATGCGTTTGAGCGCGACCAAGAGCCTGCTCGAGCGGCGCGACGTGGTGATCGTGTGCACAGTGTCGGCGATCTACGGCATCGGCGATCCGGTTGATTACCACAGCATGATCCTGCACCTGCGCACCGGCGAGAAGATCGGCCAGCGCGAGGTCATCCGCCGCCTGGCGGAAATGCAGTACGAGCGAAACGAGATGGACTTCAAGCGCGGCGTCTATCGCGTGCGCGGCGACGTGATCGATGTCTTTCCGGCGGAGAACGCCGAAAGCGCGCTGCGCATCACGCTGTTCGACGACGAGGTCGAAGGCCTGACGGCGTTCGATCCGCTGACCGGCCACACGCGGCAGAAGCTCGGCCGCTTCACGGTGTTCCCGTCGAGCCATTACGTCACGCCGCGCGCCACGGTGCTCAAGGCCGTCGAGGCGATCAAGGAAGAGCTGCGCCAGCGCATCGAGTTCTTTCAGTCGCACCAGAAGCTGGTCGAATGCCAGCGCATCGAGCAGCGCACCCGCTTCGACCTCGAAATGCTCGACCAGCTGGGCTTCTGCAAGGGCATCGAGAATTACTCGCGGCATCTCTCGGGGCGCCAGCCCGGCGAGCCGCCGCCGACGCTCTACGACTACCTGCCCAATGACGCGATCATGTTCGTCGACGAATCGCACGTGACGATTCCGCAGGTGGGCGGCATGTACAAGGGCGACCGCTCGCGCAAGGAAAACCTGGTCGATTACGGCTTCCGTCTGCCGTCGGCGCTGGACAACCGGCCGCTGAAGTTCGAGGAATTCGAGAAGCTGATGCCGCAGACGGTGTTCGTGTCGGCGACGCCTTCCGACTACGAGGAAAAGCACCAGGGCCAGGTGGTCGAGCAGCTGGTGCGGCCGACCGGGCTGGTCGATCCGGTGGTCGAGGTGCGGCCGGCCAGCACCCAGGTCGATGACCTTCTCGCCGAATGCAAGAAGCGCATCGCCGCCGGCGAACGGGTGCTGGTGACGACGCTGACCAAGCGCCTCGCCGAACAGCTCACCGAGTACATGGGCGACAACGGTATCAAGGTGCGCTACCTGCATTCCGACATCGACACCGTCGAGCGGGTCGAGATCATCCGCGACCTGCGTCTGGGCGAATTCGACGTGCTGGTCGGCATCAACCTGCTGCGCGAAGGCCTGGACATTCCCGAGGTGTCGCTGGTGGCCATCCTCGACGCCGACAAGGAAGGTTTTCTGCGTTCGACGCGCTCGCTGATCCAGACCATGGGTCGAGCGGCGCGGCATCTGAACGGCACGGCCATACTCTATGCCGATCGGATCACCGATTCGATGCAGCGGGCGATGGGCGAAACCGCGCGCCGCCGCGCCAAACAGCTCGCGCACAACGAGGCCATGGGCATTACTCCGATAGGCGTCAGGAAGCGCATCAAGGACATGATCGACGGCGTATATGATTCGGAAACCGCAGTGCGCGACCTCAAGGCCGCTCAGGAAGCGGCGCGCTACGAGGTGATGAGCGAAAAAGACTTGTCGCGCGAGATCAGACGGTTGGAGAAGGCCATGCAGGAGCATGCGAAGAACCTGGAATTCGAAGAGGCGGCGGCGGCCCGCGACGAGCTGTTCCGCATCCAGCGTCTGGCGTTCGGCGGTGAAGCACATGATGCACCCGGGGATGCAGCGTAGTGAGGCATAAGGTTCTTTTCGTGTGTACGGGAAACATCTGCCGTTCGCCCACGGCCGAGGGGGTGGCGCGCGGCCTGGCGGCGAAGCAGGGCGTGGATCACCTGTTCGAGTTCGATTCGGCCGGCACCCACGGCTACCATGTCGGCAATCCACCTGACCCGCGCACCGTCGCGGCGGCCAAGCAGCGCGGCTATGATCTGTCGTCCCTGCGCGCGCGGCGGGTGACGGAGTTTGATTTTGTTCGCTTCGACCATGTGCTGGCGATGGATCGCGAACATCTGGAGTTGCTGCAGCGCGCATGTCCGCGGCCGCACCACAAGAAGCTGGGACTGTTCCTCGAGTACCGCCAGGCCTTCGACCAGGACGAGGTCCCCGACCCGTACTACGGCGGCGCACAGGGCTTCGAGCAGGTGCTTGATCTGGTCGAGGATGCTGCGGCCCATCTCATACGGACACTGAGCGCCAGATAGACAAAGGGCGTCTTGCCGCAAGGCAAGACGCCCTTTTTCAGTTGCGGATGGCGAAGATCAGTTGTTCTTGGTTTCCACCATTTGCAGCGGCTCGTTGACGATCACCGGTGCCGGTTTCGGCTTGCGGCCCAGCGGCTGCGCCGGCGCGAACGTGTCCGCGGCAGGTGCGGCATGGCTGGTTTCGATCATGACCAGTCCGGCCTGCTGCAGTGATCCTGACAGATCCACCGGGGCGGGTTTCGGCGCCGGCGGAACAATGATCGGATCGGCCACTGGCGCCGCGGCTTGCGTCAGTGCCGCGACAATCTGCGGCGCGGGTTCGGCGGCCACCACCGGGGCCGGCACGGCGACCGGCAGCGGTGCCGGTTCGGCAACCGCTACGGCAGAGGTGACGATCGGTGCTGACTGTACGACGATCTCTTGTGCTACCGGCTCGGCTGCAGCGACAGGCATGGTGACGGCCTCGACGACGGGTGCCGCCTGGAGGACCGGAATGGGCTCGAAGGCTTGCACGGGTGCGGGCTGTTGAACTGCGGCTTCGGTAGCGGCCGGGGCAAACTCGCCGGCCTGGGCGGCGACGAATCCGGCTGCCGCGACTTCCGTTGCGTTGCTTTCCTCGCCGCGACCACGGCCACGACCACGACCGCGACTTCTGCGTCCGCTGCGGGCTTCACCATCATGGCCTGCATCCTGACCGCCGGCGTTACCGGAAGAAGTCGGCGCTGGCGACACGGCGCCTTGTGCGGCGTTGGCATCGCCACGGGGGGCACGCGGTTCTCTCGGTTCTCTTGCTTCCTTCGGTTCGCGCGGCGGACGCGGTTCACGCGCTTCCCTGGGTTCGCGAGATTCCTTCGGGTCGCGCGGCTCGTTGCGGCCATCGCGCGGGCGACGGTTGCCACCGTCGCCTTGCACTTCGTCACGCTTGCCTTGCGGGCGGGGCGCTTGATCGCTTCTTTCCTTGCGTTCGCTGCCGTCGCGATTGCCGCGACCGTTGCGGTCACGACCACCGCGACCACCTTCACGGTTGCCATCGCGGCCGCGATCACGTCCACCGTCACGGCGCGGCTGACGGTCGGCTTTCTCGGCGGGAGCAGCCGGCGCTGGCGCCTGCGTGCTTCCGCTGAAAAAGGACATGATCTTGCTGAAGAAGCCGCCATTGCTGGCGGGAACAGCCTGGGCGACGGGCGTTGCGGCTTTCGGCTCGACGATCGGCGCCGGCTGGTCGGGGGTGATGCCCCTGACTGCGGCTTCGATCTTGGCCGGCTTGGCATCGGCCGCCGACGGCGGCTGGTAGGCTTCTTCAACCGGCTTCTCCGCCATCTGGTAGCTGGCGAGGACGACACCCTCGGCATTCAACTGGTCATGACGCAGGCGGATGATTTCATGCGCTGGCGTTTCGAGGTGGCGATTGGGCACGATCACCAGGTTGACGCGGTGGCGCATCTCGATGCGGGAGATGTCGACGCGCTTTTCGTTGAGCAGGAAGGTGCCGACATCCACCGGCACCTGGCAATGCAGGGCGCCGGTGTTTTCCTTCATGGCTTCCTCTTCGAGGATGCGCAGGATGT
>CAYNGV010000121.1:0-5623 GCA_964397005.1 uncultured Sulfuritalea sp. | reverse complement strand
CAGGACAACTTGCCACGCTCGTGGCGCAAGTCGTCCGCACGCGGGAACCGGGTCAACATCCGGCGACGCGCAGCTTTCAAGCTCTACGGATTCACGTCAATCGGGAGCTTGAGGAGCTGTCGTTAACGCTGCCCCGTGCCGTTGCGAGACTGGCACCGGGCGGACGTCTGGCCGTGATCTGCTTTCATTCGCTGGAGGATCGCATCGTCAAGCGCTTCCTGCGCGATGCGGCGCATCCGCCGCAACCGCCCAAGGGCGTGCCGGTGCGCGCGGTCGATCTGCCACCGCCGATCGTGAAGCTGGTGGGCAAGGCGATGTTTCCGTCGGATGCTGAGATCGCCGCCAACCCACGGGCCCGCAGCGCGGTGCTGCGCGTGGCGGAGAAGGTCGGAGATATCTCGTGAAAAATTCAAAATCCACCGCAGAGGCGCAGAGGCGCGGAGGTAACGCAGAGAAAACCTGCCCCTTGCTTCTCTTGAACTCCTCCGCGCCTTCTCTGCGCCTCTGCGCCTCTGCGGTAGGTTCTCACGGTTTCTTTGGTGGCTCGTGAGCATGGCACGCTTCAATCTCATCCTGATCCTGATCGCCCTGGCCTGCGCCCTGTCCGCCGTGAGCGCCAATCATCGCGCCCGCAAATTGTTTACCGAACTTGAAGCCACGCAGAAACGCATGCGTGATCTGGAGGTCGAATGGGGGCAGCTGCAGCTTGAACAAAGCACGCTGGCCGCCCATGTCCGCGTCGAGAAGGTCGCGCGCGAAAAGCTGGGCATGAAACCGCCAGTGCCGGGACGGATCATTTCCGTCGAGCCGGTTCCTGAAAAATGACGTCGCCATGAGGTCGATCAAGTTCTCCAAAAGTCCATTGCTTTCCGAGCGCCTGCCGCCGTGGCGGCAACGCCTGGTGCTGGTGGTGTTGCTCGGAGCCTTCGTCACGCTGATCGGGCGCTCGCTGTACTTGCAGGGTTTCAACAGCGAGTTCCTCGGCGACAAGGGGCGCGCGCGCTTCGAGCGCGTGATCGACATTTCCGCCACGCGCGGCCGCATCACCGATCGCCACGGCGACGTGCTGGCGGTGTCCACTCCGGTGCGCTCGATCTGGGCGATCCCCGAAGACGCGCAACTGGCGCCGGCGCAGTCGCGCAACCTGGCCACGCTGCTTGACATGGACGTGCGCGAGATCAACCGCAAGCTGGCCTCCGAACGCGAGTTCGTCTATGTCAAACGCCAGTTGCCGCCCGAGCTGGCCGACCGGGTTTCGGCGCTGCAATTGCCCGGCATCCACCAGAAGAATGAATACCGGCGCTACTACCCGGCGGGCGAGGTGATGGCGCACATGCTGGGGTTTACCGGGGTCGAGGATGCCGGTCAGGAAGGCATCGAACTGGCGTTCAACAGCCAGTTGTCGGGCAAGGCGGGCAGCCGCCGCGTGATCAAGGATAGGCGCGGCAACGTGGTGGAAGACGTCGAAAGCATCCATCCGCCGCTGGAAGGCAAGGACATCGTGCTGGCGATGGATTCGAAGGTGCAGTACCTCGCCTACAGCCACCTCAAGCAGGCGCTGGAGGAAAATCGCGCCAAGGCCGGCGGCGTGGTGGTGCTCGATGCCCGCAGCGGCGAAATCCTCGCCCTGGCGAATCTGCCGACCTACAACCCGAACAATCGCGTCAAGCTGGTCGGCGCGCAGTTGCGCAACCGTGCGCTGACCGACACCTTCGAGCCCGGTTCGACGCTGAAGCCGTTCACCGCGGCGCTGGCGCTGGAGAAGGGCAAGGTGCGTTTCAACACGCCGATCCAGACCGCGCCGGGGAAAATGACCATCGGCACGGCGACGATTTCCGACGCCCATGTGCATGGCATGCTGACCGTGGCGCAGGTGATCCAGAAGTCATCCAACATCGGCGCCGCCAAGCTGGCCCTGTCGATGACACCGGACGAAATGTGGACCATGTTCGACAGCCTCGGCTTCGGCGCGCCGCTGAAGCTCGGCTTCCCCGGCGAGGTCGGCGGCCGCCTGCGTCCGGCCAAGACCTGGAAGCCGATCGAGCAGGCCACCATGTCCTATGGTCATGGCATTTCGGTGACGCTGATCCAGCTGGCGCGCGCCTATCAGGCTTTTGCCCGCGACGGCGACCTGGTGCCGATCTCGCTGGCGCGACTGGATACGCCGCCGCTGGGCGGCAAGCAGGTGTTCTCGGCGCAGACCGCGCGCGAAGTGCGCGCCATGCTTGAGATGGCGGTGCAGCCGGGCGGTACCGCGCCCAAGGCACAGATCGCCGGCTATCGCGTGGCGGGCAAGACCGGCACCGCGCACAAGATCGAAGGCGGCGCCTATGCCAACAAATATGTCGCGTCCTTCGTCGGTTTCGCGCCGGTTTCCGAGCCGCGCCTGATTGTCGCGGTGATGGTCGACGAGCCGTCGAACGGCCGGCATTTCGGCGGCGACGTGGCGGCGCCGGTGTTCGCCCAGGTGATGGCCGGCAGCCTGCGCACGCTGGGCGTTGCACCGGATGCGCCCTTGAAACCGCTGATCACGGCGAGCGCCGAGCCGGTCCGGGAAGAGATGTGAACGCGATGGCCATCCTTGAACAGCTCGAACGCAAGGGCGTTATGGCGAAGCGCCTCACCGCCGACTCGCGCCGCGTGCAGCCCGGCGATGTTTTTGTCGCCTTTGCCGGCGCGCACGTCGATGGCCGCGACTTTATCGCGCAGGCCGTGGCGAAGGGGGCGGCGGCGGTGATCGCGGAGGCGGGACGGAAAGTCGGCGTTGGCGATACGCCGTTGGTCGAAGTGGAAGGGCTCGCCGCACTCTCCGGCGAGATCGCGCACCTGGTGTACGGTCGTCCATCGGAGCTTCTCTGGCTCTGCGGCGTCACCGGCACCAACGGCAAGACCTCGGTCTCGCAGTGGATCGCACAGGCGATGAACGCCATGCAGCATCGGTGCGCCGTGATCGGCACGCTGGGCAACGGCTTCCTCGAGGCGCTGAACGAAAGCCCCAACACCACGCCGGATGCGATCACCCTGCATGCCGAACTCGCCGCCTTCGTCGCGCAGGGCGCAAAGGCTTGCGCGATGGAGGTGTCCTCCATCGGGCTCGATCAGGGCCGTGCAAACGGCGCGGCCTTCGACGTGGCGATATTCACCAACTTGACGCGCGACCACCTCGAGTATCACGGCAGCATGGCGGCTTACGCGGCGGCCAAGGAAAAGCTGTTCTTCGTCCCCGGTCTCTCCGCGGCGGTGCTGAATCTGGATGATCCCTTTGGCGCCGAACTGGCGGCCAGGCTCAGGGGCCGCCTGCACGTCATCGGCTACACGCTCGGCGCGGACGCTGGCAGTAAGGATGTCCTTCGCGCGGAAAACCTGGACATGAGTGCCACCGGCGTCGAGTTCGATCTGCGCGGCGTGCATTTCACCGCGCCCGTGGTGGGCCGCTTCAATGTCTCCAATCTGCTCGCGGTGATCGGCGCATTGCTGGCGCGCAATGAACGCCTTGAGGACATCGCTGTCGCCCTGCGCCGCATCCAGCCGCCGCCGGGACGCATGCAGGCGCTGGGCGGTGTGCAGGAACCGCTGATCGTGGTGGACTACGCGCATACGCCGGACGCCCTGGAAAAGGCGCTCGGCGTGCTGCGCGAAACCGCGGCTGCGCGCGGCGGCCGGCTGGTCTGCGTATTCGGTTGCGGCGGCGATCGCGATCCCGGCAAGCGGCCGCAAATGGGCGCGATTGCCGAGCGTCTGGCCGACCAGGCGGTGCTGACCAGCGATAACCCGCGCCATGAAAACCCGCAAGTCATCATCGACGGCGTGCTCGCTGGCATGAAAAGGCCGCCGAGCGTCCAGATCGACCGCGGCCGGGCCATCGCCGACGCGGTGGCGGGCGCCGATCAGCGCGACGTGATCCTGATCGCCGGCAAGGGCCACGAGCCGTATCAGGAAATCGCCGGTGTGCGGCATCCCTTCTCCGACCTCGACGCCGCAAAGTCGGCGTTGGCGACACGGCGAGGATCGCGGCAATCATGATGATGACTCTGCACGAGGCCGCCCACGCCATTGCTGCCGGCGCACAGGGTGCCGATGCCGGCTTCAGTGGCGTTTCCACCGATTCGCGGACCATTGCCGCCGGCGAGCTGTTCGTCGCGCTCAAGGGTGAGAACTTCGATGGCCACGCGTATGTCAGCGAGGTCCTGGCGCGTGGTGCGGCAGGCGCGCTGGTCAGTCAGGAATTTGCCGCCGGCCATCCTGATCTGCCGCTGATCTCCGTCACCGACACGCGACTGGCGCTAGGCGCGCTGGCGGCGCAGTGGCGTGGGCGCTTTGCGATCCCGCTGATCGGCATCACCGGCAGCAACGGCAAGACCACGGTCAAGGAAATGTGCGCGGCGATCCTGCGCGCGCAGCACGGAAGCGCCGATGCCGTGCTGGCCACGGTCGGCAACCTCAACAACGACATCGGCCTGCCGCTGACCCTGCTCAAGCTGCGCGCATCGCATCGCGCGGCGGTGATCGAGATGGGCATGAACCACGCGGGCGAGATCGACTACCTGACGCTGCTCGCACAGCCGTCGGTGGCGCTGGTAAACAACGCGCAGCGCGCGCATCTCGAGGGCCTCGGTTCGGTGCAGGATGTGGCGCTGGCCAAGGGCGAGATATTCGCCGGGCTGCCCGCCGACGGCGTTGCCGTGTTCAATGCCGACGATGCACAAGTCGAAATCTGGTGCGAGCTGGCGCGCGATCGTCGCCGGCTGACGTTTGGCATTGACCAGGCGGCCGACGTACGCGGGCAGTTTGCCGGCCATGGTTTGGGCAGCGATCTGGCGCTGACCACTCCCTGGGGCGCGTTCAAGGTAACGCTTGCCGTACCGGGGCTCCACAATGCCCGCAACGCCTGCGCCGCGGCGGCAGCGACACTGGCAGCCGGTGCGTCGGTTGCTGCCGTCCGCGAAGGGCTGGCGGGATTTGCCGGCGTCAAGGGCCGCCTGCAGCGTCGCGCCGGGCGCAAGGGTGCGCTGGTGGTGGATGACAGCTACAACGCCAATCCGGACTCGATGCGCGCGGCGATCGACGTGCTGGCCGCCGTGCCCGGCAAGCGCATTTTCGTCATGGGCGACATGGGCGAGGCGGGCGCTGCCGCCGGTCAGTTTCACGACGAGGTCGGCGGTTATGCCAAGAGCCACGGCATCGATCGTTTGTTCTGTCTGGGTGAAATGTCGGTAGCGGCAGCGCGCAATTTTGGCGAGGGCGGACAGCACTTTCCTCGCCTTGACGAGTTGCTTAGAACGCTTCAGAGCGAACTTGGTCCGCAGACCACGGTGCTGGTCAAGGGATCGCGCTTCATGCGCATGGAGCGCGTCGTCGACGCGATAGTGGATGAAGGAGCAATGCATGCTGCTTGAACTCGCCCAATGGCTGGCCAGGGACCTCCGCGGCTTCAACGTCTTCGGCTACATCACCTTGCGCGCGGTACTGGCGACCATGACCGCGCTGACCATTTCCTTCGTCTTCGGCCCGGCGGTGATCCGCTGGCTCGCGGCCAAGAAGATCGGCCAGTCGGTGCGCACCGACGGCCCGCAGACACATCTGGTCAAGGCCGGTACGCCGACCATGGGCGGCGCGCTGATCC
>CAYNGV010000120.1:0-5641 GCA_964397005.1 uncultured Sulfuritalea sp. | reverse complement strand
CGCATCACGCGTCCGGGGATCAGGCGGCCGGCTTGCGGCGTCTGTTCGGCGCTCGCGCACCGCAGGTGATCGCGTTTGTTTCCGGTCGGGACGCCTGCGGGCGGACTACCCTGCTGGTCCAGACCGCCGCGGCGCTGGCGCAAGCCGGGCACGGCGTGGTGATCATCGACGAAAATCCCGGACCCAACAATGTGTTGGCGACCTTTGGCATGACGTCGCGCCATGACCTGATGGACGTGGTCCAGAATAGTCGTTCGGCGCAGCAAGTCATGCGGCCCGCCGCGCCCCTGGTGCGGGCTGTTGCGGCGTCGCGCTTTGCCAATGAACTGATGCATGTCGATGCCGTCAGCGCAGGCTACCTGAACGCCGGTCTGCGGGAGATTCAGCAGGGCGCATCCTTCGTCATGGTCGATTGCGCGACGCGCCGTGGCGGCCACGTCTCTCCATTGGCTCTCGCGGCCCGACATATTGCGGTGGTGGTAGCGGCACAGGGTTCTGCGATTACCCATGCCTATGCGCTGATCAAGCGGTTGGCGCGCGAACGAGGCCGCGAAAGCTTCCAGGTGGTGATCACCCGCGCGCGATCCGAGGAGGAGGCGCAGGCCATATTCGACAACCTGCGACGCACGGCGCGCGAGCATCTTGGGGTTCGACTCGACTATCTCGGGGGCTCACGCGTGCCGGTGACAGACCATTTGGCGGATGCGCTGCAAAGCCGCCTGCCGCTTGGAACGGGCGATGTGGACGTCGGCGGATTTCTTCCCTTCGATGTACGTCCGGCGCTGCGTCGGGGTGTGTCGGGACCTGCTGCGAAGCATCTGGAATCGGTGTTATAGTCATTCCGTCTAGATGGCCTGATCGACTGGATCGATGTACACCGCACAGGGCGTGCTCGCCAAAGAGCAGCTCGTTTCCAAGTATGTTCCCTTCGTCAAGCGCATCGCCTTTCATATGATGGCGAAGCTGCCGGCGAGTGTCGAAGTCGACGACCTCGTTCAGAACGGGATGATCGGCCTGCTTGATGCGATGAGCCGCTACGAGGAAGGCCTTGGCGCCCAGTTCGAGACCTATGCCGCGCAGCGGATACGTGGTGCCATGCTTGACGGCCTGCGTGACAACGACTGGCTGCCACGCGGTGCGCGCCGAGAGATGCGGCGCGTCGAGGCAGCCATCCAAAAACTGGAGCACGAGAACGGGCGCCAGCCATCCGAAAGCGAACTGGCGGCGGCTCTGGATTTGAACCTGGCGGATTACCAGAAACTGCTGCTTGAGGCGCGGGGCCACCAACTGGTGTATCTGGAAGATCTGGCTGACGGGCAGGGCAGCGATTTCCTTGAGCGCCACGGCGCTGCCACGGGACTGGATCCCCTGGCCTTGCTTGAGGAAGCGGGTACCCGCCAAGCCTTGGTGAATGGCATCGAAACCCTTCCGGAACGCGAAAAGATGATGATGGCACTGTATTATGAGCAGGATCTGAATCTGCGGGAGATCGGTGAAGTGCTGGGCGTGACTGAGTCGCGGGTATGCCAGTTGCACAGCCAGGCAATTGCCCGGTTGCGGGCTTCGGTTGTCGGCGAAGGCAAGCCGGTGAGCAAGAGTCGTCGCGGATCCAAGCCTCCATCCCCAAGCGAGACCTAATACATGGACAAGATCAGTTTTGTCGGCCTCGCACTCGGACTTGCCACGATTCTGGTTGGCCAGGTGCTGGAGGGCGGACATGTTGCTTCCTTGATTCAGCCCACCGCGATGTTGATCGTGTTCGGCGGCACCCTGGGGGCGGTCATGCTGCAAAGCCCGATGCCCGTGTTCCTGGCAGGAATGCGAATGGGCGTTTGGGTGTTTTTCCCGCCCGCCATCGACCCGCAGAAGCTGATCAGCGACGTTGGCCACTGGAGCCAGGTGGCGCGCAAAGAGGGCCTGCTGGCCCTTGAAGAGCAGATCACTACCGTCACCGATCCCTTTGCGCGGAAGGGGTTGCAACTTCTGGTCGATGGCGCTGAGCCGGATCGTTTGCGTCAAGTCCTCGACGTTGAAATCGGCGCCTATGAAGCCAAGCTGAAACTGGCTTCGAAGATCTGGGAGTCTGCCGGGGGCTATTCGCCGACCATAGGAATCATCGGCGCGGTCATGGGCTTGATCCATGTGATGGAAAATCTTGCCGATCCCGCGAAACTCGGTAGTGGAATCGCGGTGGCTTTCGTCGCAACGATCTATGGTGTCGGCGCCGCCAATCTGATTTTTCTCCCGATCGCCAAGAAGCTGATGGCGAACATCGCGATTCTGGTCACCCAGCGCGAGATGCTGGTCGATGGCCTGGTTGGGATCGCCAATGGCGACAATCCGCGGATTGTGGAAAGTCGCCTGCAAGGATATCTGGCCTGATGGCAGGCTACCGCCACCGTCGTCGCCGCGAGGCCGATGAGCACGAAAACCACGAACGCTGGCTGGTGTCATATGCCGATTTCATCACCCTGCTGTTCGCCTTCTTTGTGGTGATGTATGCACTCTCGTCAATCAACGAGGGCAAGTACCGGATCATGTCGGATTCGATCAGCTCCGCGTTCCGCAGCGTTCCCGGCGGAGCCGGTCAGATAGCGGTCAATACCAGCATCAATTCACCGATGTCGATCGCCATTCCGACCAGGCGCCTTCCGCCCAACGTCAAGACCGATGCGGCGCAGGTCGTGAAGAGGGAAAACCTGCGGAAAATGGCCAGGGAACTCAACAAGGCCCTGGCTCCGCTGGTCGAGGAAGGCAAGGTCACGGTCACCGAAGGGGCGCTCGGAATCACGGTCGATATCAATGCCAGCGTGCTGTTTGCGCCGGGCGACGCGCGCCTCGATCTGGCTGCCGTAAGGGCGTTGGCCGCGGTTGCCCAGATTCTGGTGCCGACCGATTTTCCGGTCATCGTCGAAGGACACACCGACAACACACCGATCAATACGCCGCAGTTCCCGTCCAACTGGGAACTCTCCGGAATGCGTGCTTCGAGCGTGGTGCGCTTGTTCATCGAGACGGGAGTCGACGGACGCCGCCTCACCGCGACGGGCTATGCCGACCAGCGACCGCAGGCCGACAACGCCACCGCCGAAGGCCGGCAGCGCAACCGCCGCGTGGCAATCACGATCGAGTCGCGGGCGCCGGACAACGCGGTGGAGGTTCAGATTCCAGAGTAATTCCGGTGGCGAGACTTCGCCCCGTCGGGCAGGATTCAACCGGTGCCGAAAGACCGTTTTCCTGCAACCTGACTCCGCGGCTGGCCATCGGCGCCGTAGATCGATTCGGTACCACCGGAGATCAATACCGACAGCGCCTCCTGATTCTGTTTCAGGAGCAGGTTGATCAGCCGGCCATTGGTTTCGTTTCCGTCGCGGGCTTGCCGGGCGAGTTCCAGTAACTCGTTCCACCGTCCTGTTTCAACCTTGGGGTCGGGCCGGCTTGCCAGCCAGGCTTCAATGCCGGGACGACCCTTCGCGAAACCGTCCCGGGTCAGTAGCGCATCACGCCGTGCCTCGAGCTGACTTAGCTGCCCCGCAAGTGATGCCTTTTCGGTCGCTATATCAGGCAGCCGATCGGCTTGGGCTCCGGTGATGACTTTGCGTTCCTCCTCCAGCAAAGCACAAAACCGCCTCACATCAGAGAGTTCTCTGACCAGCAACTCCGACAAGGACTCCACAGACAGAGAAGAACCTGCTGAAATTCAGGATGCCGTGTTGGCCATCACGCGGGACGACGGTTTTGGTCCAGCATTTCCCGTACGCTACTGATCAAGCCATCCGCGATCCGCTCGGGATTGACCTGAAACCGACCCTCGCTGATGGCCTGCCTGATCTCGGCAACCTTCTGCGCATTGAAAGCCGGCTCGGAGCCGCTCACGGAATGCATGGCTACGGACACCACTGTGGCTGGCTGACCCGCAGAGGGACTTGCCTTGGCGGCACCTGTTACCGGAGGCTTGGCCCCAGTTACACGGGAACCGGCAGGGCTTTGTCCGGAGCCGATGGTCTTGGCAGAGTTGTCGATTTTCATGGCGGGAGGTTTCCGTCGTATATGCAGCGTCTGCTAGTGTTTACGGCAAATATTTCAATAACTTGATTCAATAGAAGTCGAACGTGACTGATGACTTTCGCCAATAAAATCAGAACCTTATTTCTATTGTCCCATCCGCGCGGACGACCCCGCTCAAGATTTGACCGGAGTTTAGCCGCACCTGGGTGACTTGTCCAACCACGGCGTTAGTGAGCGCTCGCCCTTCATTGCTTACTTGAAAGCCGCTGCCGGTGCCGATGATCTTGACGCTCTGGCCTTGCTGTATCACGGTGGGTTGCCTGAGCATGTCGGCCCGCAACGGACGACCGGCGGCGAGGGAAGCAATCGCTGCGCGACCGATGGCCTGCTCCTTGTCCATCAGGACGCCAGTGGGCAGATCGGAAAGCTCACCCAGTTGCCCGCGAACGTCCGCCGCCGTAAGCGTTTGACCGGCGGTTATGGGCCGTGCAATAACCAAATATTCAGCGACGACGCGAATCTGCACCGATACCCGGATGTTCCAGCTGCCGCCGCGACAGGTCACCACGACCTGGGTTCTTCCCCAAGGGCGTACGCCACTGCCCATTGCAACGTCAAAGCCCTCGCAGCTACCCGCCAGCCGTTCGGCATCGATCTGGCCGATGCTGTAGCTTGCCGTACCGGGCAAACCCTGGGTCTGGACGCGCAGGAAATCATCGACTGCGCGCCGGATTGCCGCGGAGTCGGCGGCGAGAGCGGAGCAAGCGGGGGCGAGCGCCAGCGAGGCGGTCAGAATGGCAAGGAGTAGTCGCATAGGGCATATTCAATCACGACTTTGGTGGTCCGCATGCACTCAGCAACATCCCAGTCATCCCTCTATTCGAGAGGAGCCTGTCCGCTGCCCGGCGGCAAGTTTTGCCGAGTAACGTCTGCGGCTTGCCGGCGGCAATGCACAAGGGCGCCGATTCGCTGCCTGCTGGCGAGGGAAGTGGGTATGGCACGGATGATGCATTGCTCACCGTACTCGACCATCGATGCTCGCCAACTAACGTGATAGACAGAATCGACGCCCGCCTCCAAATCAAACGCCTGGCCCTGAATGCGAGAGCCTATCGTCAGGAACTGCTCGCCTCGAATATCGCCAACGCCGACACGCCTAACTACAAGGCCCGGGACATCGACTTCAAGGGGGCTCTGGAAGGGGCCTTGGCGGGCCGCACCGAAGGCGCGCTGGGTTTGGCGAGAACCTCCGCGCGCCATTTGGGCAGCGAGAATTCCCAAGCCTTTGCCGCTGCCGTCAAGTACCGCACCGAATTCCAGCCAAACGTAGATGGAAACACGGTGAACATGGACATCGAACGCGCGGCATTTGCCGAGAACGCGGTGCAGATGGAGGCCATGCTCACCTTCATTCGTGGCGACTTGAGCACCCTGCAAGCAGCAATGCAGAGCCAGTAAGCGGAAAGCGGAGACGACCATGAGCCTGTTCAACATCTTCTCGATTGCCGGATCGGCGCTTACCGCGCAGTCGGCCCGCCTCAACGCGGTGGCCAGCAATCTGGCAAATGCCGACAGCGTGGTCGGCGCCGACGGCCAGCCTTATCGCGCCAAGCAGGTGGTGTTCAAGGCCACG
>CAYNGV010000119.1:0-5855 GCA_964397005.1 uncultured Sulfuritalea sp. | reverse complement strand
ACCTCGCCGCAATAATGGGTACGCATAGGTTTTCCGAACGGTTGTGATGGCCCCGCGGGACCTTACTGATTCTGGGCGCGCCCGGCTGGATTTCTCATGGGCGGGGCGACGACGCCCATGGAGACGATGTATTTCAGGGCTTCGTCGACGTTCATGTCGAGTTCGATGACGTCTTTCCGTTTGACGAAAAAGAAGAAGCCGTTGACCGGACTGGGCGTGGTCGGGATGAAAACACCGACGTGCTCATCCGGCAGCATGTCGGCGACGTCGCGTGCCGGATGTCCGGTCTGGAAGGCCACCGACCACGCTTCGGGATGCGGATAGCGGACCAGCAGGACTTTGCGAAATGCCACGCCGCTGCCCGAAAACAGCGTGTCACTGACCTGCTTGACGCTGTAGTAAATCGACTTCACCACCGGAATCCGCGCCAGCACGCCTTCCCAGAAACGCACCAGTTTTTGGCCGACGATGTTTGTCGTTACCAGACCGGTGAGAAACACCACCAGCAGAGTCAGCAGCGCGCCGAGGCCGGGGATATACACGCCAAGCAGGTGTTCGGGGTGAATCGCCTGGGGCAGCAGCAGCAGGGACTGATCCATGGAACGCACGATCAGGGACAAGACCCATGCGGTGATTGCCAGCGGAACCCAGATCAGAAGTCCGGTAATGAAGTATTTTTTCAAGGCAGGCGCGATCAGCTATTGGCGGCGCAGCTTCCCGTGCCACCCTGACAGGGCGGCGGGTTGTCGCTCTTGCTGTCGGCGGACTTGCAACCGCCGCCCTTGAAGTCGGTGGCGTACCAACCGCTGCCCTTGAGCTGAAAGCCCGGCGCGGTCAGTTGCTTGGCGAAGTTCTCGGTCTTGCATTCGGGGCAGGTGGTCAACAGCGGATCGCTGACTTTCCGCATGACATCTTTCTCAAAGCCGCAATCGGTGCAGCGATAAGCGTAGATCGGCATGGCATTCTCCGGCATTCTGGCAAAGGGGGAGGATTATAGCCGAAGCCCTTGGCGCGCCGGCCAGGACTGCGGCATCCCATCCCGTAGAGATGGGGTCCGACACGGGGGTTTGCAAGGCCTACAGACTGATGCCGAGATAGGCGTGGGTCAAGGGCTTGCCCCATATCAGGGCGATGGCGCCTGCCGCGGCAAGGTAGGGGCCGAAAGGGATCGGAACGTTGCGGCCTTGACGGGCAAAGATCATCAGTGCGATGCCGACCACGGCGCCGACAAAGGAGGAAAGCAGGATCGCCAATGGCAGCATCTGCCAGCCAAGCCAGGCGCCGAGCGCGGCCAGCAACTTGAAGTCGCCGTAGCCCATGCCCTCCTTGCCGGTGAACAGCTTGAATGACCAATACACGCCCCACAGCGACAGGTAGCCCGCCATGGCACCGATGACAGCGCTTTTCAGATCCGTGTAGACACTGAAAGCATTCAGCGCCAGTCCCAGCCAGAGCAAAGGCAGGGTGATGTCGTCAGGCAATAGCTGGGTATCAAAATCGATACCGGTCAAGGCGATCAGTGCCCCGACGAAAACCAGGGCGCCGAGGCCCGCGGCGGTGAAGCCAAAATGCCAGGCGACAAAGGCAAACAGCAGCCCGGTTGTCGCTTCGACCAGCGGATAGCGGATGGAAATCGGCGCCGCGCAGCCCTTGCAGCGCCCTCGCAGCAACAGCCAGCTGATGATGGGAATGTTTTCGAGCGCGGTGATCGAATGCCCGCATTTGGGGCAGCGCGAACGCGGGCGCGCCAGCGAAAGTGCCTCGAAGACGGGTGGCGCCTCACCCCTGAGTTCGGCGCACTGCGCCGCCCAGTCGCGCTCCATGATGATAGGCATCCGATGGATGACGACATTGAGAAAACTGCCGATCATCAAGCCGAACAATCCGGCGACGAAGGCAAATACAGCCGGATCGGCCAGCTGGGCGATCATCCCCAATGCCTGGTTGCGAACTTAGCCGACAACCGAACCGAGTTTGAAGATCGGCAGGTACATGGCGACCACCAGACCGCCGATGAGGCCGCCGAGGAAGACCATGATCAATGGCTCCATCAGGGATGAGAGCGCTTCCACCGCCTCGTCGACTTCGGCTTCGAAGAAATCGGCGGTCTTGCCCAGCATCGAATCGAGCTGGCCGGACTCTTCGCCGATGGCAACCATCTGCGTAACCATCGGCGGGAACAAGCCGCAATTTTCCATGGCGACCGTCAGACTGGAACCGGTGCTGACCTCTGCCTGGATCGCCTTGGTTCCCATGGTGTAAACATAATTGCCGGCGGCGCCGCCGACCGAATCAAGCGCTTCGACCAGCGGCACGCCGGCGGCAAACATGGTGGACAGGGTTCGCGTCCAGCGTGCGATGGCGGATTTGACGAGCATGTCGCCAAAAACCGGCAGCTTCAGCGAGACTTTGTCTTTCATGATTTGCAATGCCACGGAACGCTTGAAAGCCTGTCCGATGCCGTAGATCACCGCGTAAATACTGCCGAAGATGATGTGCCAGTTGGCCGTGAAATAATCGGAAATCGCGATCACGATGAGTGTCGGGGCGGGCAGTTCACCGCCGAAGCTGGCGAACACGCCCTTGAACGCGGGCACTACGAAAATCATGATCACCGCGGTAATGATGAAGGCGATGATAAGAATGGCGATCGGATAGGTCAGGGCGCTCTTGATCTTGGACTTGATGGCCTGGATTTTCTCCTTGTAGGTCGCCAGGCGATCCAGCAGCGTGTCGAGAATACCGGCCTGCTCGCCGGCCTCGACCAGATTGCAGAACAGGGCATCGAAATACATCGGATACTTGCGAAAGGCAGTGGCGAGGTTGGCGCCGGTTTCAACGTCGGCCTTGATGTCGAACAGCAGCTTGGCCAGGGCCGGATTGTTGGTGCCCTTGCCGACGATGTCGAAAGACTGCAACAGCGGCACGCCCGACTTGACCATGGTGGCGAGCTGGCGCGAGAACAGGGTGATGTCCTTGTCCGAGACCTTGCCGCCGGAACTGGTTTTCAGCTTTTTGAGCTTGGTGACGTTGACGCCCTGGCGGCGCAATGCCGCGTTCGCCGCCGCTTCGCCGACAGCCTTGATCTCGCCGCGCACCACCTTGCCGGCCTTGTTCTTGCCTTCCCAGTTAAAACTTAACTCTTTTGGGCCTTCCTTCTTGGCTGCCTTGTCTGCCTTGCCTGCTGTGGCCATCGGCTTCCCCCGCTTGAATTTTTGTTTCGGTCGCCGCGCTTAACGCCGGAAAACCTGCTTTAGCCTGCCTGAGATTCCACTTTGCTCATTCTACGCCCTGAATATGCCCAGAGTATCACTCTCCGGCGGGGCGGTGAAGACGCACCATCTTGATCTTTCGATCCTGTGTTTGCACGATCTCCATCGGCACGCCGCCCACCCGCACGCCGACGCCCACCTCGGGGATGTCCTGCAAATGCTCGACAATCAGTCCGTTTAGCGTGCGCGGCCCGTCGAGGGGAAACTCCAGTTCAAGCATTCGATTGAGTTCCCGCAGTCCGGCCGAGCCATCCACCAGCACCACGCCATCATCGTTCCAGCACAGCGAACCGCCAACATCCGACTGGCGCGTGGTGAATTTGCCGACCAGTTCTTCGATGATGTCTTCCAGCGTCACCAGCCCCTCGATTTCGCCATACTCATCGACCACGAGGCCCATGCGCTCCCGGTTCTCGCGGAAGAACTGAAGCTGGGTGTAGATCGGCGTTGCCGCGGGAATGTAATAGGGCTCGGACATCCGCTCGCGCAGCGCGGTGTGGCCGATTTCTCCGGCAAAGGCCTCTGCCAGCAGGCGCTTTTGATGCAGCACTCCGACCACATTGGCCGGGTCGTTTTCAAATACCGCGACCCGGGTGTGAAAACTGGTCGCCAGCTGCGTCTTGATATCCTCGATCGGTGCGGCAATGTCGATGGCTTCGATTTCACCGCGCGGCGTCATGATGTCGGCGACAGTCAATTGCTCCAGCTCGAACAGGTTGAGCAGGATGGCGCGGTGCTGCTGGGGAATGTAATTGCTGGACTCCAGTACCAGTGAGCGCAACTCCTCGACGCTCAGGCGGGAATTCTCGTCGCCACCTTTCGGTTTGAGGCGCAGCAGCCAGAGCAAGGCATCGACGAAAAGGTTGACGAACCAGACAACCGGATACGCAGCGCGCAGAAGGGGCCAGATGACGTAGGCCAGGATCCGCGCCAAGCGGTCGGCGTGGGAGGCGCCGAGAATCTTCGGAGTGATTTCCGCGAACACCAGGATGGCGAACGTCACCAGCAGGGTGCCGATGCTCAGCGCCCACTTTTCTTCGCCGAACAGCTCGATGGTGATGACCGACACCAGCGTCGCGGTAGCGGCATTGAGCAGATTGTTGCCAAGCAGGATCACGCCCAGCATCTTGTCGGTGCGGCCAAGCAGGTCGAGGGCGAGTTTTGCTCCGCGGTCCCCCTCGCTTGCCAGGTGGCGCAAGCGATGGCGGTTGGAGGCCATCATCGCGGTTTCGGCCAGGGAGAAAAAAGCCGAACAGCCGAGCAAGACCGCCAAAGCAACGAACTGCGCGGATAAGGGAATTCCGTCCATCAGCGGCCGAGAATTACCTCAAGCACAAACCGGCTGCCGACATAGGCCAGCAACAGTGCGGCGAAGCCGGCCAGCGTCCAGCGCAGCGCGATCCGGCCACGCCAGCCGCGCAAATGGCGGCCGGTCAGGAGGGCCGCGAAAATCAGCCAGGACAGAATCGCGAACACCGTTTTGTGGTTGAAGGTCAGCGCCTTGCCGAACAGGGTTTCGGAAAAGAACACACCCGAAATCAGCGTGAAGGTGAGCAGGACAAAGGCAACGTGGATCAGGCGGAACAGCAACGCCTCCATCGTCAGCAGGGGCGGCAGGCCCGCCAGCAACGGGGAAATGCGGCCGCGATGCAGGCTTTTTTCGGCGGTCGCCATCAGCAGGGCGTGCAGGGCGGCCAGGGTAAACAGGCTGTAGGCCAGCATGGCCATCAGGAAATGCAGGCGAAACGCCGTCGAGCCGGCGTTGGCCAGCACGTGGACCTCGGAGAACACGCCTGGCAACAGGGCCGCCACGGCGGCGGCCGGCAAGCCGATCACCTGCAAGCCCTCCATGCGGGCGTAGAAACTTTCTATCCAGTAAAGCGCGATCGCCAGCCAAAGCATTACCGAAAGCGCGATGGCGAAGCTGAAGCGCATGCTGCCGCCATCGAAGATCTCCATGCGCAGGCTGACGGCATGCGCCAGCAGCGCGACCAGCAGCAAGCCGCGTTCGCCGAGCTTGAGTCCGCCGGACGGCTGGTCGAGCGCCGGTCCGCGCCAGCGGGTGCGCCAGAGATGTACCGCCAGGCCGCCATACAGGGCTGCGGCCAGCAGATGCATTAAGATTGCGGGCATCGGCGAAGTCTACACCAAGCCTCCCTACTCTTATTGCATCCGAACCGCCCTTTCCCCCATGCTCGATAACCTCACCCAACGCCTCGGCCGTGTCGTAAAAAACCTGCGCGGGCAGGCCCGCCTGACCGACGAAAACATTTCCGACATGCTGCGCGAAGTGCGCATGGCCCTGCTCGAAGCGGACGTCGCGCTGCCGGTGGTCAAGGACTTCATTGCCCGCGTCAAGGAAAAGGCGCTCGGTCAGGAAGTCATCGGCTCGCTGACGCCCGGCCAGGCACTGGTCGGCGTCGTACACCGCGAACTCACCGAACTGATGGGCGGCGCCAGCACCGGGCTCAACCTCGCCACGCAGCCGCCCGCCGTGATCCTGATGTCCGGCCTGCAGGGCGCCGGCAAGACCACCACCACGGCCAAGCTCGGCAAGTGGCTCAAGGAGCGGCAGAAGAAGAA
>CAYNGV010000118.1:0-5874 GCA_964397005.1 uncultured Sulfuritalea sp. | reverse complement strand
AGGATGCCGAGCACGTCGTCCTTGCTCTCGCCTATGGCGGGGAAGCGCGAGTGCGCGGTTTCAAGCACCACCTCGACGATCTGTTCGGGCGACTCGTTGATGTCGATCACGTCCATTTGCGCGCGCGGCACCATGATGTCGCGCACTGCCATGTCGGCGACGGAAAGCGCGCCTTCGATGATGGAAAGCGCGTCGGCGTCCATCAAATGGCGCTCGAATGCGCCATGCAGCAATTCAAGGAGTTGTTCGCGGTCTTCGGGTTCGCGCAGGAGCAGCGCGGAAAGACGTTCGATCAGACTGGGTCTACTGGAAGGGTCCATGTTCAATACGGATCGGGAAAGTCGAGGGCTTGCAGGATTTCCCTCTCTTTCGCCTCCATGCGTTCGGCATCATCGCGGCCGGTCTCGTGGTCATAGCCCTGCAAATGCAGCATACCATGCACCACCATGTGGGCGAAGTGGGCTTCCGGCGACTTGCCTTGCTCTCCGGCTTCGCGTTGGACGACGGGCAGGCACAGCACCAGATCGCCGCAAATTTGCTCGCCGGATTCGTAGGGAAAGGACAGCACGTTGGTGGCGTAGTCCTTGCCCCGATAGTCGCGGTTGAGATGGCGCCCTTCTTCCGCCTCGACGAAGCGCACCGTGACCACGGCGGGCTTCGTGCAGGCTGCGCGCACCCAGCGACGAACCTGCGGGCGCGTCGGCGCCGTGGCCGTGCCGCCCGGATACTGGATTGAGAGGCTCAACTCAGGCAGGCGGGGCCGCGCTGTTTTTCTCATAGGCATCGACGATCCGTGCTACCAGCGGATGGCGCACGACGTCGGAGGCGTCGAAGTCGGTGAAAGCCAGGCCGCGAACATCGGCCAGGATGCGGCGCGCTTCCACCAGTCCGGACTTCTGTCCGCGCGGCAGATCGACCTGCGTCACGTCGCCGGTGACCACCGCCTTGGCGCCGATGCCGATGCGGGTGAGGAACATCTTCATCTGTTCCGGCGTGGTGTTCTGCGCTTCGTCGAGGATGATGAAGGCATGGTTCAGCGTGCGTCCGCGCATGTAGGCCAGCGGCGCAATCTCGATGTTCTGCTTTTCGAACAACCTGGAGACTTTCTCGAAGCCCATGAGGTCGTACAGCGCATCGTAGAGCGGGCGCAGATAGGGGTCGATCTTCTGCGCCAGATCGCCGGGCAGGAAACCGAGCCGCTCGCCGGCTTCGACGGCGGGCCGCGTCAGGACAATGCGGCTGACCTGGTCGCGCTCGAAGGCATCGATGGCGGAGGCCACCGCGAGGAAGGTCTTGCCGGTGCCGGCCGGACCGATGCCGAAGGTGATGTCGTGCTCCTGGATATTGCGCAGATACCTGACCTGGTTCGGTGTGCGGCCATGCAGGTCGGTCTTTCTGGTCAATAGCCCTGCGCTCGGCATCGCCGGCGCGTGCGCGTCGCGGTTGCGAGCAACCTCGACCAGGCCGAGCTGGAGCTCGTCGATCGACAATGGCTCGCTCGCGTTCTCATAGAAATGCTGCAGGGCCCGGGCTGCCAGCCGCGACTGCGCCGGATCGCCGCTGATCTTGCAATGCTGGCCGCGACGGCTGATGGTGACGTCGAAAGCGGCCTCGATCTGGCGCAGGTTCTCATCGAGTGCGCCGCAAAGATTTTGCAGCCGCGCGTTGTCGAGCGGTTGCAGGGACAGCGACAGCGGGCGGGGCGAAGTTTTCACCAGATTACTCAGGGCTTCTGGTCCGGAAGCTTGATCACTTCACCGCGCAAGCTGTGCGGCAGCGCTGCGGTGATGGTGACATCGATGAAGCGCCCGATCAGGCGCTCGTTGCCGGCGAAGTTTACAACGCGGTTGTTGTCGGTGCGCCCGGCCAGTTCGCTGGCGTCCTTTCTCGCATGGCCTTCGACCAGGATGCGCTGGGTCGTGCCGACCATCGCCTGGCTGATCTTCAGCGCCTGCGCTTCGATGGTCTTCTGCAAGTGCATCAGGCGGCGAATCTTGGTTTCCGCCGGCGTATCGTCGGCCATGTCGGCCGCCGGCGTGCCGGGACGCGGGCTGTAGACGAAGGAGAAGCTGTTGTCGAAGTTCAATTCCTCGATCAGGCGCATGGTCTTTTCGAAATCCTCATCGGTTTCGCCCGGAAAGCCGATGATGAAATCCGAGGAAAGCGAAAGATCGGGTCGCGCCGCCTTGAGCTTCTTCACCAGCGACTTGAATTCGAGCACCGAATAGCCGCGCTTCATCGCCGCCAGAATCCGGTCCGAGCCCGACTGTACCGGCAGGTGCAGATGCGAGACGAGCTTGGGCGTGGTGCGGTAGGTATCGATCAGCCGTTGCGTCATCTCGCGCGGATGCGAGGTGGTGTAGCGGATGCGTTCGATGCCGTCCATGTCGGCCAGGGTCTCGATCAGGAACGCAAGGTCTGCGGTCGCGTCACCGCTATCGTCATCGGCGTTACCCCGGTAGGCATTGACGTTCTGGCCCAGCAGAGTGACTTCGCGCACGCCGCGTGCAACGAGCCCGCTGATTTCCGCCAGCACGTCGGCCAGCGGGCGCGAGACTTCCTCGCCACGGGTGTAGGGCACGACGCAGAAGCTGCAGTACTTGGAACAGCCTTCCATGATGGAGACGAAAGCCGAGGTTCCGGTAACGCTGGCCGGCGGCAGGGCGTCGAATTTTTCGATTTCCGGGAAGGAAATATCGACCTGCGACCGCCCGCTCTCGCGGCGCGCTGCGATCATCTGCGGCAGGCGGTGCAGGGTCTGTGGGCCGAACACCAGGTCAACATACGGCGCCCGCGCGACGATGGCTTCGCCCTCCTGGCTGGCGACGCAGCCGCCGACGCCAATGACCAGATTCGGATTGAGCTGTTTGAGGTGTTTGATACGGCCCAAGTCGTGGAATACCTTCTCCTGAGCCTTTTCGCGCACCGAACAGGTATTGAACAGGATGATGTCGGCTTCCTCGGGATTTTCCGTCTTGACCGCGCCGTCGCTGCCGGCCAGCACGTCGGCCATCTTGTCGGAGTCGTATTCGTTCATCTGGCAGCCGAAGGTGCGGATGAACACTTTCTTTGCCATCGTCGATTGCACAAGGAATTCGGGGGAGAGCGCGGATTATAGAGCAGCACCACTGACGCCTGTTTGTTACCATCGGCCCATGCAAAGCAAGCCTGCAGTAGTTCTTCTCTCCGGCGGCCTGGATTCCGCCACCGTTCTGGCCATGGCGCGCGAGCAGGGCTTTGCCTGCCACTGCCTGTCGCTCGATTACGGCCAGCGTCATGGCGCCGAGCTGCAGGCTGCGGCGCGCGTTGCTGTGGCACTGGGGGCTACCGCCCATCGCGTGTTGAAGCTCGACTTGGGCCAGTTGGGCGGGTCGGCGCTGACCGACAGCTCGATTGCCGTCCCGACCTCCGGCGTGCAGCCGGGCATTCCGGTCACCTACGTGCCGGCGCGCAACACCATCATGCTGTCCCTGGCCCTTGCCTGGGCCGAAGTACTGGGCGCGCAGGACATCTTCGTCGGCGTCAATGCGGTGGACTATTCTGGCTATCCGGACTGCCGGCCGGAATTCATCCGCGCCTTCGAGGAGCTCGCCAATCTGGCCACCAAGGCGGCGGTAGAGGGACACCCGCTAAAACTGCACGCGCCGCTGATCGACATGAGCAAGACGCAGATCATTGCCCAGGGCGGCCGGCTGGGAGTCGACTACGGACTGACGGTGTCGTGCTATCAGGCCGACGCGGAAGGCCGCGCCTGCGGCGTGTGCGACTCCTGCCGATTGCGCAGCCAGGGATTTGTGGGCGCCGGCTTGACAGACCCGACCCGCTACGCCAGCGGCAATTGATTGCCATTATTTGTGGCCAAAGAAGACTGATTCAACGTCCCATTCATTCTTCTAGAATGTTTGGCTGTACATGGGGTCGGCCGCGCCCCGGATTTGGGAGGTATTCATGGAATTCACTATTCATCTTCAGATTCTGGGCATTGTTTTCGTCACCGGCATGATCATGGGCGCGGTGGCCAACAAGACCAATTTCTGCACCATGGGCGCTGTTTCCGACTGGGTGAACATGGGCGATACCGGACGGCTGCGCGCATGGTTGTTCGCCATCGCGGTGGCCACGCTCGGCGTCGTGGTTCTAGAAGCGTCGGGCAAGGCGGCGATCGGCACCGGCACCTTCCCGCCCTATCGGACCCCCAATCTGGCGTGGCTGCGCTACTTGCTCGGCGGGCTGATGTTCGGCATCGGCATGACGCTGGCGTCGGGTTGCGGCAACAAGACGCTGGTGCGCATCGGCGGCGGCAACCTTAAATCTTTGGTGGTTCTGGCAATCGCCTCGGCCTGCGCCTACGCGATGCTATGGACCGATTTCTACGACACGGTGTTCGGCAGTCTGGTATCGGCGACCACCATCAATCTTGCGGCCGCAGGCAAGGCAAGTCAGGCCCTGGGCGATCTCACCGGCTTGGGCAACGCGAGCGTGGGGTTGGTCCTTGCCCTGGCCTTGCTCGGCTTCGCCTTTTCGTCGCGCGACTTCCGCGGCAGCTTCGACCACATCCTGGGCGGCGGCGTGATCGGCATCGCCGTGATTGTCGGCTGGTATGTGACCGGCAGCTCGATGGGCGTGGCCTGGAAGGAATTTGCCGACTTCGCCGATGTCAAGCCTTTGCGCGTCGAAACGCAGTCCTTCACCTTCATGAGCCCGATGGGCGATCTCGCCCGCTACGTGATGAGCCCGGCGGATACGTCGCTGATCAACTTCGGCATCATGGCCCTGGCGGGAGTGATCGTCGGGTCTCTGGTCTATTCGCTGATTTCGCGCAGTTTTCGTGTCGAATGGTTCGTAAACGCGGGTGATTTCTTTAATCATGTGATCGGCGCGGTGCTGATGGGCATCGGCGGTGTCCTCTCCATGGGCTGCACCATCGGGCAGGGGATCTCCGGGGTCTCGACGCTGGCCCTGGGTTCGGTGCTCACTCTGGTTTCGATCGTCGCGGGCGCGGCTGCAACGATGAAGTACCAGTACTGGCGAATGATGCAGGAAGCCTGATCTGTCGAAATATCGCCAAAATTCCCATTTGACAGGGCCTTCGGCGATTGGTTAGAATGCTCGGCTTTCCGAGAAGCGCATGGGCTGATTTCATTCCTTAGCGCCAGCCGGGTTATCGAAGCAAGCAAGGAACACGAGAATGAAAACATTTTCCGCCAAGCCGCAAGAGGTCCAGCACGACTGGGTTGTCGTCGATGCGACGGACAAGGTGCTCGGCCGTCTGGCTGCCGCGATCGCACATCGGCTGCGGGGCAAGCACAAGGCCATCTACACGCCGCACGTTGATACCGGCGATTACATCGTCGTGCTGAACGTCGAAAAGCTGCGCGTTACCGGCAACAAGGCCGAGGACAAGAAGTATTATCGCCACACCGGCTATCCGGGCGGTATCAACGAAACCAACTTCACCAAGCTGCAGCAGCGTTTCCCGGGCCGCATCCTGGAAAAGGCCGTCAAGGGCATGCTGCCCAAGGGTCCGCTGGGCTACGCGATGCTGAAGAAAATGAAGTGCTACGCCGGTGCTGCCCATCCGCACGCCGCCCAGCAGCCAAAGACGCTGGACATCTAAGGAGTTCCCATGGCAGTCACCCAATATTATGGTACCGGTCGCCGCAAGACCGCCATTGCCCGCGTGTTTCTGCGCACCGGCAGCGGCAAGTTCGTGGTCAACGACAAGCCGGTCGACGAGTTCTTCTCGCGCGAAACCGGTCGCATGGTCGTGCGTCAGCCGCTTGAACTGACCCAGCACACCAGCACCTTCGACATTCTCGTGAATGTCGAAGGCGGCGGCGAGTCCGGCCAGGCAGGCGCCGTGCGCCACGGCAT
>CAYNGV010000117.1:0-5976 GCA_964397005.1 uncultured Sulfuritalea sp. | reverse complement strand
ACATCGTGCTGGTGAATGCCTTCCTGATCCAGCTCTACATGCCGCTCAACCACCTCGGCGTGCTCTACCGCGAGATTCGCCAGTCGCTGACCGACATCGAGCGCATGTTCGGCCTGCTCGGCAAGAACCGCGAGATCCAGGATGCGCCCGATGCGCGGCCGCTGTTTGCCAAGGGTGAAAGCGGCCCCTGCGAGATCGAATTCTCGAAGGTCGGCTTCGCCTATGAAGCCAACCGGCAGATCCTGTTCGACGTCGATTTCAAGGTCGGCGCCGGCAGGACGGTGGCGGTGGTCGGCCACAGCGGCTCGGGCAAGTCGACCCTGGCGCGGCTCTTGTTCCGCTTCTACGACACGACCACCGGCTCGGTAAAGATCAACGGTTCGGACCTGCGCGCCCTGCAGCAGGCCTCGGTGCGCGCCGCAATCGGCATCGTGCCGCAGGACACGGTGCTGTTCAACGACACGATCTTCTACAACATCCAGTACGGCCGCCCGACGGCGCCGCGCGAGGAAGTAATCGCCGCGGCGAAGGCGGCGCACATCCACGACTTCATCGAGAAACTGCCCGATGGCTACCAGACGCGCGTCGGCGAGCGCGGCCTCAAGCTTTCCGGCGGCGAGAAGCAGCGAGTCGCCATCGCCCGTGCGCTGCTGAAAAACCCGCCGATCCTGATTTTCGACGAGGCCACCTCGGCACTCGACTCGAAGACCGAAAAAGCCATCCAGGCCGAACTGGAACAGGTGGCGGTAGGCCGCACCACGCTGATCATCGCCCACAGGCTATCGACGGTGATGAACGCCGACGAGATCCTGGTGCTCGATGCCGGACATATCGTCGAGCGCGGCGCGCATCGCACCCTGCTCGAACAGAACGGCCTGTATGCCCAGATGTGGGCTTTGCAGCAGCAACAGAATATGATCGAAACCTGAGCCAAGGAGACTGCCATGAAGCATCGCACCGCACTGCTCGTCGCCCTCGTCATCACCGCCGCGCCCGCGCTGGCACAGACAGCAACAGAACTGCAAGGCACGCTGAAGAAAGTGAAGGACAACGGCAGCATCACCCTCGGCATCCGCGAATCGTCCTACCCGCTGTCCTACCTCGACGACAAGCAGCAGCCGGTGGGCTACCACATCGACGTCTGCAATCGCATCGTCGATGCGGTGAAGGCGCAGTTGAAGCTGCCGGCGCTCAAGGTGCAGCACCAGGCGGTGACCTCGCAGAACCGCATCCCGCTGGTGGCGAACGGCACGGTCGACCTCGAATGCGGCTCGACCACCAACAACGAGGCGCGGCAGAAGCAGGTGGCCTTTGCGCCAACCACTTTCGTCACCAACGTGCGCATGGCGGTGAAGAAGGCTTCCGGCATCACCAGCCTCGACCAGCTCAACGGCAAGCCGGTGGCCACCACCTCCGGCACCACCAGCGTGCAGCTGATGCGCGCCCA
Source organism: uncultured Sulfuritalea sp. (assembly GCA_964397005.1). Classification (GTDB taxonomy): domain Bacteria; phylum Pseudomonadota; class Gammaproteobacteria; order Burkholderiales; family Rhodocyclaceae; genus Sulfuritalea. The sequence goes on along the minus strand of CAYNGV010000117.1, from coordinate 4,529 downwards.
CGAAAAGGGCAAAGGCATCGACTTCAAGGAGGTCAACGCCAAGGATCATGCCGATGCCTTCCTGATGCTGGAGACCGACCGCGCGGTGGCTTTCGTCATGGACGACAACCTGCTCGCGGGCCTCATCGTCAGCTCGAAGGCGCCGGCCAATTACGCCATCGTCGGCGAAGTGCTCAACGTCGAGCCGATCGCGATCATTCTGCGCAAGGATGATCCCGCCTTCAAGAAGTTGGCCGACGACACCGTGATCGGCCTGATGAAAAGCGGCGAGCTGGACAAGCTCTACGCGCGCTGGTTCATGGCGCCGATCCCGCCCAAAAATGTCAGCATGAATTTCCCCATGAGCGAACAGCTCAAGCAACTGATCAAGGCGCCGAGCGACGCGCCTGCCGAAAGCTTCAACAGGAAGTAAAAGTCGGCGCCGACGGGACGGCGATTTTCGCGCCGTTCGCCGCTCCGACCGCCTGCCCGCATGAACTACCACTGGAACTGGGGCATCTTCCTCGAACAGGTCAAGTCAGGCGACGAGACCTACCTCGACTGGCTGATCACCGGCCTCGGCTGGACGCTGGCCGTGTCGCTGACCGCCTGGCTGCTCGCACTGAGCATCGGCATCGTTGTCGGCGCGCTGCGCACCACGCCTTCGCGCCTGCTGGTCGGGCTCGGCAATGCCTGGGTCGAGCTGTTCCGCAACATCCCGCTGCTGGTACAGATGTTCCTCTGGTTCTTCGTCATGCCTGAGTTCCTGCCGCGCGACTGGTCGCTGTGGGTCAAGCAGGACATGCCGGCCAAGGAGTTCGTCACCGCAGCACTGTGCCTCGGCTTCTTCACCTCGGCGCGCATCGCCGAGCAGGTGCGCGCCGGGCTCGCGAGCCTGCCGCGCGGCCAGCGCGATGCATCATTGGCACTGGGCTTCACGCTGCCGCAAACCTACCGCCACGTGATCCTGCCGCAGGCGCTGCGCATCGTCATTCCGCCGCTGACCTCCGAGTTCATGAACGTATTCAAGAACTCCTCGGTGGCCTTCGCCATCGGCGTGCTGGAACTGACCTTCCAGGCGCGGCAGATGCAGGAGGATTCGGAGCAGGGCATCGAGACCTATCTCGCCGTGACCCTGCTGTATTTCATCTGCGCCTTCAGTGCCAACCGCGGCATGGCCTGGATCGAGGCCCGCACGCGGGTGCCCGGCCTCATCGCGCGGACGGGCTGAGATGGGCGAGTTCGATTTTTCCGTCTGGGGCCCGAGCCTGCCCTTCATCCGCGACGGCCTGCTGTTCACGCTGCGCCTGACGCTGATCGCCATGACCGGCGGCATTGTCATCGGCACCCTGCTGGCACTGGCGCGGCTGTCGCCGATCGTGCCGCTGGCGCGCATCGCCGGCGTCTATGTGGACCTGATGCGCTCGATCCCGCTGGTGCTGGTGATCCTCTGGTTCTTCCTCGTCATTCCCTTCATCACCGGCTCGCCGGTCGGCGCCGAGACTTCGGCCATCATCACCTTCACCGCCTTCGAGGCGGCCTTCTATTGCGAGATCATGCGCGCAGGGCTACAGAGCGTGCCGCGCGGCCAGGTCCATGCCGCCTTCGCGCTGGGCCTCGGTCAGGCGCAGACCATGATCCATGTGATACTGCCGCAGGCCGTGCGCAACATGCTGCCGGTGCTGCTGACGCAGACCATCGTGCTGTTCCAGGACACCTCGCTGGTGTATGCGATCGGCGCCAAGGACATGCTCAAGGCGGCCGACGTGGTGGGCAAGAATTACAATCGGCCGGTGGAAATGATCGTGCTCTCGGCGCTGATCTATTTCGCCATCTGCTTCAGCCTGTCGCTGGCCGTCAAGCAGTTGCAAAAACGCGTCGCCATCATTCGTTGAAAGACCTCATGATCGAAATCCGCAATGTCTCGAAATGGTACGGCCAGACCCAGGTGCTGAACGACTGCAGCACCCATGTCGCCAAGGGCGAGGTGGTGGTGGTCTGCGGCCCGTCGGGCTCGGGCAAATCGACCCTGATCAAGTGCGTCAACGGCCTCGAAGCCTTCCAGCAAGGCGAGGTCATCGTCAAGGGCATCTCCGTCGGCGACCCGAAGACCAACCTGCCCAGGCTGCGCGCCCATGTCGGCATGGTGTTCCAGCATTTCGAGCTGTTTCCGCACATGACGATTACCGACAACCTGACGATCGGTCAGATCAAGGTACTCCAGCGCAGCGAGGAGGAAGCGCGCGACAAGGCCGCCAGACTTCTCGACCGCGTCGGCCTCAAGGAGCACGCCCACAAGCACCCGGGCCAGCTCTCCGGCGGCCAGCAGCAGCGCGTGGCGATTGCGCGGGCGCTGTGCATGGACCCGATCTGCATGCTGTTCGACGAACCCACCTCGGCGCTGGATCCGGAGATGATCAACGAAGTGCTCGACGTCATGGTCGAACTGGCGAAGGAGGGCATGACCATGATGTGCGTGTCGCACGAAATGGGCTTTGCGCGCAAGGTCGCGCATCGGGTGATCTTCATGGACCAGGGCAGGATCATTGAAGACGCGACCAAGGAGGAGTTCTTCGGCACCCCACGCTCGGAACGCGCCCAGCTATTCCTGTCGAAGATCCTGTCGCACTGAAATGGGCTCTAGTCCGCGTACTGCTTCCCGGCATAGCGCGTGACACCGACCAGGATGCGCACCACGGCATAGGCGGCATGACCGGCAAGACGCTCCAGCCATGAACGCTGGCGCTGGCCCTCCGGCCGGATTTCCCTGGCCGCGCCTCCGATCGCCGCCTCGAGGCTGGCCCGCAATTGCCCGGCAAACGCCGCGTCGCGCACCACGACGTTCGCTTCGCGCGCCAGCAACAAACTGAACGGGTCGATGTTCGATGAACCGACGGTCGCCCAGTCGCCGTCGATCACCGCCACCTTGGCATGCAGAAAGGCGTCTTCGTATTCGAAGACGCGAACGCCTGCCGACAACATGCGATCGTAGAGCGACTGCGTCGCATAGTGCTGCAGAACATGCTCGACACGGCCCTGCAGCAACAGTATGACGTTCACACCACGCTTCGCCGCCGCCAGCAAGGCGCCGCGAAAGGGCCTGCCGGGAAGAAAATAGGCGTTGGAAATAACGATCTCGCGACGGGCGGAACGGATCGCCGCCAGATACGCGTTCTCGATGTCGCGCCGATGGCGCAGGTTGTCGCGGATCAGCAGCGCGGCCGCTGTCGTTCCGCCAATGGCCGGTGCGGCGGGCAAAGCCGCGGGCGGCGGCGGGCGGCGGCCGAGCCTGGCCCACCGTACCAGACGCCAGACATGCCGCATGGTGGCGTGAATGCGCGCCACCAGGGGTCCCTCGACGCGCACCGCAAAGTCGAAGCGCGCGGCGGCCGACTTGCCGTCATCGAAATCGTCGAGCACATTGATGCCGCCGACGAAAGCGACGCGACCGTCGAACACCGAAAGCTTGCGATGCAACCGGCGCAGGCGATGACGCCTGAATCGGGTTTGTCCTGCCTCCGGCCGATACGTCATCACCTCCACGCCGCTGGCGGCCAGCGCCGCGCCAAGACCCGCGGCAAACTCGCGAGCGCCGAAACCGTCCACCAGCACACGCACCGCGACGCCCCGTTGTGCGGCGCGGCCCAGTGCCGCGGCCACTGCGCGTCCGGTGACATCGTCGGAAAATATGTAGGTCTCGAGATGCACCTCAAGCAGCGCGGCGTCGATGGCGGCAATCAGTGCCGGGAAGTACTCCCCTCCCGACCCGAGCAGCTGCAGGCGGTTGCCCTCAAGAAAATCCGGTGCGGCGGCACTGCGCAGGCCGGCCTTCATCGGACGCCGGCCTTGAGCTGAAGTTCAGCGGAAAGCGCGGCATGATCGGAAATGGTCGACCACGGCGGCCCGGCATGGACCTGGGTTGCAGCTACCCGCAGGCCGCGCTGGTAAATGCGATCGAGGCGAAACACGGGCAGCGCGGCGGGATAGCTGCGCGAAGGCCGCCGGCTTTCGCCGGCGAACACTTCGACCAGGCCGAGACGCTCCGCCAGCAAGTCATCCGCACGATTGCGCCAGTCGTTGAAATCGCCCGCGATCAGCAGCGGAGCGTCGGGCGGCACCAGCTCTTCGATGCGGCCCGCCAGCGCATCCATCTGCCATCGCCGCGAACGCGCAAACAGCGAGAGATGCACGCAGACGCAATGCAATGGCTGCCTCAATCGCGGCAGCTCGACCGCGCAGTGCAACAAGCCGCGCTTCTCGAAGCGCAGATGTGTCACGTCCTGATTGTGTTCGTGCAGGATGGGAAAGCGCGAGAGGATCGCGTTGCCATGATGGCCGTGGTCATAAACCATGTTGCGGCCGTAGGAGTGGTTTTCCCAGACATCCTCGGCGAGGAATTCGTGTTGCGGCACCGACGGCCAGTCCGGATGACTCTCGGCGTGACCCAGATGCAGTCCCTGCACCTCCTGCAGAAAAACAATATCGGCCGACAACTCGCGCAGGCGGTCGCGCAGCTCATGCACCATCATGCGCCGATTGAACTGTGAAAA
>CAYNGV010000116.1:0-6091 GCA_964397005.1 uncultured Sulfuritalea sp. | reverse complement strand
CGACCCCTGCCGGTTTTGAAGACCGGCCGCCCCACCGGGGAACGTTCTCTTCCGTGGTTCATGAAATGGTCCATGGTGTGCCGCAATCCGCGCGCAACATGTGTTCGTCACGCACGCGACGAGTGTAGCCGATGCGGTCGAAGAATTCGAGGATGTGGATCGCCACCTTGCGTCCGCCGCCGATGCGGTCGCGCAGGTCGGCGGCACGCGCCGCACCCTGTGCCGTGTTGAGCTCGGTGACGAGTGCCGCAAGCTGTGCCACCGCATCCGCGGTGAAGAAGTGGTCGTGCGCCACCGGATAGAGTTCGCCGGCGCGCGCGACGCGGCGGAACAGCTGGCGTACCACGTCTTCGGCGGTGCCCGACGCCTTGGCGACATCGCGCACGCGCGGTGGTCCGAGCGGCTGGGCGTCGAGCAGCGGGCGCAAGGTGGCGAACAGGTCGCGGTCGCCGGCGGTGAGGCTGGCCTGGTGTTCGGGAAGGTGCAGCCATGCGCGCGAGGCGGCGATGCGGCCGACGGCGAGCAACTCGGCGACCAAGGCGTCGAACGCGGCGCGCGCCAGCGTCGGCAGCGTCAGGCGGCGCAGGCGCTCGCGCTCGACGCCGACCATGTCGGGCGCACGCTGGTGCTCGATGGCCAGTGCCGCGAGCAGCTTGTCGCCCAAGGCCAGCCAGCCGGGGGAGGAGAAACCCATGTGCTCCGCGCCGGCATGAATTACCCGCAGCCCGGCGCTTTGCCACAAGGCGGTGGCGGCGTCATCGGCCAGATTCCAGTTGGCGGCAAAGCGGGTGAGGTCAATGCCGGAGCCGGATTGCCCGGCCAGCAGATTCAGGCTCGTCGCCGGGTCGTCGTCGCGCAGCGCATTCAGCAGCGCCAGGCGCTCCGGGCTGCGCTTGTGGCGCGAGGGCGGAAAGCAGTCGAGCACGCGGCCGCCGGCGATGCTGCGCTGGGCCGAGGCATCGCGCAGCACGAAGCGGTCGCCGCGCACCGCGAGGGTCTCGCGGTCGAGCAGAATTTCCGCCAGCGCCGAGGCGCCGGGGGCAAGCAGATCACCTTCCAGCAGCGCGACGCGGCCGGTGATGTCGGCGGCGCCCAGATGCACATGCACCGGTGTCCAGTGCGTCAGCGCCGGCTGTGTCGCGGGAACGCGGATCTCGGCCTGAAAGCGCCGCAGTGGAAAATACGGTGACCGCGCGGAGGCGGGATCGACCAGCCACATGCCGCGCTCGATATCCTTTTTTTCAAAGTCGCCGGCGAGCGCCAGTGCGCAGCGATCGCCTGCCTGCCCGTGATCGGCTGGTCGGTCCTGCACATGCAGGCTTTTCACCCGCGCCATGTGTCCATCGCGTCCGGCGGGGGAAATAATCGCCGTGTCGCCAGCGCCGACTTTTCCCGAGAAAGCGGTGCCGGTGACGACGGTGCCGATGCCGGTGAGCGTGAAGCAGCGATCGATGGCGAGACGGAAGCGTCCGTGTCTGGAAGACGCGCTGCCGCGCGCACGATGCGTCGCCGCTGCCGCGTCGAGGTGGGCGCGCAGCGCGGGAACGCCTTCACCCGTGGTGGCCGACAGCGCGAACACCGGGCTGCCTTCGAGTCGTGTGCCAGCCAGCAGCGCGTCGATCTCGCCGCGCGCTTCATTGACGCGCGCCGAATCCACTGTGTCGCACTTGGTCAGCGCCACCGCGCCATGATCGAGGCCGAGCAGATCGACGAGTTCCAGGTGTTCGCGCGTCTGCGGCATCGGCCCGTCGTCGGCGGCGATCACCAGCAACACATAGTCGATGCCGGTAGCGCCGGCCAGCATGTTGTGGATCAGCTTTTCATGGCCGGGCACGTCGATGAAGCCGAGCACGCCGCCGTCGGGCAGGGGTGTGTAGGCGTAGCCGAGGTCGAGCGTGATGCCGCGCGCCTTTTCTTCGGGAAGGCGGTCGGCATCGACGCCGGTGAGCGCTTTCACCAGCGTGGTCTTGCCGTGGTCGATATGCCCTGCGGTGCCGATGATCATTTGTCGATCAGCATGAAAGCGCGCCGATGCTGGCGGCGAATTCCGCTTCTTCCCACTGCTGGAGGCAGCGCAGATCGAGCAGCAGCGCGCCATCCTCGATGCGGCCGATCACCGGTTTGGGCAGGGCGCGCAGGGCCGCCTCGATGCGGTTGAGCACGCCGCCCTTCTTGCCTTGCGGTTTGATGGAAAAGCCGGCAGAGGGCAGGCGATTCACCGGCAGCGAACCGGAACCGATCTGCGACAGCAAGGCGACGATGTCCACCGTTACCGGAAGTGCGGCCAGTGCCGATTGCAATGCGGGCAGCAGACGCGCGGCCTGCGCCGCGATATCGGCTTCGGGCCGCGTCAATTGGCGCACGGCGGTGACGCGCAGGTGCAGCCGGTCGGGATCGCGGTAGAGCGCAAGCACGGCTTCGAGCGCGGCGAGCGTCAGCTTGCCGACACGCAACGCGCGTTTCAACGGGTTCTTCTTGATTTTCGCGATGAGATCCTTGCGGCCCACCAGCAGGCCGGCCTGCGGCCCGCCCAGCAGCTTGTCGCCGGAGAAGGTAACGAGGTCGGCGCCGGCAGCGATGGCTTCGCGCGGCGTCGGCTCGTGCGGCAGGCCGTAGGCGGCGAGGTCGGCCAGCGTGCCGCTGCCGAGGTCGATGACGAAGGGCAGGTCATGCCGGTGCGCCAGCGCGGCGAGCTCGGCTTCCGGCACGGCATGGGTGAAGCCGTGGATCGCGTAGTTGCTGGCATGCACCTTCATCAGCATCGCTGTGCGCGGAGTGATGTTCTCGGCGAAATCCTTGAGATGGGTGCGGTTGGTGGTGCCGACCTCGACCAGCTTCGCCCCGGCGCGGCTCATGATGTCCGGCACGCGGAAGGCGCCGCCGATTTCGATCAGTTCGCCGCGCGAGACGATGACCTGCTTCTTTTGCGCCAGCGTATTGAGCAGCAGGAACACGGCGGCGGCGTTGTTGTTGACCACCGTCGCGGCTTCGGCGCCGGTCAGTTCGCAGAGCAGCTCGTCGACTACGTTATCGCGGTCGCCGCGACCGCCGGAGTCGATGTCGTACTCCAGTGCGCAGGGGTTGCGCGCGGCGGTAATCAGCGCCTGCACTGCCTCTTCGGGCAGCGGGGCGCGGCCGAGGTTGGTGTGCAGCACGGTGCCGGTGAGGTTGAACACCGGGCGTAACTTCGTCCGCATTTTCGCCGTAACGCCAGCGCCGACTTTTTCAATCAGTCCGGTTTCGTCGGGCAGCGCACCGCCTTCCTTGATCGCGCTGCGTGTCGCAGCGAGAACGTCGCGCACCACACCGGTGACTACGGCGCGGCCGTGGATGTCGGACAGGGATGCGAGCGCCGGGGCGGACAGGAGGCGGTCGACGGAGGGAAGCTGGGAAAGTGGATTCATGATTTCACCCGGACCGGGCAGAAACGAGATGGCAGGATTGTAGCGATTTCCTTCATGGCTGCGTGTCGGCATTTGAAACAATCCGCACAGCGGCAGTGCCATACAGCGTCAATCGGAGGAAAATGGAAGGATTGACATTGGACGATGATGCGCGGCGCAACGCCCGCCCGCATGGAGGGGCAACATGGGAACACGAAATTCGGCCGCGCAACCGGCGTGGCAACAAATGCTGGGCATCGAATTCAGCCCGGTGAGCCATCGCGAGCGGCTGGTGTCGGCGCTCGGCGGTTTTGTCGGTTTGCTCGCGGTGTATTTCGCCGGCCACGCCATGGGCAGCCCCTCGTCGATGCTGCTGGTTTTTTCAATCGGGGCCTCGGCCGTGCTGGTGTTCGGGGTGCCGCACGGCCCGCTCTCGCAGCCCTGGCCGGTATTCGGCGGGCATCTGGTGGCGGCGCTGGTCGGTGTCGCCAGCGCGCGCCTGATACCCGATGCGGCGCTCGCGGCGGCCACGGCCGTGGGCTTGTCGATTGTCGCGATGCACTACCTGCGTTGCATCCATCCGCCCGGCGGCGCAACGGCGCTGGTGGCCGTGCTCGGTGGCCCGTCGGTGCAGGCATTGGGCTTCGGCTTCGTGCTGATGCCGGTGCTGTTCAACGTGCTGGTTTTGCTCGTCGTTGCCGTCGCTTTCAATGCACTGTTTCCCTGGCGCAGATACCCGGTTTCCCTGGCGCGCCACACGGCGACGGCGGAAGCCGTTACCGGCTACGAGGCAATTTCGCATGAAGACTTCGTCTACGCCCTGACGCAGGTGGATTCCTTCATCGATGTTTCCGAACAGGATCTGCTGCGCATCTACAGCCTGGCCACCGGCCGCCACCGCGAGGTGATGGCCGCGGCGGCGGACGTCAGTTACGTCGAGCGGCCCTGAACTCGGCGAAGGTCGATTTGCGGTAGTGCTTCTCCGAAACGAAGCGGTCCAGCAGCAGCGCCTCCTCCGCGCTGTTGAGGCGGCCGGTGAAGCGTGCCACCTCCTTGCCCTGGCCGTCGAGGAAGACCAGTAACGGCCGCAGCTTGCGCGGGTTGTGGCGCTGAACCATGGCGTGACGCGGATCGTCCTCGTCCAGATCGAGGTCGCCGAAATCGGCATGGGCGCCGACGTAGTTCTTGATGTATTTCGCGCTGACTTCAGGCTTGCGCAGCACACTCACGGTGTAGCGGCAGGCCCCTCAGTTCAGATGATCGCCGAAGTACAGCATGGCATGGCGCGCAGGGGTGGATTTGACCTGCGCTACGGCGGCGATGTCGTCCTTGACCAGCGGCACCACGCCGTCAAGGTGGTCGGCCTCCGCGGCGGCCGGCAGGCTGAATGCGGCAAGTGCAATGGCGAACAGGGAAAGCAGGCGTCTCATTCGGGTTTCCTCGGGTTGCATCCGGTGATCGGATTGAAGGGGTGACAGTGTAGTTCGGGAATTGGTTCCATGAAACGCCGTCCCGCCAGCGCCGACTTTTGTCCTGCCGGAAATTCAGCCCCCCGGCACCAGCAGCAGGTTCGGTCCGCTGCGCGCATAGCCGGCTTCGTCGACCAGAATGTCCAGTGCCAGCGTGGCGAGGTCGTCGGCCACCGGATCGACGGGACCTTTCTCCGAATAGACGATCTTGAGATAGCTCTTGCAGGACTCGCAGGTTTCGGCGCGCACGGCGCCGGCCGTCTTGGTCTCTTCGAATTCGAGGTGGCGATAGCTGATGCCATCGGTGGCGTCGCAGGCGCTGCACTTGACGCGCACCAGGTTCCATTCGGTGTTGCACAGGGCGCAATGCAGATAGCGCAGGTTGCTGGTTTCGCCGCTGTTGCGCATTACGCTGGCGACCGGCAGAAAGCCGCAGCAGGGGCAGACGCCGGGCACGTCGAGGGCGACGATGCTGCCGCCGTCGAGGCGCGCCGCGCCCGCCGTCCACAGCACCTGCAGGGCGGCCGCGACATAGGGCAGCAGGGCGGCGTCGTCGCCATAGAGTTCGGTGTGCAGCACGCGCTCGGCCAGCGCTTCAAGGCGCTCGGCGTCGAGGCCGGCAAGCCGGGCGAGGTCCTGGCGGGCGGGTTCCGGCGCCGCCGCGGTGACGGCGGCGATTATCCGCCGCAAGCTGTCGCGCCAGGCCGGATCGCGTGGCCAGGACTGGGCGGGCAGCAGCGGCATGCGATGCTCGCGGGCCAGCGCCAGCGCTGCCTCGGCAGGCAGGGTCGGCGCCGGCAGGGATTGCAGCGCCTCATGCTGGGCGCGGGTGATGGCGGCGAGAAAGCGCAGCCAGTCGCCGAGGGTGTGGCCCTCGGCCAGCTGTTCGAAGCGTTCGGCGCGCGTGGCAAAAATCGTCTTTGCATCGGGCGCGATGACATGCGGCGGTTCGCTGCTTGATCTGATCGGAATGATGGGGGTTTGTGCAGTGGCGCTCATTGTTTTGGGGCAATCCGTGGGAGATAAAAAACCCGCGGGCCGAAGCCCGCGGGTGTTGGGTTGGCAGAAGAATCAGGTTGGCAACTACGACTTGCCCGTTACCTGACGATACCACGCCCGGTGATGCTGCTTGGCCCAGGCGCGGGTGACCGTGCCATACACCATGGCGCGGACCGTACCCCTGACCCACAGCGCGGCATAGACGTGCACGAAGATCATGGCGATCATGATCGCCGCGAT
>CAYNGV010000115.1:0-6187 GCA_964397005.1 uncultured Sulfuritalea sp. | reverse complement strand
GCCCGCAGGTGCAGGTCGGAAACGAAGCGGGCAGTTCCGGCGATGGTCAGCATGGAACTGCCCCGGCGGTTCAGATGATCTCTGCGCGCTCGATGATGACGTCGGTCGCCGGCACGTTCTGGTGGAAGCCCTTGTTGCCGGTCTTCACCGACCTGATCTTGTCCACCACATCCTGGCCTTCGACGACGCGGCCGAAGACGCAGTAGCCCCAGCCATCCTGGCATTTGTCGTTGTCGAGGAAGTCGTTGTCGCCGACATTGATGAAGAACTGCGCGGTGGCCGAATGCGGGTCGCTGGTACGGGCCATGGCGACGGTGTAGCGCTCGTTTCTGAGCCCGTTTTTCGCCTCGTTCTCGATTGGCGAGTTGACCGGCTTCTGGTCCATGCCCGGCTCGAAGCCGCCGCCCTGGATCATGAAGCCATCGATCACGCGATGGAAAATGGTGTTGTCGTAGTGGCCGGACTCGACGTAGGCGAGAAAGTTGGCGGCGCTTTTTGGTGCCTTTTCGGCATCGAGTTCGAGCGTGATGGCGCCGTGGTTGGTGGTGAGCTTGATCATGGGGTGTCGTCCTGTGTGAATTATTTCTTGGCTGGAGCCGGTGCCGGCAGCAGCTTGACGGATTCGATCAGCACGGGCGTGGTGGGCACGTCCTGCATGAAACCCGAGCGTCCGGTAGGCGTCCTGGCGATCTTCTCGACAATCTCGATGCCCTGCACCACCTTGCCGAACACGGCGTAGCCCCAGCCGTCCTGGCCGGGGTAATCAAGGAAGCTGTTGTCCTTGAGATTGATGTAGAACTGCGCGCTGGCGGAATGCGGATCGCCCTTGCGCGCCATGGCCAGCGTGCCGGTTTCGTTCTTCAGTCCGTTCTTGGCTTCGTTCTGGATCGGAGCGCGGGTTTCCTTCTCCTTCATGTCCGCCATATGGCCGCCACCCTGGATCATGAAGCCGGGAATCACGCGATGGAAGATGGTGCCGTTGTAGAAGCCATCCCTGGCGTATTTCAGGAAGTTCTCCACCGTCTTGGGCGCCTTGTCCTGATACAGCTCGATGGTCAGCGTGCCCTGCGAGGTTTTCACCTCAAGCTGGGGATTGGCGGCATGCGCAGCGATGCCAAACAGAAATGCAAAAGCGAAAAGAAACAGACGATACATGGAGCCTCCGGGGTTGGAACGTGAAAGGTGAAATGTGAGGCGGGACGCGAAGCCTTACGCGGCGCCTTCGAAGACGATCTTCCAGCGACCGCTTTCCTTGATCCAGTACTGACGTTTCTTCATCTGGTTGGAAAGGTTGCTGGAGCGGTAATCCTGCTCGAAAGTGACTACGACGTATTCTTCCTTGCCTGGATTGCGGAACATGCTGATATTGCTGGTGCCCACCTTGATCCAGCTCTTTGCCGCATTTACCTTGCGCTTCTGTTCAGTCCAGCCCTGATAACCGTGGCCATCGGCGTTGAACTTGTGCGAGTAGTGCCGGGCGTAGTGTTCGGGGTCGCGGCTTTCCCAGTCCTGCCGCCATTCCTCGATCATCTTCAGCAGCGACGTGCGTTCGCTCTGCCAGTCGTCGAGCGACAGCCATTCGATGCTGTTGCTGATGATCACCGGGGTCAGGCCGACCTGCAGGCTCTTCGACAGGGTATCCAGATCCTGGTTGGCCAGCACCACGCAGCCATCGGAGGCCTTGGGCGGCCGCGAGAAAGTGTCGGACGGCGTACCGTGCAGCCAGATGCCGTGGCCGTTGCGGCCCTGACGCTTGTCCCAGTCGTTCGGGTAGTTGATGGGGAAGGCGCCGCTGCCGTAGAAGTCGGTCAGTTTCTGGCGTGGCAGGCTGGAGGTGACGTGATAGACGCCGATCGGCGTCTTCTTGTCACCCTCGCGGGTCTTGTCGGCCCCCAGCTTGCCTTGCGTAATGTAGTAGTCGGCAATGAAGCGTGGAGTGCCATTGTCATTCTGGTAGAGATAGAGGCGGGATTTCTGCGTATCGACCACTACCGCATGCTTCTGTTCGGGGTGCATCTGCAGCAGGTAGCGCGGCACATAGTCTGCCGGCGGCTTGGTGCGGTAGCCCTTGAGGCGGACGATGGCTTCGTCGCGCAGGTCGGCGATCTTTTCTCCCGCCGCCGGCCCGCCGCCTTCGCCAAAGGACATCAGGGGGCGCGAGCGGGCCAGCAACAGGTCGCCCTTGACCAGATGCGCCAGGCGAAAATTCGGATAGGCCTTGATCAGCATTTCCGTCTGCTGCATGGCGAATTCGAGGCGGTTGTTTTCGATGGCGTCGAATACCCTGGCCAGCAGCGGTTCCGGTCCGGAATCGGTATAGATCGCCTCGACGACGGGGCCGGCGGCGTCCTTCTTGAGATGCTTGGGCGCCTTGCCGGCAGCCCCGACCGTGCTCGCCGCAAGCAGCAGGCCGCAGGCCGTGACAACCGCCAGGGAGCGCGCCAGGCCCGCCATCAGCTACCGACCCGCTCCTGCAATATCTGCCACTTGCCGTCGCGTTTGCCCATCAGCAACACCTTGTTGCTGGAGGTCTTGAGCGACGCCGATTTGTAGTGCTGACGGAATTTCACGGTCGCGGTTTCGCCATCGACGGTGATGCGCAGGCTTTCGTAGCTGACCTGAATTGCGCCAGGCTTGTTGATGCGCTTTTGCCGCTCGGCGTCCCATGCCGAACGCGATTCGCCCGCTGGCGTCTTGAAGTCGTGGGCGTAAGCGGCGAGGTAGGCTTTCACGTCCTTGCGCGACCAGGCGGCGGCCCACAGGTCAAGAGACTTGGTGATTTCCGCATTGGCGTCACCAGCAGCTTTTGCCGGTGCCGGTTTGGGCATTTCGGCCGGCTTCGCGGGCGGAGCGATTGTCGGCGTTGCGGCAGCCGGGGCAGCTACAGTCGGTGGCGCGCCGGGCGCCACCTTGGGTGCTTCGGCGAGCTTGACGGGTTCCGCGACCGGCTTGGTGACCTTGCCGGGACGGCTGGCGGTACTCATCAGGTCGCGAATCAGGGCCAGCTTGTTCTGTGCGCTGGAGTTCGACGAATCGATCTGCAATGCCTTGTCATAGGCCTGGCTGGCGAGGCGCGCATAGATGTCGCCCAGGTTTTCGTGAGCGGTGGCGTAGGACGGATGGGTGCGAATGGCCATTTCCAGCGCCTGCTTGGCCTTGTCGTATTGCTTCTGCTGCGCGTAGATCACGGCGAGGTTGTTGTAGGGTTCGGGCAGCTCCGGATAATCCTCGGTCAGCTTGGAGAAGACGGCAATCGCCTCGGCGGGCTTGTTCATCTCGGTCAGCACGATGCCCTTGAGAAAGCGCCCCTGTGCATCCTTCGGCTTGCCCGCCAGATACTTGTCGACCTGCTCCAGCGCCTGGGCATGCTGCCCCTGCTTTATCTGCTTGCTGATGTCCTGCAGGGCATCAGCGCGGACGGCGGGGGCCAGCATCAGGAGGGCGATGGAAGTGGCTGCTGCCAGTAAGCGTGAGGCATTGAGGCTGATTTGGGTCATGGTATGGACTTCTCTCTGACGGTTGCCCGAAAACGAAGTTTCAGTGGAGACTAACGCCGGTTTTGTCGGCGTTAAGCATAGCGGTCGTAACTAAAATGAGTTTCGCGGGGACAAACCATGCTGGATTCAACCATGGATTCTAACAAGAAGCCCGCCCTTCCGACAACTTGAAGCATTTGGCCGATGGGCCGAAAATGCCGGCCTTTGGCATCCATTATTTTGCTTAAGCTTGGCGCTCGGGTGATATTTTGCCGCGGCCGCCACGCTTAGCGCCGATAATGCCGCCCTTGGCCTCCACTGCACCCATTCCTTTCACCATGCTGAAGATATACAACACCCTGGCCCGCGAAAAGCAGGTCTTCATCCCCATCGAGCCCGGCCGCGTCAACATGTACGTCTGCGGCATGACGGTGTACGACTTTTGCCACCTCGGCCATGCCCGCGTGCTGGTCGTGTTCGACATGGTGGCGCGCTGGCTCCGGGCCAGCGGCTATGTCTTGAAGTATGTGCGCAACATTACCGACATCGACGACAAGATCATTCGCCGCGCACAGGAAAACGGCGAAACCATCCGCCAGCTGACCGATCGTTTCATCGCCGCGATGAACGAAGATGCCGTTGCCTTGGGCGTGATGCGCCCGGACGCCGAGCCGCGCGCCACCGAGTATGTCGGGCAGATGCTGGACATGATCGGCACGCTGGAAAAGCAGGGCTATGCCTATGTCGCCGGGAGCCGCGACGTCTGCTACTCGGTGCGCAAGTTCGACGGCTACGGCAAGCTTTCCGGCAAGTCGCTGGAAGACCTGCGCGCCGGCGAACGTGTCGACGTCATGGCCGGCAAGCAGGACCCGCTCGATTTCGTGCTGTGGAAGCATGCCCGCGACGACGAGCCCGCCGAAGTGAAGTGGCCCTCGCCCTGGGGACCGGGGCGCCCGGGCTGGCACATCGAGTGTTCGGCGATGGGCTCGGAACTCCTGGGCCGGCATTTCGACATCCACGGTGGCGGCCAGGACCTCCAATTTCCGCATCACGAAAACGAAATCGCCCAGTCGGAAGGCGCCCACCAGTGTCAGTACGTGAATTACTGGATGCACAACGGTTTCGTTCGCGTCGATGACGAGAAGATGTCCAAGTCGCTGGGCAATTTCTTCACCATCCGCGAGGTGCTGAAACAGTACGACGCCGAGGTGGTGCGCTTCTTCATCCTGCGCGCCCACTACCGCAGCCCGCTGAATTATTCCGACGTCCATCTCGACGACGCGCGGCAAGCGCTGACAAGGCTGTATACGGCGCTCAAAGGAATTGCCGGCGAGACTGCGGTGGACTGGAATGAGGCACATGCCGTGCGTTTCAAGGCCGCGCTGGACGACGACTTCGGCACGCCGGAAGCGATGGCCGTGCTGTTCGATCTGGCGAGCGCGGTGAATCGCGGCGAAGCCGTGCTGGCCGGGCAACTCAAGGCGCTGGGCGGCGTGCTCGGCCTGCTCCAGCGCGACCCGCAGAGCTTCCTTCAGGCCGCGCCCGAAGGCGGTTTGAGCAACGAGGAGATCGAAGCAAAAGTCGGCGCTCGCGGTACGGCGAAGAAGGCCAGGAACTTTGCCGAATCCGACCGCATCCGCGACGAACTGAAAGCGGCCGGCATCGTGCTGGAAGACGGACCGCAGGGGACGACCTGGCGCCGGGCCTGATCCCGAGCTGACGGCGCTCAGGCAGTGATGTTGATGGTCTTGCCGATTACCTGCCCCAGCGAGTTGCGGACCAGCGGCTCCTGATCCTGCGGCTCTTGCTCAGGGTGTTCGGGCTTGCCGTCACGCGGTGGTTCGCGGCCTGGCCTCCCGTTCTTGTCCTGCCGGGGGTACACGGCCTGGA
This sequence comes from uncultured Sulfuritalea sp., assembly GCA_964397005.1. Lineage (GTDB taxonomy): Bacteria > Pseudomonadota > Gammaproteobacteria > Burkholderiales > Rhodocyclaceae > Sulfuritalea. The sequence continues at coordinate 821 of CAYNGV010000115.1, read as the reverse complement.
CACCAAGGGTGGGCGGTACGGAATCAATGCTCATGGTCTTAATCCCTGCGTCATGGCGCCTATAACGACAGGGATTGGACTGACTTGAGCCCTTTCGACGCGCTCAATGCGTCGAAAAGAACGGGAATTCAGGGGGTTGGCCCGCTCCGGCAGAGCGCCGTTACGCCAGCGCGGTGCGTCCCTTTGGGAACGTTTCGGCCGGCTCCGGGGGGCTTCTCAACTGCTGAAGAAATCCTTGACCCGATCCAGCCAGCCTTGCGCGCGCGGGCTATGCCGCTGGGCGTTGCCCTGGCTGATTACTTCGAATTCCTGCAGCAGTTCCTTCTGCCGGTCGGTAAGTTTGGCCGGGGTTTCCAGCACGACATGGCAGAGCAGGTCGCCGTGGCTGATCGAGCGCACGCCCTTGATGCCCTTGCCGCGCAGACGGAACACCTTGCCGGTCTGAGTTTCGGCGGGCACCTTCAGTTTGGCGACACCGTCGAGCGTGGGAACCTCGATTTCGCCGCCGAGCGCCGCCGTGGCGAAGCTGACCGGCATTTCGCAATGCAGGTCGTCGTGGTCGCGCTGGAATACGGAATGGGCCTTGAGGTGGATCTGGACGTAAAGATCGCCCGGCGGGCCGCCATTGACGCCGGGCTCGCCCTCGCCGGTGAGGCGAATCCGGTCGCCCTCGTCGATGCCCACCGGAATCTTGACTGACAGGGTCTTGTGCTGCTTGACGCGGCCGGAGCCGTGGCAGGTGCCGCAGGGATCGGGGATGTAGCGCCCGGTGCCGTGGCATTTCGGGCAGGTCTGCTGGATCGAGAAGAAGCCCTGCTGCA
>CAYNGV010000114.1:0-6522 GCA_964397005.1 uncultured Sulfuritalea sp. | reverse complement strand
ACCCGGACACGCGGCGCGTTTTCATGAAGCACCACGCCGACTTGCTCGAGCCGACATTCTGGCAGCAGACCAAGCAGATGATCCTCGACGGCTTCGTGCCGGATTTCTTTCCCTACCCGGAGGAAATGCGTTTCTGCAGGATGTTCGCGGACGCGTCCGCGCAGGCAATGCCGAACCGCGAGGCCGAGACGGCGTGAGCCGTCTTTTCCTCTTCAACAAGCCCTACGGCGTCCTCAGTCAATTCACGCCCGAGGCGGGGCACCGCTGTCTGGCCGAGTTCATCCCCATCCCCGGTGTTTATGCTGCCGGCCGGCTTGACGCCGACAGCGAGGGTCTGCTGGTGCTGACCGACGATGGTCGATTGCAGAAATGCATTGCCGACCCGCAACACAAGCTGCCCAAGACCTATTGGGCGCAGGTGGAGGGCGAGCCGACCGAGGAGGCGTTGCGGCGGCTGCGGCAGGGCGTCGATCTCGGCGATTTCGTCACGAAGCCTTGTGAGGCGGCGCGCGTCGGCGAGCCGGCCGGCCTGTGGCCGCGCGATCCGCCGATCCGGCAACGCAAGCACATCCCGACGGCGTGGCTGGAAATCGTTCTGCGCGAGGGCAAGAATCGCCAGGTCCGGCGCATGACGGCAAAGGTTGGGCATCCGACCCTGCGCCTGGTGCGGGCTTCGATCGGGCCGTTTTCCCTGGACGGATTGCGACCCGGGGAGTGGATCGAGGCGAGCGCCTGGCCATGGGAGATAATGCGCGCATGAAGCCCGGCCGCTCCCTCGAACGCGATGTGCTCCTGAACCTCGGTTTGGTCGCGGTACTCGCATCGGCGCTCATGCTGGCGCTTATCCTGGTTGCCTTCCGCGCGCAGCTTCTGGAAGAGCGCTCGCGAGCGTCCATGGGCGTCAATCTGCTGCTGCAGGCGTCGCTGGAAAACGCCATGCTCAAGCGCGACGTCCCCGGCCTTGCGGACATCGTGCAGCGGCTCGGCGGACATCAGGGCATTCGCCGCGTGATGATTCTCAATCCTGCGGGCGAAGTGCGTTTCGCCTCGGAGGCGCCGGCAATCGGCCGCCGCTATCCCCAACTGACGATCGCCGGCCCGGGACCGAAGGCGGACGCGGCATTTGTTCATGACGAAGCGGGCGAGGAGGTGTTGCGCTCCATCATCCAGGTGCGCAACAAGACGCCCTGCGAAGGCTGTCATGGCGCGGCAGCCGCGCATCCGGTGAACGGGGTTCTGGTCGTGGATTACGAGGCGCGCGAGATCCGTCACAAGGCCTGGGTCGGCGCAGTGGCGTTTTCGCTGGCCGGCATCGCAGTTCTGGCGCTTATCCTGGGCCTGCTCTGGCGTCTTTTGCGCCGTCGCGTGCTGTTGCCCGTCGCCCGGCTCAGCGAAGCCAGCGCGGACATCGAAACGGGTCGGCTGGACAGACCGGTTGCCGTCAGCGGAGAAGACGAGTTGGCCGGGTTGGCGGCACGCTTCAATCGCATGGCCGCGCGTATCGCCGCGCAGATGGCGAAGATACGCACGCATGAGACATATTTGCAGCAGGTTCTTGACGGTCTTCCCGATGGCGTGCGCGTGATCGACGCCGCCGACAAGCGTATCGTGCTCGCCAATCGCGCTTACTGCGAACAGCTCGGCGTCGAACATGCGGCAACGATCGGCAAGGCCTGCTATGCCAGCAGCCACCGACGCGAATCGCCCTGCGTCGATACTCTGGTTTCCTGCCCGCTCGTCGAATGCCGCGAGGAGGGAACGCGGTTGAAGGCAACGCATCGACATTTGCGTGCCGACGGCACCACCCTGGCGGTCGAAGTCCACGCGGCGCGGATCGGCATCGGCGGGAAAGCGTATATCGTCGAATCGATTCGCGATTTGACCCAGGTGGCGCGTGTCTCGCACGAACAGCGATTGTCGGAGCTCGGCCTGCTGGCCGCCGGCGTGGCGCACGAGATCCACAATCCGCTCGCCTCGATCCGCCTCGTGGTGCAGGGCCTGGCACGCGAAATCAAGTCAGGGGGCAGCGAGCCGGCGCGCGTCAGCGACTATCTCGAACTGGTCGACGGCGAAATAGACAATTGCATCGCCGTCACCCGCCGGCTGTTATTGCTCTCGCGCCAGCCCGAGGGGCGCCGCCAGATTGTGGATGTGGTCGCCGCGATAGACGACACCGCGCGATTGCTCGATTTCGATGCGCAGGCGCGCGGCATTCGGCAAATGTTCCTGCCGCCTGTCGCGCCGATTCATGTGCTCGCGGACGAAGGTGAACTGCGCATGGTGCTGCTCAATCTCCTGCAGAACGCTCATCACGCCATGCCGCAAGGCGGCATTGTGAGGGTAAGCGCGATGGCGCAGGGCGGCGAGGTGGCGATAGATGTGGCAGACGACGGCTGCGGTATCGCCGAGGAGCATCTGGAGCATATCTTCGATCCGTTTTTCAGCCGGCGCGCGGATGGCGTCGCCGGCACCGGTCTCGGATTGACGATCGTCAAGAACATCGTCGAGCGTTTCGGCGGACGCATCGAGGCGGCCAGCGCGCCCGGCAAGGGTGCGTGCTTCACGGTCAGGCTGCCGCTGGCGTCTTCCGCGACGGTGGAGGCGTCATGAGGAAATCGCTGCTTGTCGGGGATGACGATGCGGTGTTCAACGCCCTGTTGTGCCGCCAGCTCGCCGAAATGGGATTCGACGCGCGCGGTGCGGACAGTTGGCGCAAGGCACAGGCGACGCTGCAGGAAATGGAGCCCGCCGCGATCATCCTCGACTACAAGCTGCCGGACAAGGACGGAGCGGGCATCCTCGACGAGCTCAAGGGACAATATCCCATCATCGTGTTGACGGGCTTCGGCTCGATACGCAATGCGGTCAGCGTAATTCGGCAGGGCGCTGCGGATTACCTGACCAAACCGGTCGATCTCGACGAACTGGAACTGACGGTGCGCCGGGTGCTCGAGAACGCCCAGTTGAAGGAGCTCAATCAGTTCTACCGTTCGCGCCTCGCTTCGCAGCGGGCCGCACCGATGATCGGAGACAGCCCGGCGATGCGCAAGGTGCGCGCCATGATCGAGGCGGTGGCCCCCACGGAAACGACGGTGCTCGTCCTCGGCGAATCAGGCAGCGGCAAGGAAATGGTCGCCCGGGCCATTCACGAGAAAAGTGCGCGTGCGGAACGCGAGCTTATTGCTGTCGACAGTTGCGGTTTGCAGGAGAGCCTGTTCGAATCCGAGCTGTTCGGGCACGAGCGCGGCGCGTTCACCGGTGCCGACCGGCTCAAGAAGGGCCTCATCGAGGAGGCGGAAGGGGGCACGTTGTTCCTCGACGAAATCGGCGACATCGCGCCGCCCATCCAGGCCAAGTTGCTGCGCGTCATGGAAAGCGGCACGTTCCGCCGCCTGGGCGGGACCAAAACGCTGGTTGCCGACGTGCGTTTCCTGGCGGCGACCAACCGCGACATCGGGCGCATGGTGCAGGACGGCCAGTTTCGCGCCGACCTGTATTACCGCCTGTCTCGCTTCGTCATCGGCGTGCCGCCACTGCGCGAGCGGCGCGACGATGTCCCTACGCTCGCCGGGCATTTCGTAGACCATCTCACCCGCTTTTCTCCGATGGAGATCGCACCCGAGGCGATGAGGCTGCTGGTCGAATACAGTTGGCCGGGCAGCGTGCGCGAGTTGCGCAACGCCATGGAACGGGCAGTGATTTTCGCAAGGCCCGGTTCGGTGATTCTGGCCGAGCATTTGGCGTTCATTCCGCGTGCGGGAGATGGCGGCAGCGGCGTCGAATTGCGCTTCGGCCGGGAGCCCTCACTCGAGGAGATCGAGCGGCAGTATTTGGAGCAAACGCTTGCCAAGCATGGCGGCAACCGGCAAAAGACCGCTGCCGTGCTCGGCATCAGCGAGCGTCAGGTGTATCGGCTGATCGAGAAATACGCTCTAAAAAGCTGAATGCTCATTGAGACATTTTGTCATGATTCCATCTGCCATTTTGGCAGCCCACTTGCTTTGCCCACCGGCTTCAAAAAATAATCAAGATTAAACAAACAGATAAACTCATCATGAACTTGGCGCATTAATTGCATAAGTATTTCTAGAGGGACTTAGGCTCACGTGCCGAAAACTCTCAGGGATGGCGGCGCATGCCGCTAATATTTATCTCATTCTTGCGCATGTAAGAGAGGAAATCATGATGAAGAAGATCATTGCAGTCGCGGTTACCCTGGGTTTGGCCACTGTGGCCATGGCCCAGGATCAAAAGGGCATGAGCGGCATGTCCGGTCAAAAGGGCATGTCGGGCATGTCAGGGCAGAAGGGCATGTCCGGCATGGAGGGCCAGAAGGGCATGTCCGGCATGGAAGGGCAGAAAGGCATGGGCGGCATGTCCGGCATGGAGGGTATGGAGGGTATGGAAGGCAAGAAGAAGCCCGCCAAGAAAAAATCCGACCAACAAGGCATGAGCGGCATGTCCGGCATGGAAGGCCAGAAGGGCATGTCCGGAATGGGCGGCATGTCGGGTATGGAGGGCAAAAAGAAGTAAGCCAAGTCCCGACAACGGGAGCATGGCGTGTTGTTGTGCTCCCGTGCACCCTTCTTGAAATATGATATTCGTCAATACCATGTTTCCTTTGGCTTTGCGCTCGATGACGCCCCGGAATGACCAGACCATGTTCAAGCCGTTGTTCAATAAAAATATCCTTGCGGTTATCGTCATTTCCTCGACCTGTTTCCCCTTGCCGGTGATTTTTGCGGATGAGGGGTATCCGGTCGCCGGGCTGGTGCCGAATGCCAGGCCGAAGAATGCTCCAATCGTTCGGACATTCGCCCCGGTAGCCGAATGGCGCAAGCAGGCTCTGACAGGCATTTCCGAACCCTATCCGAGTAGCCTGGCTTTTCTCGACAGCCAGGGAAGCTGGTACTCGCCCTTTGATCGCCCGGGCATGACCGGCCCGTATGACCTGCGCGGCTGGCACGCGAAGGGAGGCAAGCCGTGAGGCAGGCTCTCGCTTCCGCACTCGCCGTGCTTGTCGTGGCGGCGGGCTTCATCTATTGGATCGCCGCGGATCTCGGGCCGCGCCCGAATTTCGAGCCTTACGTCAAACCAGCCGCGGCGGAGGAAATGAGCTATCTGCGGGCCACCTACAGTCCCCTGCATTTCCGTCCGGCCATCGAGAAGGCCGGCGACGAGCAATGCCTGGACTGTCATCGCGAGGTGCTCGAGGACAAGGTACGCAAGGCCTCACCAGCCGGTGTGCAGGCCGAAGCGATGCGCGCGTGGTACCAGCAGACGCCGACCTACGCTGGCGATCAGGATACTTTCCACCGACGCCATCTCGTGACACCGCTGGCGAAGCAGCTGATGAACCTGCGCTGCAACACCTGCCACCAGGGACACGATCCGCGCGAAGAGGCGCAGGGTGCGTCCGCCGATTCGGCGCCGCAGTCGGACGCCGGCTTCACGCTGCGCAAGCAGGCCAATCCGGAAACCACCTGCCTGAAATGCCATGGCCAGTACCCATGGCAGCTCATGGGCATGCCGGGCCCGTGGGAGGAGCACAAGGACGCGTTCGGCAACAACTGCCTGACCTGCCATGCCGCTTTGCGCACGAAGCGGCATGAAGTGACGTATCTCAATGCGGCGGCCATCGAGGAAGCAGGGCAGTCTGGCGCCGACAGCTGCTACGGCTGCCACGGCGGGCGCGCCTGGTACCGCATCAGCTATCCCTATGCGCGCACGCCCTGGCCCGACATGCCGGCCGAGGTGCCCGATTGGGCGAAGGACCGCCCGACCCGGTCCGAGGCGCGTTTCCTGAAGCAGACGACAGGCAAGCCATGAGCACGAACGAATATTGGGACGACATGCTGCTCAATCCGCAGCGGCGCAGCTTTCTCAAGACGGCTGCGGCAGGCGGTGCCGTGGCCGCGGCCGGCGGCCTGGCGGGACTGACTTTGGGCAGCAAGGAAGCGCGGGCCCACGCCTACGAGCCGTATCCGACCGACGACCAGCTCGAGACGGTGGTGACAAGCTGCGACCACAACTGCGGCTCGCGCCACATGCTGGTGGCGCACAAGAAGGGCGACGTCATCGTGCGGCTGTCGACCGACGACGGCCGCTACCAGGCCGGCGGCGCCTTCGGCCATGAGACCGAGCAGGTGCCGCAGCTGCGCGCCTGCCTGCGCGGGCGTTCCTACCGCTCGCGCATCTACTCGCCGGAAAGGTTGCTGTACCCGATGCTGCGCGTGGGCGAGCGCGGCGCGGGCAGGTTCAAGCGCGTTTCCTGGGATGAGGCGCTCGACTTCATCGCGAAAAAGATGGTCGAGCTGAAGGCCCAGTACGGCCCGACCGCCATCCTCGACCAGGCCTATGCCGGCACCTCTTACTGCGTGCTGCACAAGTCCGACCAGATCGAGGGCCTGCTGGCGCGCTTTCTCGGCATGTTCGGCTGCCGCAGCAATTCCTGGTCGGTGCCCTCCTACCAGGGCACCACCTTCTCCAGCCGCATGACCTTCGGCACCATCGAGGACGGCA
>CAYNGV010000113.1:0-6535 GCA_964397005.1 uncultured Sulfuritalea sp. | reverse complement strand
CCGATGAGTTCAAGGCCATGTGGCAGGCCATCAACGACCAGAGCTTCTGGCAGGGCGAGGTGTGGGACAAACGCAAGGACGGCAGCTTCTATCCCAAATGGCTCACCATTTCCGCCGTCAGAAACGATGCGGGAGAGATCGAGTACTACATCGGCAGCTTTACCGACATGACCGAACGGAAAGTGGCTCTGGAGCGCATCAACCACCTCGCGCTGCACGACACGCTGACCGGCCTGCCCAACCGCTACAACCTGCAGGGGCGCCTCGATCAGGCACTGGCCACGGCGCGACGGGACGGCGACCATCTGGCCCTGATGTTCATCGACATGGATCGCTTCAAGAACATCAACGACACCCTCGGTCATCATGTCGGCGACGGCCTGCTGCAGGAGGTCGCGGTCCGGCTGACGGCCAGCGTGAGGGACAGCGACGTGGTCGCGCGCCTGGGGGGCGACGAGTTCGTGGTGGTGCTGACCGGCGTCGAGGCGACCGCCGCTGGCATCGTAGCCGACAAGATTCTCAAGACGCTGGGATTGACCTATCGCATCGAATCACATGAGCTGCATACCACGCCCAGCATCGGCATCGCGGTCTTTCCCGACGATGCCGAAACTGCGGATGTACTGATGCAGAACGCCGATACCGCGATGTATCACGCCAAATCCGCGGGGCGCAACAACGTTCAGTTCTTCACTGCCGCCATGAACCAGGCCGCAAGGGACCGGCATGAACTGGAAGGCGGCCTGCATCTGGCGCTGGAGCGCGAAGAGCTCTCGTTGCACTATCAGCCGCAGGTCGACGGCCGGGGCCGCGTCATCGGCGCCGAAGCCCTGCTGCGCTGGCATAGCCCCGAGCACGGCCCCGTGTCGCCGCTCAGCTTCATCCCGCTGGCGGAGGAAACCGGGTTGATCCTGCCCATCGGCCGCTGGGTGCTGGCAACGGCCTGCGCCCAACTCAAGGCATGGTCGGAAGATGCACGCACCCGCGATCTGCAACTGGCAGTGAATGTCAGTCCGCGCGAGTTCCGTCAAGCTGATTTTGTCGATCAGATACGCGAAGTCATGGAAGCCAGCGGCGCCAACCCGAAGCGGCTGAAACTGGAACTGACCGAGAGCCTGGTGCTGGACAATGTCGAGGACACCATCCGCAAAATGCAGACGATCAAGGCGCTCGGCATTGCCTTTTCGCTCGACGACTTCGGCACCGGCTACTCGTCGCTGTCCTACCTGACCCGGCTGCCGCTGGACCAGCTCAAGATCGACCGGGCCTTCGTGCTCAAGCTTCCCGACAACACCAGCGACGGCATCATCACGCAAACCATCATCACCATGGCCAGGGGGTTGGGCCTGAATGCCATCGCCGAGGGCGTCGAGACCGAGGCGCAGCGTGAGTTCCTTGAACGGCATGGCTGTCACGCCTACCAGGGCTACCTGTTCAGCCGGCCGCTGCCACTGGCCGAATTCGAGCGATTCCTCGCCGCAAACTGAACGCCTATTTCCAGAGTTCCAGTTTCTCGCCACTGTCCTTCATGTGCTCGGCCTTGTTCTGCAGGAAGCGCTGGAACTCCGGCTCCTTGCGATAGGCGCCGCTGGCGACGTACTCGAAGGACGACGTGAAGTGGAAAGGGCGCACATAGGCTTCGAGGCGAAACACCTCCTTGCCCCGATCGTCGAAGAACACCACGCTCGGCGTGTAGCTGATCCCGAGTTGCTTGCCCCAGGCTTCGGCGTTGCTGCTGCGCCCGTCCGGCGTGGTCAGCGCATCGCGCCCGGACAACGAAAGGCGCGCGACGTCCAGCTTCGAAATCGCCGCCAGCGTCTTGTCGCGCTTGAAGCCTTCCTCGTGCAACTCGTCGCAGGGCGCGCAGTGACGCGACTCGAACAGCACGGCCAGCGGCTTGTCGCCCCGTTTGCGGGCAAGGTTCAAGGGCGGCTTCATGAAGAAGGGCTGCTCGTGAAGCGTGGCGCTGGCGCCGGTTTGCGGCACGGCCTTCATGTGCTCGGCAAACGAGCGCTTGCCCTCCAGCCGCTGCACCGAGTAATCGAGCGCGGCGGAGAAACGATGCGGCGGGTAATAGCCGTTGATGCGCGCAATGATGTTGCCCTTCTCGTCGAGCAGCAGCAGCGTGGGCGTGAACTGCACCTTGAGGAATTTGGCGAATTCTTTTTCGCTGCGCAGCTTGCCGTCGAACCAGGTGACCTCGCGGTCGCCGAACAGGTTGAAGGCGATCGGCAGGAAATGCTTCGCCGTCTTGTCCACGATGGCCTTCTGCGTGAAGCTGGTCTGCATCAGCTCCTTGCAGTAGGGGCAGCCCACCTGGCCGAAATACAGCAGCAGCCGCTTGCCGGATTTCGCTGCCTGGGCCGCGTCGTCGGGGAGTTCGAGCAGGGTTTCGACAAACACCGGCGGCAGGATTTCTTCGCCGATCTGGGCAAAACTCGGCGCTGGCGATACGGCGATAAACAGGGCAACCAGCAGCCAGCGCATCTCAGTTCTCGACGATTACCAAGTGAACGCGATACGGCCCATGCGCGCCGAGCACGATGGTTTGCTCGATGTCGCCGGTGCGTGACGGGCCGGAGATGAAATTCACGGCGCGCGGCAGGCTGCCGAGTTCGGCGCGCGCCAGGTTCCATGCGTCCTCCATGTAGGGCACGATGCGCGAAGCGCGGACAATCGCGATGTGCGTTTCCGGCAGGAGGCTCACCGCCGCCGGCGTATCGGGCGAGGAACACATCATCAGTGTCCCGGTTTCGGCCACGGCGCAGAAGCAGCCGGTGATGCCGACCAGGTCGGCATCGCGCGCGCCGCGCGCTTCGACCGTGAGCCCGGCGCCGGCCCATTCCAGCGCCGCCAGCGCCGGCTGGACCACGGCCGTTTTCGGCAGCTTCATGTCGCTCAGGTAGCGCGCGACTGCCGCCGGCACATCGGCGTCCGCAGCGACGATGTCCACCGTGCTGGCTTGCACTTCGGACTTGATGCGGAAGCGCTCCAACAGGGCTTGCGGGGTGGCGTCGAAGGCCGGCTTGGGGCCCTGGCTGCGGTTCGACAGGGCGGCCAGCATCACCTCGCGGCCCGCGGCTGCATTGCCGGCGTTGCGATGAAGGCCGGCGCGCACGCGACCCAGGATGTCATCACGGGAACTCATGTCGTTTCCTTTGTCTTCTTCTGCCGCGCTGCGTAAAGCTCGCGGAAAGTCTTGCCCTGCGGCGCCGGGAAATCGCGGCCCAGCGTCCACTCGGGTGCGGTCGGCAGCACGCGGATGCGATTGGAATCGCCGGCCAGCCACTTCAGATAGCGCGCGCCGAAGCTCGCGCCCAGCCCGTAGAGCCTCGGCTGCTGCGCGACCCAGGCCCACAGCCGCAAGCCGATGCGCTCGGTGAGCGGCCGCAAGCCGCGCTCGGTCTGCTTTTCGCGCAGCTTGCGCAGCAGGTCGGGCAACGGAATTTTTACCGGGCAGACGATGCCGCACTGGTTGCACAGGGTGGCCGCGTGCGGCAAATCAATCGAGTTCTCGATGCCGGCATACAACGGCGTCAGCACCGAGCCCATCGGCCCCGGATAGACCCAGCCGTAGGCGTGGCCGCCGATGGTCTGGTACACGGGGCAATGGTTCATGCAGGCGCCGCAGCGGATGCAGCGCAGCATGGCGTGGAAGTCGCCACCCACCACGTCGGCGCGGCCGGCATCCACCAGCACGAAGTAGAGATGCTCGGGGCCGTCGTGCTCCTCCGGCTTCTTCACTCCGGTGAGGATCGAGAAATAGTTGGAGATCGACTGCCCGGTGGCTGATCTCGGCAGCAGGCGCATCAGCGTCGACAGGTCTTCCAGGGTCGGGATCACCTTCTCGATGCCGGTGATGACGACATGCACCTTGGGCATCGTGGTCACCATGCGGCCGTTACCCTCGTTGGTGACCAGTGCCACCGAGCCGGTTTCAGCCACCAGGAAATTGCCGCCCGACAGGCCCATCTCGGCCGACAGGAAATGCCCGCGCAGCACCTCGCGCGCTTCCCGCGTCAATGCCGGAATTTCGGTCTTGCGCGGCGTTCCATGCACCCGGTGAAACAGGTCGGCGACATCGTTCAGGCTCTTGTGCACGGCCGGCGCAATGATGTGGCTGGGCGGCTCGTTGTTGTCGACCTGCAGGATGTATTCGCCGAGGTCGGTTTCCACCGGCTGGATGCCGGCGGCTTCCAGCGCCTGATTGAGCCCGGCCTCTTCGGACAGCATCGACTTCGACTTGGTGACCTTCTTCACGCCGTGGCTCCGGGCAATCTCGGTCACCAAGCGGCACACCTCGGCCCCGTCCTTGGCCCACAGCACCTTGGCACCGGTATCCAGCGCCTTGCGCTCGAAGGCTTCGAGCCACAGGTCGAGGTTGTCGATGACCTTGTTGCGGATGGCCTCGGCCGCATCGCGTGTGCCCTCGAAATCATCGAGGTCCTTGATCGCCTCGGCGCGCTTGGTGACGAACTTGCCCTTGGCATTTTTCAGGTTGCCTTGCAGCACCACGTCCGCCAGCTTGGCGCTGGCGTTGGCCTTGAAGTGCATGGATTTGATTTCCACGATTCAGACCCTCCCGGCCAGCACTTCGGCAACGTGCAGCACCTGCGTCGTCTCGTCGCCCATGCGCCGCAGCTTGCCTTCGATGTTCAACAGGCAACCCAGGTCGCCACCGACCACGGCCTGCGCGCCGCTGGCCAGTACGTTGTCGCACTTGCGCTCGGCGATCGCCGCCGACACCTCGCCGAATTTGACCGAGAAAGTGCCGCCGAAGCCGCAGCACTCTTCACAACCGTTCATCTCCTTGAGGCTGACGCCTTTCAGCTTCGCCAGCAGCGCGCGCGGCTGCTGCTTTAGCCCCAAGCTGCGCAGCCCGGTGCAGGAATCGTGGTACGTCACGGTGCCTTGGTAGTCGCCCGGCACGCTGTCGACCTTCAGCACCGTCACCAGGAAGTCGGTCAGTTCGTAAGTGCGGCTGGCGAGCGCCATGGCGCGCCCGCACCAGTCGGGTTCTTCCGCCAGCAGGGTCGGGTACTCGGTGCGGATGTGGTCGCCGCAGGACCCGGACGGGGTCACCACATAGTCGAAGCCCTCGAACTCGGCGATGGTCTTTTTCGCCAATGCCACTGCGCCCGGCGCATCACCGGAGTTCCACGCCGGCTGGCCGCAGCAAGTCTGGGTGTCCGGCACGATCACCTCGCAGCCGGCGGTTTCCAGCAGTTTCAGGGTGGCAAAGCCGATGCGCGGGCGCATCAAATCCACCAGGCAGGTCACAAAAAGTCCAACGCGCTTGTTTGCCAAGGCCTCACTCCGTATGTCGTTGATTGTTGATCGCTGCTGGCCGGCGAAGGCTTTTGCGGGTTTTGCTATAGTATCCGAAGTTCCGTTGCCACAAAGAGATTGCCGTGCCGTCACCCCGCACGGATGCCGCGCCGGAAGCCCGCAGCGGCATCCAGGTCATCGAGCGCATGATGAAACTGCTCGATGTCCTTTCCTATCATCCCGATCCGGTCAGCCTCAAGCAATTGGCGCTGGAGACGGGTCTGCATCCGTCGACCGCGCATCGCATTCTGGCCGCAATGGCCACCTCCGGTTTTGTCGAGCGCGCCGATCCCGGCACCTACCGGCTCGGTATCCGCCTGCTGGAACTCGGCAACGTGGTCAAATCGCGCATCAGCATCGGCCAGGCCGCCATGCCGCTGATGCAGCGCCTGCACCAGCAGCTCGGTGAAAGCGTCAATCTCGGCGTGCGCCAGGGCGACGAGATCGTCTATGTCGAACGCACCTCCAGCGGCCGTTCGTCGGTGCGCGTGGTGCATCTGGTCGGCGCCCGCGCGCCCCTGCATGTAACTGCGGTGGGCAAGCTGTACCTCGCCGAGGACGGCCCGCAAAAACTCCGCGAGTACGCCAAACGCACCGGTCTGCCCGGCTACACCCCGACCTCGCTGACCACGCTGGCTGCGCTGGAACGCGAAGTCGACCGTGCGCGACGCCACGGCGTGGCTTTCGACAACGAGGAAATCGAGCAGGGCCTGCGCTGCATTGCCGCGCCGGTGCGCGACGATAGCGGCGAACTGGTTGCCGGCCTCTCGGTTTCCGCCCCGGCCGAGCGTCACAGTCCGGACTGGGCCGCCCTGGTCAAGGAAACCGCCGACGCCATTTCGCTGGCCATCGGCTACACGCCACCGTCCGGACGCTAAAAATTTGACCGGACGGCCGCCTCTCTGTATACTGCGCGGTTCTTTGCGTCATCCCATTGGAGTCTCCATCATGTATGCGGTCATAAAAACCGGTGGCAAGCAGTATCGCGTTGCCGCTGGCGAAAAACTCAAAATAGAACAGATACCGGCTGATGTAGGCACTGAAATCACTCTCGACCAGGTACTCATGGTCGGCGAAGGCGAATCGGTCAAGATCGGTTCTCCCATGCTCGCCGGCGCCAAAGTCACCGCGAAAGTGATCGCTCAGGGCCGTCATCCCAAGGTCACCATTTTCAAGATGCGCCGTCGCAAGCACTACCAGAAGCACC
>CAYNGV010000112.1:0-6646 GCA_964397005.1 uncultured Sulfuritalea sp. | reverse complement strand
TCGTGGTCGACATGTCCACCATCAACCCGAATGCGGCGCGCAGCATCGGCCAGCGACTGGCCGAGAAAGGCATCGAGTTCGTCGACGCCCCTGTGTCGGGGGGCGAAACCGGCGCCATCAATGCGGCGCTGACGGTGATGGTTGGCGGCACGCCGGCGGCCTTCGAGAAAGTGAAGCCCCTGCTGGAGAAGATGGGCAAGTCGGTGACGCTGATCGGCGACTCGGGCGCCGGTCAGGTGGCCAAGGCCTGCAACCAGATCCTCACCGGCGTCGGCGTGCTGGCCGTGGCGGAGGCGTTCAACTTCGCGGCCAGGAGCGGCGTCGATCCGGCCAAGGTGCGCGAGGCGCTGCTCGGCGGTTTTGCCTACTCGAAGATTCTGGAGAACCACGGCCAGCGCATGCTCGACCGCAACTTCAAGCCGGGCTTCAAGGCCTGGATGCACCAGAAGGATTTGCGCATCGTCATGGAAGAGGCGCATCGCCTGGGCCTCATGCTGCCCTCGGCGGCGGCGACGGCGCAGATCTTCAACGCCATCGTCGGCTGCGGCATGGGCGAGAATGATTCGATCTCGGCGCTGCAGCTGCTGGAGAAAATGAGCACGCCCGAGGTCTGAGACATGAGGCTGGGATTCATAGGCTTCGGTGCCATGGGCAAACCCATGGCGGAGCATTTGCTGAGGGCCGGACACGAGTTGTCGGTCTGGAGCCGCCGTCCCGCCAGCGCCGACTTTCTGTTGGCGCGGGGCGCGACCTGGTGCGCTTCGCCGGCAGCCGTGGCACGGGCGAGTGAAATTGTCTGCACCAACGTGACCGGCAGTGCCGATGTGGAAGCGCTTGCCGGCGAACTGGCGCAAGGTTTTTCTCCTGGCGGCATACATCTGGACTTTTCCACGATCGCGCCGGACGCGGCGCGGCGTATTGCCGCCATGTATGCCGGGGGCGGTGTCGATTTCGTCGACGCCCCGGTGTCGGGCGGCAGCGGTGGCGCGCAGGCCGCCACGCTGTCCATCATGTGGGGCGGAAAGTTATGCGAAGCGGTATCCCCTGGTGGGACGGCGCTGGCGACACGGCTCCAGCCGATCTTCGAGGTCCTGGGCAAGACCATTGTGCGGGTTGGTGAAGTCGGCGCGGGTCAGGTCGCCAAGGCCTGCAACCAGATGGTGATGGTCGCGGCGATCGAGGCGTGTGCGGAGGCGGCACGGCTGGCCGAGGCCGCCGGTGTGGACTTTGCGAAAGTGCGCAGCGCAATGCTCGGCGGCTCGGCCGGCTCGCGCGTGCTGGAGGTGTTCGGTGGCCGCATGGCGGCCCGCGAGTTTGCGCCGGGTGTCGAAGCCCGTTTGCACCACAAGGACTACGCGCTCTTGATGGACGAAGCGGTGAAGATCGGCGCGGCCCTGCCGGTGTCTGCCGCTGTATGGCAACAGTTGAACGCATTGATGGGATCGGGCTGGGGCAGGGATGACAGTTCTTCGCTGCTGCGCGTGCTTGAAGCAGGCACCGAACCGGATCCGGCGCGATGAGCAGCAGTCCGCTGTCACTGCCACAGAAGAAAGCCGCGCTGGAACTCAACGCGATTTTCGAGAACGCCACGATCGGGATTCTGTTTACCCACAATCGCCGCCTGATCCAGGCCAATCGGCTGTGCGCGGAGATGTTCGGCTACACCCTCGCCGAATTCGTCGATCAGCCGGCGCTCATTCTTTACGAAAATCAGGAAGCTTATTCCGCGCTGGGGCGAGAGGCCGGGCCGGTGTTGGCCGCCGGGCGACCGTTTCGCGCCGAGACCCAGCTCAAGCGCAAGGACGACACGCTGTTCTGGTGTCGCGTCTCGGCCAAGGCGGTCGATCCCCAGCATCCCCGCGACGGTACCTTGTGGATGATCGAGGATATCTCCGAAGATCGCCTGATGACCGAGGCCCTCGAACGCAGCACGCGCGAACTGTCGGCGGTGCTGGACACGGCGTCGGTGGGCATCGCCGTGGTGCGCAACCGGGTTTTCGTGCGCGGCAACCGGCGCTTCGAGGAAATCTTCGACATGCCGGAGGGGACGCTGATCGGGCAGTCGGCGCGGCGGATCTACAACAGTGACGAGGAATTCCAGGGCATCGGCGCCGAGGCCTACGCCGAACTGGCGGCGGGCGGCGTGCATCGCCGCGAGCAGCGCTACGTGCACCCCGATGGCAGCGTCGCCTGGCTGCGCCTGAGTGGCAGCGCCTTCGATCCGGCCAGTCCGCACGCCGGCTCGGTATGGGTCGCCGAAGACATCACCGCGACGCGCGAGGCCGAGGAAAGGGCACGCCAGGCGTTCGAGGAACAACAGCTGATCTTCGACAACACGGCGGTCGGCATCCTGTTCGTGCGCGACCGCGTGGTGCAGCGCTGCAACCGTCGTCTGGCGGAGATTTTCGGCTACGCCGTGGCGGACCTGATCGGGCGCTCGACACGGGTGTTCTTTTTCTGCGAGGCGGACTACCAGCAGGCCGGCGCGGAGTCCCTGCCGACGCTCCTGGCCGGCGATACGCACATCAGCGAGGTTCGCGTGCGACACCGCGACGGTCACGCGCTCTGGGTGCGCATGACCGCGCGCCGGGTGGTCGGCGAGAGCGACAGCATCGACCTCACGCTGATCTTCGAGGACGTTACCGAGCGCCATCGTGCCGAGGAGGCGCTCTCGCGCGCGCACGAGGAGCTGGAGCAGCGCGTCGTCGAGCGCACCGCCGAGCTGGCCAGCGCCAACACGCAGTTGCAGGAAGAAGTCTTCGAGCGGATGCAGGCCGAGCAACGCATCTGGCATGTCGCCCACCACGACGGCCTGACCGGCCTGCCCAACCGCACGCTGCTGCACGACCGGCTGGAGCAGGCATTGGCCCAGGCGATGCGCGACCGGCATCGGGTGGCGGTGATGTTCCTCGACCTCGATCGCTTCAAGAATGTGAATGACACCCTCGGCCACGCCATCGGTGACGAACTGCTGAAGCACGTCGCCGAGCGGCTGAAGAGCGTGGTGCGCGCCGTCGATACGGTGTCGCGTCTGGGCGGCGATGAGTTCGTCGTCGTGCTGCACGAGGTGTCGTCACCCGATGATGTGGTGCAGGTGGCGGAAAAGATTCTCGGCGCGCTGGCGTCGGCGGTGAGCATAGAGGGCCACCAGCTGCGTGCGACGCCGTCGATCGGCATCAGCATCTTTCCCGATGACGGCGACGAAGTGTTCGGCCTCATGAAAAGCGCCGACACGGCGATGTATCACGCCAAGGCGGCTGGGCGTAACAACTTCCAGTTTTTCGCGACGGCGATGAACCAGCAGGCCGAGCATTTTTTCACACTGGAAAACCGGCTGCGCCACGCCATTGAGGCCGGGCAACTGGTGTTGCATTATCAGCCCCTGATCGATTGGCCGCGGCGCACTGCATGCGGCATGGAGGCGCTGGTGCGCTGGAATGACCCGCAGGATGGATTGATCGCGCCGGGTGATTTCATTCCGATCGCCGAGGAAACCGGACTGATCGTGCCCATCGGCGAATGGGTACTGGTCGAAGCGCTGCGACAGAATCGCGCCTGGCAGCAGGAGGGGCGTCCTCTGCTACCCATCTCGGTCAACCTCTCGCCGCGCCAGTTCCGGCAGAAGAACCTGGTCGAGACCCTGCACCGGGCTCTTCTCGATACGGGGCAGCCGGCCCGGCTGCTGGAACTGGAGATCACCGAAACGACCCTGATGCAGGATATCGACGAGACCCGCGACAAACTCCAGGAGATTGCCGCCATGGGTGTGCGTTTGGCGATTGATGATTTTGGCACCGGATATTCCAGCCTGAGTTATCTCAAGCGTTTCCCGGTGCATAAGCTGAAAATCGATCAGAGCTTCGTCCGTGACCTCACCGTCGATCCGGAAGACGCGGCGATCGTCTCGGCCATCATCGGCCTGGCGAAAAGCCTTGGCCTCGACACGCTCGCCGAGGGCGTCGAAATCCGCGAACAACTGGACGTCCTGCGCGGCCTCGGCTGCGAAAAATTTCAGGGCTATCTCTTCTCGCGTCCGCTACCGCCAAGCTTCGCTGACGGAATCTTCCATCCGCCGCTGATCGGGGGTTCCAAGGCATAATGGACGCATCGTTCAATCAACAATCTGGAGCACCACAATGAGTCAGACCACCACGGCCAGCGGGCTTGTCATTGAAGAGCTGATTGTCGGCGAAGGTGCTGAAGCCTGCGCCGGACAGACGGTTTCCGTGCATTACACGGGCTGGCTCACGGACGGTTCGAAATTCGATTCGAGCAAGGATCGCAACGAGCCCTTCGAGTTTGCGCTTGGCGCCCGGCACGTCATTGCCGGATGGGACGAGGGCGTGCAGGGCATGAAGATCGGCGGCACGCGCAAGCTGACGATACCGTCGGCACTGGGCTACGGCGCGCGCGGTGCAGGCGGTGTGATTCCACCCAATGCGACGCTGGTGTTCGAGGTCGAACTGCTCGGACTGGATTGACCAAAGCGGACAGAAGCTTGCCGGCGCCGCGCGCCGACGTTGCCGCTGTCCCCTGAATTGCCGTGGCACTCTTCCTTCCTTCCCGTCTGCCGAACGTCGGCACCACGATCTTCACCGTCATGTCGCGGCTTGCCGCGGAACATGGCGCGATCAACCTTTCGCAGGGCTTTCCCGACTTTTCGCCGTCGCCGCTCCTGCTGGATCGCGTCACGCACCACATGGCGGCTGGCGCCAACCAGTATCCGCCGATGGCCGGCGTGCCTTCATTGCGCGAGGCCATCGCCGAAAAGGTCGCGCGGCTCTACCTCGCCACCTATGATCCGGAATCCGAAGTCACGGTGACGGCGGGCGCGACCCAGGCGATCTTTACCGCCATCGCCGCCTGCGTCCGGTCCGGCGACGAGGTCATCGTTTTTGCGCCCGTCTACGATTCCTACGTGCCGGGCATCGAGCTCAACGGCGGCCATGCCGTATATGCACATCTGCGCTTTCCCGAGTTCAAGCCCGACTGGGATGAGGTGCGCGCCCTGATCACGCCGCGCACGCGGATGATCATCATCAATTCGCCGCACAACCCGAGTGGCGCGGTGTGGTCGGCGGACGACATGGCGATGCTGGAATCGCTGGTGCGGAACACCAAGATCGTCGTCGTCAGCGACGAGGTCTACGAACATGTGGTGTTCGGCCAGGGCGCCGGCGGCGACGGAAGTTTGCGGCATGAAAGCGTAACGCGCTATCCGGGCCTGCGCGAGCGCAGCTTCGTCGTTTCCAGTTTCGGCAAGACCTATCACGTGACCGGCTGGAAGGTCGCCTACTGCCTGGCGCCGCGGGCCCTGATGAGCGAGTTTCGCAAGGCGCACCAGTTCATCGTGTTCACCGTGCACCACCCGACGCAACTTGCGCTGGCCGATTTCATGCGGGAGCACCCGGAGTTTGCCGACAATCTGGCGAGCTTCTATCAGGCCAAGCGCGATTTCTTCCGCCAGCAACTCGAGGGTTCGCGCTTTGTCCTGCTGCCCTGCGCCGGGACGTATTTTCAACTGGCGACCTATGCCGCGATCAGCGACGAGCCGGATACGAGTTTTGTGCAGCGGCTGACCAAGCAGCACGGCGTTGCGGCGATTCCCGTTTCGGTCTTCAATCCCGATGGCGACGATCAGCGCGTGATTCGTTTCTGCTTCGCCAAGAACGAAGCGACGCTGGCGGCGGCAGGCGAGCGCTTGCGGGCGCTGTAATCGCCGCCTCGCCAGCGCCGACTTTTTTCGGCGAAAAAAGACCCGACGCCTTGCGGGGTCGGGTCTGAAACCAGCCCTTTTGCGGGGCCGGAGGAGGAGACGTTAGGAAAGTCGCTTAGGCGGCTTTCTTGGCCTTCGGCGCGGTGGCACCGTTGCCGACAGCTTTGACCGTCGCGGTGGTGGCGGCGGCGACGTTGGCTTCAGCGATTTCGGCGACTTGCTTGGCAGCCTTGGTCATGCTGTCGTAGGCCGAGTTGGCGGCGGCAATCGCCGACTTCACGGCAGCCACGGCGACATCGGAACCAGCCGGGGCGTTCTTGGCGGCCTTGTCGAGCACGGAAGCGACATTCTTGTTGATTTCGGAAAACTGGCCTTCGACAACCTTCGACAGTTCTTCCTGGGTCTGGGTGGCGATCTCATACACGCTGCGCGAGTAGGCAACGGCCTTCTCAACGGCGGGCTGAGCCAGCGTGGTTTGCATGGCGACCAGTTGCTGCACGTCCTTGACGGCGAGCAGGGCCTTGGCGCTGGCAACGCTGTCTTCCAGCATGGCGCGGGCGGTGTTGAGGTTGAGTGCGGCAAGGCGCTCGGCGCTGGCGAATGCCGTGTTGGCAATGGTCAGCAGGGTTTCGACGTTGGCCTTGTTGGCGCTGGCGAATTGTTCGGTAGTGGCGTTCATGGTGATCTCCTTGAATTGGACTCAAAAAAGTGCGCGAAATTTGTATTTGTCTTGCTCACCCTTGTTTGCCTGGGCGATGTTGCAGTGCATCATGGTTCGTATTATAGGGGTGAAAGCCGTCATGTCAAGAGTTTTTTGGTGCGTTGCAACAAAAAATGGACGGCGGCAGGAATATTCAACAAAACAGTGTGTTGCTGAATTTAAAAAGGCCCCGAAGGGCCTTTGATGGTGCGATGCGAAAGCGTATCTAG
>CAYNGV010000111.1:0-6652 GCA_964397005.1 uncultured Sulfuritalea sp. | reverse complement strand
CCGCTGCCGCGGGCGAAGTAGGTGATGGCGAGGCGTTTGCGGCGCAGCAGCGCGGCGCCGACCTTTTCGAAATGCGCGAGCTTCAGGTCGCGCTTGCCCAAGCCCACGATCAGCACGCGGCGGCGGATCTCCTCGGCGGTGTTTTCGGCGCTGCCGAGCAGGCTGTTGAGCCGCGCGATCAGCGGCCGGATGTGCGGCGTGAGGATGCCGCCGGGGTCGAGGTCGGTCAGCAGGTGCTGCATGGTCAACAGCGCATGCACCTCGCCGGAGTTGAACCACAGGCCGGGCAGCTCGTATTGTGCGCCGGCTTCGGCGTGCGGCGTGTCGAAGCGGTAGCCGCCGGCGTCCCTGTCCCAGACGATGGGCGCATTGAGGCGGTTGCGCATGTATTCGAGGTCGCGCTTGAGCGTGGCACGCGAGACTTCCAGCGCTTCCATCAGGTCGACGAAGGGCACCAGCTTCCGGTCGTGGATCATCTGGTCGATTTTGTAGAAGCGCTCAGTGCGATCCATGTCGGTTCTCGGAAATGAACTGGTGGAAGTGGTCGAGGCGGCGTTGGTGAATCGTACCAGCGTCGACCGCGGCCTTGATGGCGCAGCCGGGTTCGGCGTCGTGCTGGCAGTCGCGGAAGCGGCACTGGCCGAGGAAGGGGCGGAACTCGGCGAAGCCGAATTCGATTTCCTGCGGCGTCAGGTGCTTGAGGCCGAATTCCTGCAGGCCGGGGCTGTCGATCAGCGTTCCACCCGGGCATGTGTCATTGGGCAGTTTGTAGAGGCGCGCGTAGGTGGTGGTGTGCTTGCCGCTGTCGAGCGCGGTCGATAGCTCGCGCGTGGGCGCGGCGGCGCCGGGCACCAGGGCGTTGGTCAGCGTCGATTTGCCCATGCCGCTTTGTCCGACCAGCACCGAGCACTCGCCCGCCAGCAGCGGCAGCAGCGGCGAGGCGTCGAGCTTGGCGGAGAGTTCGACGACACGGCAGCCGAGCGTGACAAAGGGCGCCAGCAGCTTCCTTGCGGCGGGGAGTGCCGCAGTGAGATCGCTCTTGTTGAGGACGATGGTGGTGTGCAGGCCCTGATGCTCGGCGGCGACCAGCGCGCGGCTGAGCAGCATGTCGGAAAACGAGGGATCGGTGGCAACCACCAGCAGCAATTGCGTGGCGTTGGCGGCGATCAGCTTTTCGCGGTAGGCGTCGCTGCGGTAGAGCAGGCTGCGGCGCGGCGCATGGCCGGTGATCTGGCCGTCGGCGCTGAGCTCAACTTCGTCGCCGACGGCGAAGGGGCTTTTCTTGCCGCGCGGGAAGCCCGTGGCGAGGGTGCCGTCGGCGAGTTCGATTTCATAGTGCCGGCCGAAGGCGGCGACGATGGTTCCGCGCCTGGGCAATGGCTTGCTCAACGAGCGTTACAGGGTAAGCAGCGCATCGATCTTGGCCGCGCAGATGAAGTCGTTTTCGGAGAGGCCGTCGATTGCGTGCGTGGTGTAGCTGACCGTGCACTGGCCCCAGCCGACGGCGAGGTCGGGATGGTGGTCCTCGCGGTGCGAGATCCAGGCCGTGGCGTTAACGAAGGCCATGGTCTCGTGGTAGTTCTTGAACTTGAAGGTCTTGCTGATGACGCCGCCCTGGCGCTGCCAGCCGTCGAGCGTGGCGAGCAGGGTGGCGGCTTCAGCGTCGGTGAGCGGCGGCACGCCGCCCTCGCAGGGTTTACACCTTCCTTTGGAGAGGTCGCAGACGAGGGCCATGTCGGGTCCTTTACGGTGTGCCGAGCCGAGCGATGCGCTGGCTGGCGGGTGGATGGGAATCGTGGAACAGCGAGTGCAGCGGGTCCGGTGTCAGCGTCGCGGCGTTGTCGCGGTAGAGCTTGACCAGCGCCGCGATCAGGTCGGCGGCGGCGGTTTGCTTGGCAGCGTAGGCGTCGGCTTCGTATTCGTGGCGGCGCGAGAGCGCGGAGGTCAGCGGTGCCAGCGGAAAGAGGAACACTGGCAGTACCATCGAGAACAGCAGCAGGCCCATTGCCGCGCCTGACGCCGTATCGCCAGCGCCGACTTTTAGTCCGGCAAAGAACCAGGGCTGGTCGATCAACTGGCCGAGCAGCCAGAGGAAGGCCAGGCTCAAAACACCACTGAGGACGATGCGCTTGATCACGTGGCGATGCTTGAAGTGGCCGAGTTCATGCGCCAGCACGGCTTCGATTTCTTCCGGCGACAGCTTTTCCAGAAGAGTGTCGAAAAACACGATGCGCTTGGCCCGGCCGAAGCCGGTGAAATAGGCGTTGCCATGGGCCGAGCGCTTGGAGCCATCCATGACGAACAGGCCCGAGGAAGTGAAGCCGCAGTGTGCCAGCAGGGTCTCGATGCGGGCTTTCAGCGATGCATCCTCAAGTGGTGTGAACTTGTTGAATAGCGGCGCGATCACGGTCGGGTAGAGGAACAGCACCAGCAGGTTGGTGCCCAGCCAGACCAGCCAGACGTAGAACCACCAGTTCTTGCCCATGGCATCCATCAGCCACAGCACGGCGAGCAGCAGCGGGCCGCCGATCAGCACGGTGAGCGCGACGCCCTTGGCCAGATCGGCAAACCACAGCGGCCAGGTGAGTTTGTTGAAGCCGAAGTGCGCCTCGATGCGGAAGGTACGGTAGAGGCTCGCCGGAAGGCCGATGACGAAGCCAAGCACACCGACGCAGGCGAACAGCGCGAGGCCGTAAAGGTAGCCGCCACCGAGCTGCGCGCGCAGGGCCTGGTCGATCATGCCGAGCGCGCCGCCTATGGTCAGCACCAGCAGCACGAGGGTGTCGATGGCAACTTCCAGCATGCCGACGCGCACCTTGGCCACCGTGTAGTCGGCGGCCTTGCGATGGTCGGCCAGCTCGATGCGGCCGGCGAAGTCGGGCGGCACCCGATCGCGATGCACGATGACATGGCGCAGATGCCGCATGTCGAGCCAGAGACGCAAGGCCGTGGACAGGGCGAGGGCCAGCAGAAAAATCAGCGTGAATTGGGATGAGGTCATGGGCAGGGGTCCGCTGTGCCAAAATGCAGGTTACACACGCACAGGCTTGGGAAAATTATGGCACAGGATCAGAACGCGCTCGTCTGGCTGGACATGGAAATGACCGGCCTCAATCCCGACGGTGATCGCATCATCGAACTGGCGATGGTTGTCACCAACTCGAATCTGGATGTGGTGGCCGAGGCGCCGACCTGGGTGGTGCATCAGTCCGACGCCGTGCTCGGTACCATGGATGAGTGGAACCGTAACACCCACGGCCGTTCCGGCTTGACGCAGCGGGTCAAGGATTCGATCATGGACGAGGCCGAGGTGGAGGCGCAGGCGCTGGAATTTTTGCGGCGCCACGTGCCGCGCCAGACGACGCCGATGTGCGGCAATTCGATTTGCCAGGACCGGCGCTTCATGGCGCGCTACATGCCGAAACTCGAGGACTGGTTTCATTACCGGAACCTCGACGTGTCGACGCTCAAGGAATTGTGCAAGCGCTGGAAGCCCGAAGTGGCCAAGGGTTTGAAGAAGCATGGGAAGCACGAGGCGCTGGCGGACATTCTCGAGTCGATCGACGAGCTCAAGTATTACCGCGAACATTTCCTGAAAATCTAGTCGGCGCGGCGATACAGCCGCAGCCGTTCGCTCTTGTCGCCGGGACGCGAGGTTTCGCGGATCAGCGTCCAGCCCGGCAGGTCCTTCTCGGCGCGCGGCGTGGCCTGCGCGATCAGGTAGCGACAGTCCTTCGCACGGCTGCTGCCGACGGTACGGATACCACTGAAGTAGTCGAGCGAAGCGCGTTGCGCCAAGCCCAGGCCACGTCGCGCGATACAGCCGGGATGGGCTCCCAGCGCCTGACGAAAGTCGGCGCTGACGCTACGGTAACTTTTCCCGTAGTCAATCCACGGCAGCCAGAGCGCCATCAGCAGCAGCCACATGGTGGTCACTCCGACGCTCCAGCGCGCGGCGGCACGCCAGGGTGAGCGTGGCGTGCGCAGCATGACCGCGATCCAGCCGACCGTCGCCGCGATCGCCAGCACGATGGCTACGGTGGAAACCTCGGCGACGAAGCCGGGCGCGGGTTTGCTGAAATTCTTGGCGACGCGCGCCGGTTCTCCGGTCAGCATGGCAATGCCGCCCAGCCAGATCAGCGCGGCGACCAGCGTGAAGGTCATCATGCCGAACCAGTCGAAGGCGTTGGCCGCGCCGCGCCGCAACCGGCCGGCGCCGGCCGCCGCAAGCAGGGTGAGCGGGACGAGTGCGGGCATCAGCGCGGTGGGCCTGGGGGCGTCGACAAAGAATGCCAGCAGGGCGACCAGCGTCGCGGCCAGCAGCAGTACGGTTTGCGGCTTGAACAGGTGTCTGCGTTCCAGCCACAGGCTCCATAGCGCCAATGGCAGCACCGGCCAACTGGCCCATGCCAGCAGTTCGAGATGGTCGCGACCGAAGCCGCCACGCGCCGTCAGGCTGGCTTGCTCGGCGTTCCACCAGATGTCGAACAGGCTGGGGGCCTGCTGCCAAAGCAGCAGCGGCCAGGGCAGCGCCAGCATGGCGGCAATGGATGCCGCAGCCAACCAGGCGAAGAGGCTGCCTCGAACCCGCCACGCCGGGTGCAGGGCCAGCATCAGGCCGGTTGCAAGCTGAATTACAACGCTATCGAGGCCGGCGCCAAGGAAGCCGATGCCGATGCCGGCGCCGAAGAGCAGACCACCCCGCACAGGCGCCTGTCGCCAGGTGGACAGACCCCACAGGGAGATGATGAAACCGGTGATCGCAACGATGGCTGGTTGCGCTTCGTGCAGCGGCACCAGCAGGCCAAGCGTGCCGATGGCGAGCAAGGGAGCGGCCAGCGCGGCGCTGGCTCCCAGCAACTGTTTGGCCATGCGCGAAAGAATCGCCAGGAAGGTGGCGCCGAACAGGGCCGAAGCGAGACGGGCGGCGTCGTGCCAGGGCAGCAGCCATCCCAGCAACTTGCCGCACAGGGCCGCCACCCAGTGATACAGCGGTGGCGAAACCAGCCAGGGGTCGCCGGCGATGCGTGGCACCAGCCAGTCGCCGCCGGACATGCCGAAAGCGACGCCGAGGTGCAGTGCATCGTCCGCCTTCCACGGGTCGTGCCCCACCACTCCGGCCAGCAGCCAGATGGCACAGAGCAAGAATGCGCCGCGTCGGGCCAGGGTTGGCGCGGGGCTGTGGTTGCGATCGATCAGGTCAGGCACGGTGCGAGATTACCAGCGCCATGAAACAAAAAGGCAGCCCGAGAGCTGCCTTTTCCTGGTGCCGTGAGGTATTGGTGCAGACTCAGGCCGCTTTTTTGCTGTACTTCTGGCGGAAGCGCTCGACACGGCCCGCGGTGTCGACAATCTTCTGTTTGCCGGTATAGAACGGATGGCAGGCGGAGCAGACTTCGATGTGCAGCGGCTTGCCGCTGGTGGAGCGGGTCGTGAACTTGTTGCCGCAACTGCAGGTGACTTCGATGTCGCCGTAGTTCGGGTGGATGGCGTCTTTCATTTCATTGTCCTTTCAAGTGCAGGCGCGGTTCGTGGATTTGGCGAACCGACAAAGCCGGGCATTATCCGCTAATTTTCGGCGCCACGCAATCGGCAAATTCGGGCAAATTCGACTTCAGCGCTGGCGCATGGCGTCGAAGAATTCGCCGTTGTTCTTGGTCGCCTTGACCTTGTCCACCAGGAATTCCGTGGCTTCCATGTCGTCCATGTTGTAGAGGAGCTTCCTCAGGATCCACATTTTTTGCAGTACGGCGGGTACCAGCAGCAGTTCCTCGCGGCGCGTGCCGGACCGATTGACGTTGATCGCCGGATAGACACGCTTTTCCGCCATCTTGCGGTCAAGGTGGATTTCCATGTTGCCGGTACCCTTGAACTCCTCGTAGATCACGTCGTCCATGCGTGAGCCGGTTTCGATCAGCGCGGTGGCGATGATGGTCAGCGAGCCGCCTTCCTCGATGTTGCGCGCAGCGCCGAAGAAGCGCTTGGGCTTTTGCAGGGCGTTGGCATCGACGCCGCCGGTCAGCACTTTGCCCGAGGCAGGCTGCACGGTGTTGTAGGCGCGGGCGAGACGGGTGATCGAGTCGAGCAGGATCACTACGTCGCGTTTGTGTTCGACCAGGCGCTTGGCCTTCTCGATGACCATTTCCGCCACCTGGACGTGGCGCGTGGCCGGTTCGTCGAACGTCGACGCAACGACTTCGCCCTTGACCGTGCGCATCATTTCCGTGACTTCTTCGGGCCGTTCGTCGATCAGCAGGACGATCAGGGTGACGTCGGGATGATTGGTGGTGATGGCATGGGCGACGTGTTGCATCAGCACGGTTTTACCGGCCTTGGGCGGCGATACGATCAGGCCGCGCTGGCCTTTGCCGATCGGCGCGATCATGTCGATGACACGGCTGGTGATGTTTTCCTCGCTGCGGGTGTCACGCTCCAGCAGCATGTGCTCGGTCGGGTGCAGCGGCGTCAGGTTCTCGAACAGTATCTTGTGCTTGGAGGCCTCCGGCGACTCGCCATTGACCTTGTCCACCTTGACCAGCGCGAAATAGCGCTCGCCCTCCTTGGGCGAGCGGATTTCACCTTCGATGGTGTCGCCGGAACGCAGGTTGAAGCGGCGCACCTGGCTCGGGCTGATGTAGATGTCGTCGGTGCT
>CAYNGV010000110.1:0-6821 GCA_964397005.1 uncultured Sulfuritalea sp. | reverse complement strand
TCTTCAGTTCGCCGCGCTCGTGCATCTGGTACAGGCGATGCACGCCGGTGGTGGTCTCTTCGGTGACGCCCTTGATCTGCGCCAGGCGAGTCGAGTACCAGGTCTTGTCGATGGCGAGCTTGGCCTTGATTGCGGCGAAGAGGATGCGCTCTTCCTCGGCCCCGGGATTGGCGAGAACACTGATGTCCTTTTCGGCGCGGCTGCCGAGGTGCAGCAGCAAGGTCGCGTCGCCGCCGTCGTCGAGGATCATGTTGCTGTAGCCGTTATCAGGCCACTCGAAAATGCGGTGGGTGTAATCCCAGTAGTCGACCAGCGTCTCGCCCTTGACGGCGAACACGGCCACGCCGTCGGCGGCGATTGCCGCTGCCGCGTGATCCTGGGTCGAGAAGATGTTGCAGGAGGCCCAGCGCACTTCGGCGCCCAGCGCGGTGAGCGTCTCGATCAGTACCGCGGTCTGGATCGTCATGTGCAGGCTGCCGGTGATGCGCGCGCCCTTGAGCGGCTGGCTCTTGGCGAATTCCTCGCGAATGGCCATGAGGCCCGGCATCTCGGTCTCGGCGATGCGGATTTCCTTGCGTCCCCAGGCGGCGAGGCCAAGGTCGGCGATTACGTAATCTTGGGTTTTGGCAACAGCGTCAGTCACTGCGTTCATGAAAGCTCCTTGAACTGTGACCGGGAGGGAGGCGAACTCACCCTGCCCGGTACGGGTTAGGTGAGCGCAGTTTGAAAATGGTCCGAGCCTGGGGGGTATCCGTAACTACCCTTGCAGCGCTCCTCGGAAGCCATGCATTATATCTGTTTCCCGGAATTGCGTTGCGCACTGCCGCAAATCCATCTATAATTGCCGTTCTCTGACGCGGGGTGGAGCAGTCTGGCAGCTCGTCGGGCTCATAACCCGAAGGTCGCAGGTTCAAATCCTGCCCCCGCAACCAATAAAGACAAGGGCTTGCCAGCAATTGCTGGCAAGCCCTTGTCCCATTCAGGGTTCCGTATCCGAGGTGGCCTTTTCTACGTGCCTGGCTGGCTACTCAACACCTGATCAACCGGGTTGGCCCGGCCGCCACCCAGATGTGAAATTGCGTTGGCGTAGTAGTTGAGCGTTTCGATCTGTTCCGGCGCCGGGCGGAACAGGCCGTCTTCCTCCAGCACGATGCGACGCAGGGTCAGCATGCGCAGGCCGACGCCGAATGCGTAGTCCTGATCATGGCGCGGGATGTAGAGGTGCGCGCCGGCGGCCTCAAGCTCGCCCATGGACGCATGGGCCGCCGCCTTCAATTCCAGCTCGCTCAAGGCGCGCGTCGGATCGCGCGCCAGGATGCTGGCCACCAGCGAGACCGGCAGCACCGGAATGACGCTGCCGATGGCGTCCATCAGCCGCGCGGCGATGATTCCTACCTCGGTACGCCGTTCTGCATCGCTGAGTGCGGGGAAATGCAGTCCGCGTTCGCGGGCGTAGGCGCGCACCGAAAACGGCGTGCCGAAATTGACGCAGGCATAGCCGAAGCGGTGCCAGCCGCCGCGCAGTATCTGCGACAGATTGTGGAGAAAGAACCCTGCGGTAATCCCCAGCCCGCGCAGCCGCCCCGGGCGCGGTGCGTCGGGGTGCAGCTTGAGCAGTTGGCTGCGGTCCTCCATCACGCGGTCGTAGTTGAGGCCGACCGGGATGAAGACCAGGTCGCGCCGGCCTTCCTCCTCACGTTCGTCGAAGGTTTTCAGCATGTAGTCGAGCAGGCCGAATTTCGGCGGACGCAGGCGGCCGTCGACGGTCAGTCCGCCCTCGGGGAACACCGCCTGGGTGACGCCGGCCTCGGAGGCCATTTGCACGTAGCGGGAGAGCACGGTGCGGTACAGGGGATCGCCGGAATTACGCCGCACGAAATAGGCGCCCATGGCGCGGATCAGTTGCTGCAGCGGCCAGATGCGCGCCCACTCGCCGACGGCGAAGGAAAGCGTGGTGCGCTCGGCGGCGAGGAAGGCCACCAGCACGTAATCCATGTTACTGCGGTGGTTGATGACGAAGACGATGGTCGATTTCGGGTCGACCCGTGCCAGCGCGGCCTCGTCCACGAAGCCGATGCGCACGCGGTAGAGCGCCCGCGCCGCCGCGCGCGCCAGGGCATAGCCGACCCGGTAATACACGTAGGCGTTGAACGACGGCACGATCTCCCGCGCATAGCGATCGATGCGTCGCCATACATCGCCCAGCGCCTCGTCGCTGACCACGGCATGCGCCGCAGCGGCAGCCTGAACCTTGTGGTCGTGGAACAAACGGTCGATCAGCACCTGCCGGCGGGTCAGAGTGAAGGACGGCAGCTCGATGTTCAGGCGCGCGCCGATCTGATGCAGCACCAGCTTGATGCGGCGCCGGAAGAACCAGCGCATGCCGGGTACCAGCAGCAGCACCAGCACCGCCCAGCCGGCAAAGCCGGCCAGCATGATGAACGCCCAGAGCGGCATTGCAACCGTTGCGGTCATCCTGTGTGTCTCCTCCGCCTTGCCGGTTCGACGACCGAATGCGGGTGGAACCCGCGCTGGATTTCTTCTGCGATCATAGCAGCCATGGATTCTTCCCACCGCCACCCGCCGCTGCCGAACGATCCGGTTTGGCGGCGACGCCATCGCCGTACCGCCGGCGCCGACTTTCAACCTGGCGATCCGTCCATCGTGTGCGAACGAAACACCTGGCACCGAGCGGTCTGCGCTGATTCCTTGCGCTACAGACCCTGCACCCATACCGGGCGCAGCCCGGCCGCTTTCGGTGTTGCGATCGCTGCCCGGATCTCGCCGAGCAGGCGTGGCTTTTCGGCGCCAAGGATGCCTTTCAGCACCAGGCGGTTGGAGACGTGGTCACTGCGGAATACAGTGCGCTTCAGT
Source organism: uncultured Sulfuritalea sp. (assembly GCA_964397005.1). GTDB lineage: Bacteria > Pseudomonadota > Gammaproteobacteria > Burkholderiales > Rhodocyclaceae > Sulfuritalea. Next base: position 3,947 of record CAYNGV010000110.1, on the reverse strand, counting down.
TCCAGTGCCGCGATGAAGGTTTCCATTTCCACAAACAGTTCGCGCTGATCGCAAGGCTCCCATTCCGGGAATGCCGCGCGGAAGCGTTCTTCGCCTTGCGGGAAGCTCACTACCAGTGTTGCCAGATATTCGGGCTGCGTGGCATTGGCCAGGCGTGCGGAATTTGCCGCATGTTGCTGCGACAGCGCTTTGCCGCCCAAGCCGTTGAGGATCATGACCGAGCGCTTGATGCCGGCCTGCTGCAGCTTGTCGAGCGAATCGCAGGTGCTGGCGAAGGTCTCGCCCTTGTGCACCTTCGCCAGCACGTCGTCGTCGCCCGATTCGGCGCCGACGTAGGCCATGGTGAGACCGGCGGCTGCCAGATCCTTGAGTTCGTCGCCCGACTTCTTGCGCAGGTTGCGCGGCAGGCAGTAGCTGGAGACGCGACGCACCGCCGGCAGATGTTCGCGGATCGCGCAGAGGATTTCGATCAGGCGCCGGGTCGGCAGCATCAGCGCATCGCCGTCGGCAAGAAACACGCGGCGGATGTCGCTGCCGAAGCGCTCGCCACAGCGGCGCAGGGTCTCCAGGGTTTCCGCTTCGTCGCGGGCGCGGAATTTTTTCTGCGGAGCGGTGTACATCTCGCAGAAAGTACATTGGTTCCAGGAGCAGCCGTCGGTAACGGGCAGGATCAGCGAATCCGCCTCGCTGGGCGGGCGGAACACGGGATCGACGTAGCGGATGGGAAAGCCGGCGTTCATCCGGCTAATTATCGCAGGGCGGCGCGGAGTATGATCCGTCGCCTTGCGCAACTGCCGCCCTTATCCCATGGCTTTCCCCACCTTGGCCTTTGTCGACCTTGAAACCACCGGTGCCACGGCGACGGCTGACCGCATCACCGAAATCGGCATTGTCGAGGTCGACGAGCACGGCGTGCGCGAGTGGTCCTGCCTGGTCAATCCGGGCGCGCCGATTTCCGGCTTCATCGAGCGCCTGACCGGGATTTCGAATGCGATGGTGGCGGATGCGCCGCGCTTCGAGGAGGTAGCAGAAGAGGTCAAGGCGCGTCTCGCAGGGCGGCTGTTCATCGCCCACAACGCGCGCTTTGATTACGGTTTTTTGAAGAACGAATTCAAGCGCGCCGGCCATGATTTTCGCGCTACGGTCTTATGCACCGTGAAGCTCTCGCGCAAGCTGTATCCGCAGCACCACAAGCACAACCTGGACAGCCTGATCGAGCGCCACGATCTCACCGTCAGCAGTCGGCACCGGGCGCTCGGCGATGCCCGGCTGATCCATCAATTCTGGAATCGCGTGCAGGCCGAGGTGGCTCCCGAGCTGCTGGCCGAGACGGTGAGGGTGCTGACGGCACGCCCGAGCCTGCCCGTCGGGCTCGATCCCGCGGCGATCGACGAACTGCCGGAGGGTGCGGGCGTGTACCTGTTCTATGGCGAGAACGATCTGCCCTTGTACGTCGGCAAGAGCAAGGAGCTGAAGAAGCGCGTGCTGGCCCACTTTGCCGCCGATCATGCGGCGTCCAGGGAAATGGATCTGGCGCAGCAGGTACGGCGCATCGAGTGCATCGAAAACGGCGGCGAGATCGGCGCGCTGCTGAAGGAGGCAACGCTGATCAAGGAATTGCAGCCGAGCCACAACCGGACTCTGCGTCGCAACGATGAGCTTTGTTTCTGGCAGCTCGCCGAATCACATCACGGAGAGTGGCGGCCAGCGTTGATGCTGGCGAGCGATCTGGAATTCCGCCGGCAGGATCACCTGTTCGGACCATTCAAGACCGCAAGGGAAGCCAAGCGCACTCTGACCGAGTTGGCGAATGAACACCGGCTTTGTCACTCGCTGCTGGGGCTGGAGAAGGTGAAGCCGGGCAAGCCCTGCTTTGCTCACCAGTTGCAGCAATGCAAGGGTGCTTGCGTCGGCAAGGAGCCGCTGTCCTTCCACAGCGCGCGGCTGATGGCAGCGCTCGGGCGCTGGCAGTTGGCCGCCTGGCCCTTCGACGGGCCGGCATGGCTGCGGGAGGGCGACGAGGTGCATCTGATCGACCACTGGCGCCATCTCGGGACGGCGCACGACGAAGCGGATCTGCATGCCCTGCTCGATACGGAGCCGCCCGCCTTCGACCGCGACAGCTATCGCATCCTGCTCAAGGCCCTCGATCGCATGACGCCTCTGGCGACGCGGCGGGGTTAGCGGACTTCGGCAACTGGCTTGCTGCGCAGCCGCGCCAGTCGATCCTTGATGTCGGCCATCGCCGCTGCCGCGGCCTTTTCGCCTTCGAGCACGGCGCGGTGGCGGCCGGCGAAATCAGTGGCGGGCAATTCGGCCGTGATGGGGCGGATCACGATATCCGCCTCGGTCTTTTCATAGCGACCGATCGACTGACCCATGATGGCGAATGTTTGCAGCAGCACGTCGAGCGTGCTCGAGGTACGTGCATCGCGCGGATTGACGGAAATATCCACCGCGATCACGAAGTTGGCGCCGAGGCTGCGCGCGGCGCGCACCGGGATCGGGCTGACCAGGCCGCCATCGACATAGTCGCGGCCATTGATGCTCATCGGCTGGAACACGCCGGGTACCGCAGCCGAGGCGCGCACCGCCATGCCGGTGTTGCCGGTGCGGAAGAGGACGGATTCGCCGCTTTTCAAATCCGTGGCGACCACGGAAAAGCTGCGTGGAAGTTTTTCCAGGGGGCGGTTGGCCACGGCGCCATTGACGAAGTTCTGCAGTGCTTCGCCCTTGAACACGCCGCGATCGGGCAGGGACCAGTCGCCGATCTGGCCCGCGTCCATGTCCAGCGCGATCTTTTGCAATTCGAAGCCGGACAGCCCGGATGCGTAGAGTGCGCCGACCACGGCGCCGGCGCTGGTGCCGACCACGATATCGGGCACGATGCCCTGTGCTTCGAGCGCCTTGATTACGCCGATGTGGGCGAAGCCGCGCGCCGCGCCGCCACCGAGTGCCAGACCAATTTTTACGGGTGCCGGCGCCGGGGGTGGGGCCGGTTTTTCGCCCAGCAGGGCGCAACCGGACAGGAATGCTGCAGCGAGGACGGTGAGCAGCAGACGAGGATCAAAGGGCATGACGTCGATCCCCGGGCGATGGGGCAACCCCCGGTTCAGGGATGCCGGCGAGCGTTCAGCTTGACGCGCCGGGCTTCCTGCCCGGGCTCTTGGGTGGAATGTAGCCCGCTACCCGACAGAGCACTGCCTCGATCTTTTCACCATTGTTGAAGCGGGTCACGCTGCACTTGGAAATCTCGCCGCGCGCCGACAGGTCGGAAATCGAGCGGCGTACCTTCGCCAGCGAGATCCCGGTCGCGGCAGCGATTTCGGAGTCGAAGCGCTGGCCGTTGTCTTTCAGGTATTGCATTATTTCTTGCATGTCAAATGCTCCGCTTGAAGGTGAAATCATGGAATCCACCGCCTCCATTCATCAAAACAACCTACCAGGTGCCTGCAAAGTCCGCCGCCACCTTCTGCTACCCGCTCAAATGCTGGTGGGCCCAGCGAGACTCGAACTCGCAACCAAAGGATTATGAGTCCTCTGCTCTAACCATTGAGCTACAGGCCCTTTGTGAATCTGCAACGGCTCCCGTTGCATGAGCCGTTGGTAATGCGCGATCAGGTTTCGGAATCGAGGAAGCTGCGCAGCTTTTCCGAGCGGGTCGGGTGACGCAGTTTGCGCAAGGCCTTGGCTTCTATCTGGCGGATGCGCTCGCGGGTCACGTCGAACTGCTTGCCGACTTCTTCCAGCGTGTGATCGGTGTTCATTTCGATGCCGAAGCGCATGCGCAGCACCTTGGCTTCTCGCGGTGTGAGGCTGTCGAGCACTTCCTTGGTGACTTCGCGCAAGCTGGCGAACAGCGCCGCGTCGCCCGGCGACAGGGTCGCCTGGTCCTCGATGAAGTCGCCGAGGTGGGAATCGTCGTCGTCGCCGATCGGCGTTTCCAT
>CAYNGV010000109.1:0-6857 GCA_964397005.1 uncultured Sulfuritalea sp. | reverse complement strand
GCCCTGCCGGTTGGCGCCCGATTCGGCATTCAGCCGCATATCCCTCAAGCGCTTCGCCGCCTGAACCGGTTCCCCGCGAGGGGCAGGCCGATTCAGGAGTTCCATTGAACACGACCCTACAGAGCATTCCCCAATCTCAGGACGCACCCCAAGACACCCTTGCAGACAACAGCCCGGCCGCCGTACCGCCAGCGCCGAGTTTTGATGACCTCGGGCTGCTGCCCGAACTGCTGCGGGCCGTCAAAGACAACGGCTATACGCATCCGACACCGATCCAGGTCCAGGCCATCCCGATCATCATGGCCGGCAAGGATGTCATGGGCGGCGCCCAGACCGGCACCGGCAAGACCGCCGGCTTCACCTTGCCGCTGCTGCAACGGCTGGCCCGCCATGCCAGCAGTTCGCCCTCGCCCGCGCGCCATCCCGTCCGTGCCCTGATCCTGGCGCCGACGCGCGAACTGGCGATGCAGGTGCATCAGAGCGTGGTCACCTACAGCAAGCACTTGCCGCTGCGTTCCGTCTGCATCTATGGCGGTGTCGATATCCGGCCGCAAATCGCCGAACTGCGCGAAGGCCGCGAGATCATCATCGCCACGCCGGGCCGGCTGCTCGACCACGTGCAGCAAAAGAGCGTCAGCTTCAACGCCGTCGAGGTGCTGGTGCTCGACGAGGCCGATCGCATGCTGGACATGGGCTTCATTCCCGACATCAAGCGCATCCTCGCCATGCTGCCCAAGGAAAGGCAGAGCCTGCTGTTCTCGGCCACCTTCTCCAACGAGATCAAGAACCTCGCCGACAGCATGCTCAAGGCGCCGCAACTGATCGAGGTGGCACGCCGCAACATGGTCACCGAGACCGTCACCCACCGCGTCTACCCGGTGGCCTCCGACCTCAAGCGCAGCCTGCTGGTGCATCTGCTGACCCACCAGGACGTCGCCGACAATTCGCAGCAGGTCCTGGTTTTTGTCGGCACCAAGTTCGGCGCCAGCCGCCTGGCGGTGTACCTCGAGCGTCAGGGCATCACCGCCGACGCGATTCACGGCGACAAGAGCCAGCAGCAGCGCACCGAGGCGCTGGAAGCCTTCAAGTCCGGCAAGATCCGCGTCCTGGTCGCCACCGACGTCGCCGCGCGCGGGCTCGACATCGACGACCTGCCCCATGTCATCAACTACGAACTGCCGCATACCGCGGAAGACTACATCCACCGCATCGGCCGCACCGGACGCGCCGGAAAGCATGGCGACGCCACTTCGCTGTTCGCACCCGAGGAAACGCAGCGCCTGACCGACATCGAAAAACTGATCAAGCGCAAGATCGAACGCGTCGAGATCACCGGCTTCGCCGAGCTGGCGTCGGTGCGCGAAAGCGCGCCGCCGAGCAATCGCGGCCACAAGCGCGAGCACCTCGACCGCGCCCGCGAGAAGGCACGCGAGCGGGATCGATCGCTGACGCTGGAAGGGGTCAAGCCGGCCGGACGCGAGCTGCCCAGCCCCGCCGCCCATGTGCCGCGACTCGACCCACGCCTGCCGAAGCTCGATTTTGACCCGAACAAACCTTACGTCGCCAAAACCGGTGCGGTCGAAGTCAGCGCCGCGAAGCCCGCGCCGACTCGCCCGCAGCGACCCGTGGCAGCCCTGCTCGGCGGTTTCGGCAAGAAGTAGATGAAACTGGTCCGCTTCGGCCCCAGGGGCAGCGAGAAACCTGGCCTGGTCGCGGCGGACGGCAGACTGCGTGATCTTTCCGGCCAAGTTGCGGATATCGGCTGGAATGAGCTCTCGCCGGCCGGACAAAAACGCCTGCGTGCGCTTGATCCGGCGGACCTGCCGCTGGTGCGCGGCAAGCCGCGCCTTGGAGTTCCCTTCACCGGAATTTCAAAAATTGTTGGCATCGGGCTCAATTACCGCGCGCATGCCCTTGAAGCCAAAATGCCGATCCCGAGAGAGCCGGTGGTGTTCATGAAGGCCACTACCTGCGTCAGTGGCCCCAACGACCCGATCCTGATGCCGATCGACGGCAGCAAGCTCGACTGGGAGGTCGAACTGGGGCTAGTCATCGGCAGCGAAGCCCGTCAAGTCAACGAAGCCAAGGCCCTCGATCACGTTGCCGGCTACTGCGTATTCCACGATGTCTCGGAACGCGCCTTCCAGCTCGAACGCGGCGGCCAGTGGGACAAGGGCAAAAGCTGCGACAGCTTCGGCCCCATCGGCCCGTGGCTGGTGACAAAGGACGAGGTCGCCGACCCGCAGCAACTGCGCCTGTGGCTTGAGGTCAATGGCGAGCGCATGCAGGATTCGAGCACCGCCGACATGATCTTTTCCTGCGCCGAAATCGTCAGTTATGTATCGCGCTTCATGACGCTGCTGCCCGGCGATGTGATCTGCACCGGCACGCCGCAGGGCGTCGGCATCGGCCGTGGCCGCTTCCTGAAGATTGGCGACCGGGTCAGGCTCGGCGTCGACGGTCTCGGCGAACAGGAACAAACCGTCGTCGCCACGTTGCCAAGGTAAAAGTCGGCGCTGGCCGCTCTGCGTACCTGGGATTCCGCTTTGCCGGCCCGCGAAGCGGAGTTCCCGGCAGGCAAGGCCCGGGCAGGTAACGGCGAAAACCGCAGGTTTCGGCAGTATCGAGGACCGCCATGAGCAACGACTACCTTCTCGCCATCGACAACGGAACGCAGAGCGTGCGCGCGCTGATATTCGACCTGCATGGCCATCTGGTGGACAAGGCGCAGGTCGACATCACCAGCTACCAGTCACCCCAGCCGGGCTGGGTGGAAAACGATCCCGAGGAGTTCTGGGCCGCGCTTTGCACGGCGTGCCAGCGACTCTGGGCCAATACCCAGGTGCCGAAAAGCGCCATACGCGGCGTCACCATCACCACCCAGCGCGCAACCGTCATCAATCTCGACAGCCACGGCCAGCCGCTGCGGCCGGCCATTATCTGGCTGGATCAGAGGCGCGCCGACGCCAACCCGAAGCTGTCGTGGTGGTGGGAACTGGCGCTGCGCGCCATCGGCATGCGCGACACCATCCGCTACTTCGCGCGGGAGGCGGAAGCCAACTGGATCGCCCAGCACCAGCCGGCGCTCTGGGCGCGCACCGACAAATTCCTGCTGCTCTCCGGCTATCTGCACTACCGCTTCACGGGTCACTTCGTTGATTCCGTGTCGAGCCAGGTCGGCTACATCCCTTTCGACTACAAGCGCGGTCGCTGGGCGTCCCCGTGCGACTGGAAATGGCAGGTTCTGCCGATCAAGCGAAGGATGCTGCCGGAACTGGTGGCGGCAGGCACGCAACTCGGCTGCGTCAGCGCCGATGCCGCACGCGACACCGGCATTCCGCAAGGCTTGCCGATCATCGCCGGCGCCGCCGACAAGGCCTGCGAGGTTATCGGCGCCGGCTGCCTGACGCCCGAGATCGCCTGCCTTTCCTATGGCACCGCCGCCACCGTCAATACCACTACACCGCGCTATCTGGAGGCGATCCGCTTCATCCCGCCCTATCAGGCCGCCGTGCCCGGCCACTACAACACGGAGGTCCAGATCACCCGCGGCTTCTGGATGGTGAACTGGTTCCGCGAGCAGTTCGGCCTGCACGAAGAACAGGAGGCGCGCAGCCGCGGCGTAACTCCCGAGAGCCTGTTCGATGAACTGGTGGATGCGGTGCCACCCGGCTCGATGGGATTGATGCTGCAACCCTTCTGGAACCCCGGCATCAAAATCCCCGGCCCGGAGGCCAAGGGCGCGGTGATCGGCTTCGGCGAAGTGCATACCCGCGCCCATCTCTATCGCGCCATTCTCGAAGGCCTGGCCTATGCCCTGCGCGAAGGCAGGGAGCGCATCGAGCGGCGCAGCGGAACGCACATCGAGCGCGTGCGCATATCCGGCGGCGGCTCGCAAAGCGACGCGGCGATGCAGATCACCGCCAACATCTTCAACCTGCCGACCGAGCGTCCCCATCTGTATGAAACCAGCGGACTGGGCGCTGCGATACTCGGCGCCGTCGGCCTCGGTCTGCATCCGGACTTTGCCACCGCCGTGCGCGAGATGACGCGCGTCGGCCAGGTATTCGTGCCCGAAGCACAGCACGTGCGCATTTATGACCAGCTCTACCGCAAGGTCTATTGCCGCATGTACCAGCGCCTGCAGCCGCTGTATCGCGACATCCGCGAGATCACCGGCTATCCGGGGCCGGAACGCTGAAACGCGCGGAGAAACTCGGCGCCGGCGACACGGCGATCCCTCGCCGGGCCGATCCGCCGCCCCTAGCCAAGGAAATCCAGCCGCAGCCTCTGCTGCAGCGTTCGCGCCTGACGCAGGGCTTCCTTGAGGATCAATCGATCGAGTTTGTGCAGACGATCGGGATTGAGCCGGTTGGCGGCCGCGGGAAACTCGCCGGAAACCTGATTCTGCAAGCGCAGGCGCTGTATCTGGAAGAAGGACGCTGTCATCGCGGCCACCTCCTCGACCGGCATTCCCATGGCTTGCCGCACGCCACGCAGGCGTTCGACGGTATTGGTCTGCGCCACGCCGTGAGCCAGCGAAAAGATCCGCATTACATCGACAAACAGCCGGATACCCTGCCCTTTGAGGTCAAGCGTGTGGGGGAATTCGGGACCGCCATGCAGGCGAAAGTCCCGCCACCAGCTCAGGGGCGGCGCCTGCTCAAGCGCATTGCCCGCCATCGCGCGCAAGAAGGCGGTGTTTCCCTTGACCCGCTTCAGCAGCCAGGCCTGTAGCTCGGTCACCAGTTCTTCGCGGCCATAGAGCGGACGGAAATCGAAAAAGATGCTGGCGTTGAGCAGCGCCTTGGGCTCCGGCACGGAGATCCACCGGCCAAACCGCTGTTTCCACTCGTCGAGAGAGAGGCACCAGACCGGGTTGCCGGCCATGATCTGTCCCGAACACAATGGGAAACCGCAGGCATCGAGCGCCTCGTTGACGGCCTGGGCGAATGGCAGAAACTTCTGTCGCAATTCCTCAGCCTCAACAGCGGAGCCCGCTTCAAACACGATGCCGTTGTCCTGATCGGTGACAAGGGTCTGTTCCAGCCTGCCCTCCGATCCGAACACCAGCCAGCACCAGGGCACATAGGGAAGCTCGAAACCTGCCTCCACCAAGTCGATCGCCTGCAGGGCGATCAGGTCGTTGAGGGCCGCAATCCACTCGCACAGAACCTCCGCTCCGCTCCCCTCGCTCAGGCGGCGGGAGGCGAAACGACGCACGGCAACAGTCTGCGTCGAGAGTTCGGCAATACTTCGGGTGGCCAGAATGGCATTGGCCAGGCTCGCCGAATCCGCGGCCTGCATGCCATACAGGTCGCCCTGGGAGACCACGTTGAAGAGGCGTCCGTCGGGCCCGGTCAGGATCAGATGGCGCATGCCGCGACGGAACATGAGAACGGTCGCCTGGTGCACCGTCGCCTCCGCCGACAGGGTGGCAAGGCCTCCGGTCATGACGCCGGCCACCGGCCCGGCAAGATCGTATTCGCCGTCAATGATGGAGCGGAGCGCATCGCGCAAGGTCACGATGCCCAGCGGTACCAGGCTCACTGAATCGACGACTACCGCCGCTTCCATCGCGTGCAAATCCAGCGCCCTCAAGGTCTCGCGAACGGAACTTGCCGGATCGACCACGACGGGTGGCGCCAGCGGCAGATTGCGCAGTGCCGTGTTGAGGTTCACCGGCGCCGAGGCAAAGGCCTCAGGCCGGCCAGCGGATTCCTGCATGGCAGATGCGCCAGGTGGGGTTGCTCCCGCATAGCGGGGGAATCATGGCATTCATGCGCGGTCCATCAGCGCCTTGATCTTGGCGACCAGTTCCTTGGTCGAAAAGGGCTTGGTCATATAGACGTCGGCGCCGAGCGCAAGTCCCTTGGACACCTCCGTATCGCGCCCCTTGGCAGTCAGCATCATGATCCGCAAATCGGCGAATTCCGGGTCTTGACGCAGATCCTGGCAGACTTCGAAGCCGTTTCGCTGCGGCATCATGACGTCGAGAATCACCAGATCGGGCCGCTCGGCGCGGACCTTGGCCAGCGCTTCGGCTCCGTTCTGCGCGACCAGCACATCGTAGCCTTCGCGCTTCAGCAGGAACTCGATTGAAATGACGATATTCGGCTCGTCGTCAGCGATCAGTATTTTCTTCGCCATGCGCCTCCCTGCCTTTCATAACGGGTGTGGTTCATGTCGGGAGAATACACCGCGCCTCGCCGCATGGATAAAAAAGCCCACCGCAGGGGTGGGCTCGTCATGCCGCAACCGAAAAATCAGGCGGCTGCTTGCGCCGGGATCTGCCGGCTATGGTGGGTGATGCGGTTCCTGGCATCGACATACACCAGATCGGGCTCGAAGTTCTGCAGTTCGATCTCGTTCATCGTGACGTAGCTGGCGATGATCAGCAGGTCGCCGGTGGCGGCCTTGCGCGCCGCGGCGCCATTCACCGAAATGGTGCCGCTGCCGCGCTCGGCGCGAATGGCGTAGGTGGTGAAGCGTTCGCCGTTGTTGACGTTGTAGATGTCGATCTGCTGGTATTCCTTGATGTCCGCCGCGTCGAGCAGGTTTTCATCGATGGCGCAGGAACCCTCGTAGTGCAGTTCGGCGTGTGTCACCGTCACGCGGTGGAGTTTCGACTTGAGCATCATGCGTTGCATTGTCAGACCTTTCTCATGCAAAGGCGGCAATAAACCGGGAACCGCCCAGAGGGACGTGTGTTCCCGCCTGTTTCGCTTCTGGCACACCACCGGCATGAGCGCATCGCAGCGGCCTAAACTTCCAGATTGTCGATGAGGCGCGTGCTTCCCAAACGCGCCGCCGCCAACACCACCAATCCGGAATCGTGAGCGGACGGCAATTGTAGA
>CAYNGV010000108.1:0-6991 GCA_964397005.1 uncultured Sulfuritalea sp. | reverse complement strand
AAGCCCGCCTTGACCATGGCCGGCAGCAGGATCGAGCCGATCGCCACCACCGTCGCCGGGGAAGAACCGGAAATCGCGGCAAACAGTGCGCAGGCCAGCACTCCGGACAAACCGAGACCGCCGTACCAGTGCCCCACCATCGACGAGGCGAACCGGATCATGCGTTTCGCCACCCCGCCGTGAGTCAGGAAGTTGCCGGCGAGAATGAAGAACGGGATGGCCATGATCTCGAATTTCTCGATCCCGGTGAACAGCTTCAGCGCTACCGACTCCAGCGGTACATGCGTGAACAAGAACAGAAAACTGAGCACTGTCAGGCCGAGCGATATCGAAATCGGCATGCCCGTCAGCATCAAGGTCAGCAGCAGTACAAAGATGATCGCGGCATTCATTTCGGCTCTCCTCCCAGATCATCCTTGCGGCGGTCGGGGTCGGTCGCGATGTTTTGTGTGCGCCGGTTGTCTCCTACCATCGTGTGCTTGAGGTCATGCATGTGCAGATTGTCATCCATCGAGTAAACGTTGATCTCATCCGAAACCGTTTCCTCGTCGAGACCATCGACGTGCCCGTGGTCGTGGTGCGGCAAATCACCGGTCTTGAGAAATCCGACCAGCACTTGCAAAAAGCGGAAGCACATCAGGCTGGTACCGAGCGGAATCGCCGAATAGACCATCCAGGTCGGCCATTCGAGATCGGGCGTGGTCGGGCCCTCAGGCACATCGCCGAAAGGACTTCCGGTCAGGTTCAGAAATGCCCAGTGCGCACCGTTCTCCCATACGAAGTGGGCTCCGAGCGTCCCCACGATGCCGGTAAACAGCGCTCCGGAGAGCAGGCCGAAGATGATGAATTTGCGGCGCATCTTGTCGTCGAGCCGGTTGATCAGCACGTCGACGCCAACGTGAATGCCGGTGCGCACACCGTAGGCGGCGCCAAACTTGGCCATCCAGACGAACATGATGATGGTCAGTTCCTGAGCCCAGCTCATATTGATCGTCAGCAACCAGTCCTGCAGGCCGGGAATGCTGGCGCTGGCAGCATAGCGATGGACCACGGCGACGAAAATGATCAATGTCGCGGCGGCCATGAGGAAGGTGATTATCCATTCCTCAAGGTGATCAAGGTATTTCATGAACGGAACTCCCCCGGTTGGCGGCACGTGTCGGACGTCATGACGCGTGGAAAGTGGCCGCCGACGCGATGCCGCGCCGGCGGAGGGTTGCGCGAAGCTTTAGAGCTTGGTTGGATCGAAGCCGGTTTCTTTGTAGATGGACTGCAGCAAGTCCTTGCCGACGCGGTCGGCCATCTTCACGTGTACCGGCGCCATCGCCTTCTTGAATGCCAGCTTCTCTTCCTTGGTGGGTGCATAGACGGTCGTCTTGCCGCTCTTTTTCACGCCCTCAAGCGCCATGTCGTTTTCTTCCTGCGCAATCTTGTTGGCATAGGCGGTAGCTTCCTTCATGGCCTGTTCAAGCTGGCCGCGAACGTCAGCCGGCAAACCTTCCCAGAATTTCTTGTTGACGATGACCGCATAGCCGAGATAGCCGTGATTGGTCAGCGTCAGATGCTTCTGCACTTCATGCATCTTCTGCGTGTAGAGGTTGGAGATCGGGTTCTCGGTACCATCCACGACGCCGGTCTGCAAGGCTTGATAGACCTCGGAGAATGCCATCACCTGCGGCAGGCCGCCGACCGACCGAATCTGCTCTTCGAGCACTTTCGACGACTGGATGCGCAATTTCTTGCCCTTGAGGTCAGCCGGGGCCTTGATCGGAGTATTGGCCGAGAATGACTTGAAGCCGTTGTCCCAGAAAGCCAACCCCTTGATGCCCTTGGGCTCCAGCTTGGCCAGCATCGCGGCCCCGATCGGGCCCTGCGTGATCTTGTGCAGATCCGCAGTGTCGTCAAAGATGTACGGGAAATCGAAGGCTTCAAATTCCTTGACGCCAAGCGGGCCGAATTTTGCAAGTGACGGTGCCAGCATCTGCACGGCGCCAAGCTGCAGCGCTTCCATCTCTTCTTTGTCCTTGTACAGGGCGCTGTTGGCATAGACCTCGACCTTGGCCTTGCCCTTGGTCAGTTCAGCAGCCTTCTTGGCAAAAAACTCCGACGCCTTGCCCTTCGGCGTATCAACCGCGACCACATGACTGAACTTGATCACGATCGGTGTCTGGGCCATCGCCATCACTGAGAAAGTCGCGGCCACAAGGCCGACGAATACGGTGCGAATTTTCATTTTGTTCCTCCTGGACTGTGTTGTGTGCACAAGGCTACCACTCCGCACGTTGCGGTGCAGCGCATTGTCCGCGGACGCCCCGATCCTGGCTATTGTGGATTTCCGCAAACATCTGCCCAAGTTGGTCAGGCGCGCTAACATCGCGGCATGGCATCTTCAACGGCATCACCTTCCGCGGAACGCATCGGTCGCTGGCGCTGGCTATGGATATTGCCGCGGCTGGCTTTCATCCTGTTTGTCGGCGGGGTTGCGCTTCTGCTCTGGATGTCCGATCGAGCGGACAAGGAAGAAAGGCGCGCCACGCTGATCAGCGACATTCTGTGGCTGGAGCAGAACCTCCGTTTTCATTTGACGCGCAATGAGGAACTTCTCGGGCGCGTTGATCGGGTCCATACGGCCAATGCGGCAGCGTTCGAATCCTATGCCCGCACCTTGTTCGGGTTCGAAAGCGGCCTGCGGCAACTGATCTGGCTGAGTGCCGACGGTACAGTCCGGCTGGCGCATCCGACCACCATGGATCCCAGCCTGGTCGGCGATGCCGGGGAAGCCATTCCGTCCCGCCAGAGCTTTCAGCTAGCCATCTCGCTAGGGAAATCCGTCTATAGCAAGACCTATCCCTATTTCACCAACGACTGGCAGTTCGAGGTGCACGTTCCCGTTTCCCGGGAGGGCAGGATTGTCGGCGTGGCCGTGGGCGTTTACCGGATTCGGGATCTTCTCGGCGACAGCGTGCCATGGTGGCTTGCGGAGCGCTACCGGATCAGCGTCATTGGAGACTCCGGCAAGGTACTCGGGACACGCTCAAAAGTGGAGTCTGCGGTTACCGAAGAAGGCTATCAGGTCGGCTTTGATCCCCCCGGATGGGGGCTGGCACTGCACGCCGTGCCCTACCACGCGCCGCGACCCCTTGCCAGCATCCTGCTCTCCGCCAGTCTGGTCGTGCTCGCGACGATCGTGCTCTGGAGCCTCTGGATCCTGCGCCGCCACGTATCGCGGCGCCAGGCCGTGGAGGAGCAGTTGCAGCGGGAACACGCCTTCCGCAAGGCCATGGAAGACTCTCTCGATACGGGCATGCGGGCCCGGAACCTGGAAGGGGAGATCATCTACGTGAACCCGGCTTTCTGCCGCATGGTGGGCTGGTCCGCCGCGGAACTGATCGGCCGTCGTCCACCGATGCCCTACTGGGCCGATGACTATCTCGACGAAACCCGTCTTGTTCATGATCGTGTCCTCGCCGGAGAAGGGCCGGAAGAGGGTTTCGAACTCAAGCTCAAGCGCCGCAACGGCGACCTCATCGATGTGCTTATTCACGAAGCCCCCTTGATCGATCCACACGGGCAGCATTCAGGCTGGATGGGGTCGATGGTCGATATTACGGAGCGAAAGCAGGCCGAGGAACGAGCGCGCCAGCAGCAGAACAGCCTGCAGACCACCGCGCGACTTGTCGCCATGGGTGAAATGGCGTCGAGCATTGCGCATGAATTGAACCAGCCGCTGGCAGCGATCTCCAGCTACTGCACGGGTGCCGCCAACATGCTGCGCAACCAGAGTTCGGCGGCGGACGTGGTGCCGGCACTGGACAAGGCGGTCGAGCAAGCCAAACGTGCCGGAAATGTTATCCGACGCATCTACAGCCTCGCCCGCCACAGTGGCGATCGCTTCGAATTGATTCCACTTGCAGAGCGCGTCGATGCGGCCCTGGCCTTGATGGAAGTCGAAATCCGCCAGAAAGGCATCCGCGTCATGCTGGAGCTTCAAGTCCCGGCATTCATCGAAGGCGACCCGGTACTGCTCGAACAGGCGCTGTTCAATCTCGTTCGAAACGCCGTGGAATCAATGCGGGATACTCCGCCGGATCAGCGTCAGATGCGGATTTCACTTACGTGCGCCGATGGCTACGCCCTGCTGACGATCGCCGACCGTGGCTGTGGAATCGACGACAAGGTTGCAGGCAAGCTTTTCGATCCGCTGTTTACGACAAAAGCCGAAGGCATGGGCATGGGGCTGGCCATTTGCCGTTCCGTGGTGGAAAATCACCGCGGTCGCCTCTCGTTTGAGGCCAACCCGGAAGGAGGAACGGTGTTCCGGATACTGCTGCCGCTGGCTCCCCAATGAGCGGCAAGACTACCCACATTGTCGACGATGACCCGGCGGTCCGTGATGCGCTGAAATGGTTGCTGCAGTCGCGCGACGTTGAATCCCGGACATGGGAATCCGCCCACGAATTTCTGGCCTTCGCCAATCAGGGTCTATGCGGATGCCTGCTGCTGGATGTAAGAATGCCCGGGATGAGCGGCATCGAACTGTTTGACAGGCTGCGGACCGTGAACTGCCGTTTGCCGGTGATCTTCCTCACCGGGCACGGTGACGTGCCGATGGCGGTCAAAGCCCTCAAGGACGGTGCCTTCGACTTCATCGAAAAGCCCTACGACGACAATGCGCTTGTGGACAAAGTGCTGGCCGCGATAGACCACGACATGAAACGCTGCGCCAGGGAGGACTCAATCCTGAAGTTGCGGAAAAAGCTGAAACAGCTTACGCAGCGCGAGCAGGAAGTCATGCACCGGATTCTTGCCGGGAAGTTGAACAAGGTTATCGCGGACGAACTGGGCATTGCCATGCGTACCGTCGAGGTCCATCGTGCCCACATTTTCGAGAAGATGCAGGTTCGCTCTGCCGTTGAACTGTCCCAGGCACTCGGTCTGCTTGGAGACATGCCGAACAGCTAATCCCGCGCTTCGAAATGGAGTTCGTCTCCTTTGCACCACAGGGCATAGGTCGCCAGATCGATTCGCGGATGTCGATCCCTGCCCGCTGTCTGCAACTGGCGAACGAACTCATTCAGCCGACGTTCATCGGGTGACTGCATCCCGTGCCAATTCAGCATTGCGCGCAACAGATTTCTGGCGCGACTCTCCGCCAATTCGCGAAACAGCCTCAGCGGCAACGGGAATTCACGAGGGGAGTCGCCAAGATCGAGAGCGGCGAGATCGTCAAGCAGGGAGGCGGCCTCGCCGAAGCGGCCCGCCGCAGCGGCAAGTTGCCGGCTTGCTTGCGGGAAGCGCGATTCAATCACCGGAAGAATTTCTCTGCGCAGGTAGTTCCGGGTATGTCGGGTGTCGGCGTTGCTCTCATCCTCAATCCACGCCAATTGGTTCGATCTTGCGTACTCAAGCAATTCCTTGCGTGTTACATGCAAGAGCGGACGCAACACCCGGCCACGCGATTCCGGCATGGCAGCGGTACCCCGCACGCCGGCGCCGCGCAATAGATTGAGCAGAACGGTTTCCGCCTGGTCGTCCGCATGATGCGCAAGGAGAATCCAGTCAGCGGACTGGCTTGCGAGTGCCCGGTGGCGTACGTCGCGCGCCGCCGCTTCAAGCCCGTCTCCCGTGTCCCGCGGTACCACGACGCGAAGGACGGCCAGGGGAATACCAAGCTCCCTGCAAAGCTGTACGCAGGATTCCGCCCAGGCATCGGCATGGCCGCTCAACGCGTGATGGACGTGGATCGCGGAGAGGTCAAGCTGTGCCTCGGTAGCCAGGCTGAGCGCGGCATGCAGCAGCACGCTTGAGTCAAGTCCGCCCGAGAAGCCCACGACGACAGACTGCCCGGGCGACACATGGCGGAAGAGGCAGGCAGCAACCGCCTGCAACACGACTTCAGTGGATGGCCTGTTCCTTGAATCGACCATAACTCATCAACCGCTCGAAGCGCCGCTCGATGAGCTCGCTTGACGACAAACCCGCCAGTTGCTTGAGCGCTTCCTGCAAAGCCTTCTTGACGTTCTGCGCCATGCCGCGATGATCGCGATGAGCGCCGCCAACAGGCTCATTGATGATACGGTCGATCAGTCCGAGGGATTTCAGTCGCGGCGCCGTAATGCCCATGGTCTCGGCAGCGTCGCCGGCGCGTTCGGCGCTCTTCCACAGAATCGAGGCGCAGCCCTCCGGAGAAATTACCGAATAGGTCGAGTACTGGAGCATTGCGACGACATCCGCGACAGCGATTGCCAGGGCGCCACCCGACCCGCCCTCACCGATCACAGTCGCGATCAACGGTACTTTCAATTCCGTCATGACCGCGAGGTTGCGTCCAATCGCCTCCGACTGCCCTCGCTCTTCCGCATCGATGCCTGGATATGCGCCCGGAGTATCGATAAAGGTGAAAATCGGCAGGCCGAACTTTTCCGCGAGCCGCATCAGACGCAAAGCCTTCCGGTAGCCCTCCGGGCGAGGCATGCCGAAATTCCGATGGATTTTTTCCTTGGTGTCGCGGCCCTTCTGATGTCCAATCACCATGCAGGATTGGCCATTGAATCGAGCCAGACCACCGACGATGGCGTGGTCATCCGCATAATTCCGGTCGCCATGGAGTTCCTCGAAGTCGGTGAACACCAAGTCCAGATAATCGAGCGTATAAGGCCGTTGCGGATGCCTGGCCACCAGGGCGCATTGCCACGGCGTGAGTTTCGCGTAGATATCCTTCGTCAGGCTCTGACTCTTTGTGTCAAGACGGGAAATTTCTTCCGAGATGTCGACGGCAGAATCATCCTGCACGAACCGTAGCTGCTCGATCTTGGCTTCCAGTTCCGCGATCGGCTGTTCGAATTCCAGAAAACTTGTTTTCATGCGCGCATTTTAGCAGTCAGCAACAGTCCTCGCCGTCCCGCCGGCGCCGACTTTCTGCGGGGAGTGTTCTGTCCCCAAAAGCAAAAGCCCCCTACCGGCAAGCCGGAGGGGGCAATTGAGGGGGAGT
>CAYNGV010000107.1:0-7051 GCA_964397005.1 uncultured Sulfuritalea sp. | reverse complement strand
GAACCATCAAGCCCAGTCCAACCACCGCCGCAAAGACGGCAATCACTAGTCGCTTAGCTCCGGCCGCTACGCTTAACGTCGATAAGGCCGACGTTAGCCTGCTCTGAAACTTCGTTTTCATTGTTTCTTCTCCTCGTTAAAACTTGTAACCACGATGCAGCGCGACGACGCCGGCTGTCATATTGAACACTTCGACCCGTTCCAGCCCGGCTTGTTCCATCATGGCCTTGAGCGCGGCCTGGTCCGGATGCATGCGAATCGATTCGGCCAGGTAGCGGTAGGACTCGGCGTCCCCGGCGATTTTCTGGCCCAGCCAGGGCAGAAGCTTGAACGAATAGGCGTCATAGGCCTTTTCCAGGGGCTTCCACACCTTCGAAAACTCAAGCACCAGCAGCCGGCCGCCTGGGCGCAGCACGCGGCGCATTTCGGCCAGCGCACGGTCCTTGTGCGTCATGTTGCGCAGGCCGAAGGCTACCGTGACGATATCGAAGTGGTTGTCGGGGAAGGGCAGCTTTTCCGCGTCGCACTGGGCAACCGGCGCCATTACGCCTTCGTCCAGCAGGCGATCGCGGCCGACGCCGAGCATGGCATTGTTGATGTCGGTGAGCCAGACTTGGCCCGTGGCGCCAACGCGGCGGGCAAAGGCCGACGAAAGATCGGCGGTGCCGCCGGCGACATCAAGCACGCGTTCGCCGGGTCGCGGCGCGGCGATGTCGATGGTGAACTTCTTCCAGAGGCGATGCAGCCCCATCGACATGAGGTCGTTCATCACGTCGTATTTTTGCGCGACCGAAGAGAAGACGCCCGCGACGCGCTGCGCCTTTTCCTTCTCGTCTACGCTTTCAAAGCCGAAGTGGGTTTGTGTCATTGTTGGAGCCAAGCTCCTAATGGCTGCCACAACCGCCGGATTTCGGCGGCTGCGTTGTCGAGTCTATATCGCGGCTGGCACCCGATTTTTCAAGTCGCTCAAGGTATTCGGCCCACAGCGTCTCATGGTTGGCGCCAAGATGGTGCAGCCAGTCCCACGAATAAATGCCCGTGTTATGGCCATCCGAGAAAGTCGGCTGCACCGCATAGTTGCCGACCGGCTCGAGGGCGGTGATCTCGACATTGCGCTTGCCGGTTTGCAGCGTTTCCTGCCCCGGCCCGTGGCCGCGTACTTCGGCGGACGGACTGCAAACGCGGAGGAACTCGGCGGGCAACTGGTAATGGCCGCCGTCATCGAAGCTGAGTTCGAGCATGCGGGATTTCTTGTGCAGCGTGATCTCGGTGGGAATCGGGGTCTTGCGGTCGAGACCGGACATGGTGGCAACTCCTTTACTGGGCCGGCTATCATAGCGCAGACGGCCCACCGGATCGATGTCACGGAACCGTCATCAAGCCGCAATAGACTGATGCTTCCTGTCCAGCCTGAAGAGCCCATGCCCGCAACCATTCTGGTAGTTGAAGACGAACCCGCGATCCAGTTGCTGATCGAAGTCAATCTGCGCCGTGCCGGCCACGTCGTGCAACTGGCGCCGGACGCCGAAACCGCGCGGCGTTTGGTGCAGGAAGCGCTGCCCGATCTGGTGCTGCTCGACTGGATGTTGCCGGGCATGAGCGGCGTCGATTTCGCGCGCTTGTTGCGCAGCGAGGCACGAACCCGGCTGTTGCCCATCATCATGCTCACCGCGCGGGCCGAGGAACGCGACAAGATCGAGGGTCTCGACCTCGGCGCCGACGACTACGTGACCAAGCCTTTCAGTCCGCGCGAGCTGGTGGCGCGCATCAAGGCGGTGTTGCGTCGGCATGCGCCACAGGCGACGGAGGACGTGGTCGAACTCGGCGGCCTGCGGCTGGATCCGGCGACACATCGCATCACGGCCGGGGATGCCGAGGTGAATCTCGGCCCTACTGAATTCCGCCTCCTGCATTTTCTGATGACACATCCGGAGCGGGTGCATGGACGCTCGCAGTTGCTCGATCAGGTGTGGGGCGACCACGTTTTTGTCGAAGAACGTACGGTGGATGTGCACATTCGCCGTCTGCGCGCAGCTCTTGAGGCAACGGGACATGATGCGCTGATCCAGACGATACGCGGCAGCGGCTACCGGATCTCGGCGACGTGAACGCCGTTCTCGCCGAATTGCTGACGGCGATTGCGCTGACGGCCCTGGCAGCCCTGTCCGGCTGGTTTGCGGCAGGCGAGATCGGGGCCGAGGTGATGACGCTAGGCGCTGTCACATTCTTTTTCCTGCGCCAACTCTGGATGGTGCTGCGGCTGATTCATTGGGCGGGTTGCCCGCTGGGTACGCCGACGCCCAGCGCCAGCGGCGCCTGGGGCGCGGTGTTCGATGCCTTGCACCGGCGGGGCCGGCTGGCCAGCGCCGAGCGCGAGCAGGCCACCCAGGAGCTCGACCGCTTCCGTCGTGCCGCCGAGGCCTTGCCCGACGGCGTGATGATTCTCGACGGGCACCGTGCCATCGAGTGGATGAATCTGCACGCCGAGGCCTGTCTCGGTCTCAAGGCATCGGTCGATACCGGCAGCCGCATCACGCATCTGCTGCGCGAACCGGAATTTCTCGACTATCTCGACAGCCCCGATCATCGCGGCGTGCCGCTGGAGCTGCATACGCTGCGCAATCCGGGTCGCAGCCTGCAGGTTCAGGCCGCCCCGTTCGCGGCGGGCCGCACGCTGCTGCTGGTACGCGACGTGACCCAGCTGCAGAAACTCGCCACCATGCGCCGCGATTTTGTCGCCAATGTTTCGCATGAACTGAAAACGCCGTTGACCGTTACGCTGGGTTTTGTCGAAACGGCGCTCGATGCGCTGGAAGATACGCCGCCGCAGGAAGTTGGCCACTATCTGCAAACCGCCGTCGAGCAAGCGAGGCGCATGCAGCAATTGATCGACGATCTGCTGACGCTGTCGTCGCTGGAAACGGACTCGCCGCCGCCGCTCGAAGACCCGATCGACGTTGCCGCCCTGTTGACTGATATCGGTCAGGAAGTGCAGGCGCTGTCGGCCGGCCGTCATCACATCACCCTGGAAAACCAGGGGCCACGGGGTCTGCTGGGCAGTGTCCGCGAGCTTCGCTCGGCATTCGCCAATCTGGCGGGGAATGCGGTGCGCTATACCCCGGATGGCGGCGAGATCGTGTTGCGCTGGAGCGATGAAGGCGCGGCAGGCGGGCGGTTTTCAGTGCGCGATAGCGGTATCGGCATCGCTCGGGAGCATCTGCCCCGCCTTACCGAGCGTTTCTACCGGGTTGATCGCGGTCGCTCGCGCGAAGCCGGGGGCACGGGGCTTGGCCTGGCGATTGTCAAGCATGTGCTGGAACGGCACCAGGCCGCGCTTCAGATTGAAAGCGAGCCGGGTCGAGGCTCGGTGTTCAGTGCAGTGTTTCCCCCGCACCGGATTCAGTCGTGAAAGCTGCAGCGCTCGAACTCGACGCCACGATCCAGGACGCGAAGCAACTTCAACACCTGCAGATTTTCATCGACCATGACTTCAATGCTGCGTTCGAGACGAAATGTGCCGACGGGAAGCACGACGCTCGCCGGTTCCTTCAAGGCAGCGATTTCCGGTAGCAGAAAGCCCTGGCGCCATGTGCCGCGACCGTCGGCTTCGACAGTGCGAACAGCCGCTGGACGCGGCTCGCCGGGGAACAGCTGAATGCCCGCCACCAGCGAGTCAAGGCCCTCGCGCAACGCCCAGCGCACGTTGCCCAGGGTGAAGTGCGAACTGTCCTGTGTCCTTACGGCAATCACCATGCCGGCGCCAATGCGCGCGCCCTCTTTGAGCGGCCTCGAAATGCGCAGGCCGGCGGCGGATTCGTCGATCAGGCGCCAGTCGTCCATGATCTCCCAGTTTTCGAGGTGCGAATGAGCTTCCGCCCCGGCACTTTCAGCCTGATGGTCGCGTTCGCCAAACGTCTCGAATTTCTCGCGCTCGCGGCGCAGGGTCGTATCATCGCGGGACGGCGCGTGGAAAGTCTTGCGACCCGAGAGGTTGTAATGCACGGCGTCGAAGCCGGCAATGAAATTGCAACTGCCGCTTGTGGTATGCCGCTCGTGGCGGCGCGGCACGCCGCCTTTGCACCAGCGTTGCAGAACCCGTTGCAGCAATTGGCCGGCCGCGGGTTGGGTGACATCGTCGCCGAGTTGCAATTCGGCGGGAGCCCGGCCCTTCTCCAGAAGGGTGATGCGTGCAACCAGGCTTTTCCTGAGTTCAGTGGTCTCCAGCCAGCGTCCGCCGCTTGACGCCTGCGGCGAATAACTTGCCGGGCGGTCCGATTCCAGGTCTACCCACAGCGGCACGGCGCGGTTGCGAATGTCTTCCGGCGGCAGTTTCAGCAGCGTCAATTTGGCGCCCCAGCGCCTTGCCCAGCGCGCAATCCAAACCAGATGGCGTGCCGGAAGTTCATAGGGGTTGGCTGTGCTCAACAGGTTGCATTCGCCGTAAGCGGCCAGCGCACTGGTGGGTGCATTGCCGTGCCGCACCGGATCATTGATCGCGCGCGCAGCGATGCCAAGGATTTCAGCGGCTGAGAAAATCTGGTGCAGCTTTTTCCAGTAAGTGGAATCGGGCAACTGCTCGCCACGGCAGAGATCAACCTGCCAGTCGGCGAACACCGACAGGGTACGCTGGGCCAGGACTGCGGCCCTGGCGGCCAGTTCCTGGTTGCCGGCAACCAGGGTGCGCTTGGCGAGCAAGGCGGCCGGGGAGAAAACACCGTGATCTCCGCTGCACAGGGCCTCGAAGCAGCGCAGGTAGCCCAGCGCCAGCATATGCCAGACATTCAGCGTGCTGTCGAGGGCGGCCTGCTCATGCGGTGCGAACGGCAAGGGCTTGCTGGCAAACTTTTTTACGGCATCGCTCTGCACATCGCTGATGGGACCGCGCAGGGTTTCCAGAACGGCGAAACGCTCGGTTGGCGGCAGGGTGAAGCGGTGCAGCAGATTCAGCTGGCGCAGGAACATCGATTGCGCCTGCACGGCATTCGCCAGGGGCACGGTGACCAGCCAGTCCTGACAGGTAATCGCGTTGACGAAGGCGGGACTGGGGTCGGTTCCGGTGGCAGGCAGGTCAAAGTTCATGGCGTTTCATTCAAGGTCGAAAGTTCGTCTTGCAAGGCGCCCAGCAATTCTGCGTTGGCGGGAACGGGGCGGGCGACTCCGGTGCGTTGCGCCGGGGCCCATATCGGTGCCGGGAAGTGGCTGTCATCCTTCCAGCGGGGAATCACGTGCCAATGCAGGTGCGGTACCACGTTGCCCAGGCTGGCGAGGTTGATTTTGTCCGGCCGGACGACTCTGCGCACGGCGCGCTCGGTAGCCAGTACCACATCCATGATGCGGCGCGCATCGGCGGCGGCAAGGGCACTCATCTCGGCGACATGCTTATGGCAGACCACGCGGCAGAAGCCGGGGAACGCATCGCCAGCAGGGTCCGCGACACGCACCACGCGGCATAGCCCATCCTCCCACAGCAGGTCACCGCCTGTCCCGGCGCAGAGCTCGCAATCCGTATTCGTGGTCATCCAATAAGGATAACGCCAATCCGATGCTCTGTGCTAGCGGGATGGAGGGGTAAATTCCGCGCAAAGAGCGGGCTGGAATGCCCGGTATCCAGCGATACGGTTGCCGTTCACAGCAATACCCGTTCGATTCCGCCGCTGTTGGCGGCGCGCACGTAGTTCTGCATCCAGTCGGGACCGAGGATCGCCGTGGCCATTTCAACCACGATGTAGTCGGCGGAAATGTCCGCATCGTTTTCGTAGCGCGACAGACCCTGCAGGCAGGACGGGCAGGAGGTGAGGATTTTCACCTGGTTTGCCGCCGTACCGCCAGCGCCGACTTTTCTAAGCGCCGCCGCGCCAGCCTCGATTTCCTGCTGCTTGCGGAAGCGGATCTGGGTCGAGATGTCCGGCCGCGAGACGGCGAGCGAGCCGGACTCGCCGCAGCAGCGATCGCTGAGGTCGACGCGCTGGCCCATCAATGCGTTGGCCACCTTGATGCCCGAGTGATGCTTCATCGGCGTGTGGCAGGGCTCGTGGTACATGTACTGCGCGCCCTTGATGCCGTCGAGCTTGATGCCCTTTTCGAACAGCCATTCGTGGATGTCCACCAGCCGGCAACCGGGGAATATCTTGCCGAATTCGTACTTCAGCAACTGGTCCATGCAGGTGCCGCAGGACACCACCACGGTCTTGATGTCGAGGTAGTTCAGCGTGTTGGCGACGCGGTGGAACAGCACGCGGTTGGCCGTGGTGATCGCCTGGCCCTTGTCTTCGTCGCCGCTGGCGGTCTGCGGATAGCCGCAGCACAGGTAGCCCGGCGGCAGCACCGTGGTGGCGCCGGCATGCCAGAGCATGGCTTGCGTGGCCAGCCCGACTTGCGAGAAGAGGCGCTCCGAACCGCAGCCGGGGAAGTAGAACACCGCTTCGGATTCGTCGCTTGCGCGCTGCGGATCGCGGATCACCGGGATCAGGCTGTCGTCGTCGATGTCGAGCAGCGCGCGAGAAGTCCGCATCGGCACATCCTTCGGCATCGGCTTGTTGAGGAAGTGGATCACCTGCGCCTTGATGTCGGGCCGCCCCAGCGTCGCCGGCGGATGCTTGACGCTGTCCTGGATCAGGCCGAAGGATTTGGCCAGCGTATGGCCCAGGCGCTGGGCCTTGTAGCCTAGCTGGATCATGCCGGCGCGCATCAGTTTGATGGTGGCCGGATCGCTGGCGCTGAGGAAGGCCATGGTCGCGGCCGTTCCGGGATTGAACTTCTTCTTTTTCTGGCGGCGCAGGAAGTTGCGCATCGCCACCGAGACGTCGCCGAAGTCGATGTCCACCGGGCAGGGCGTGACGCACTTGTGGCAGACCGTGCAGTGGTCGGCGACGTCGGAGAACTCGTCGAAATGCTGCAAGCTGATGCCGCGCCGGGTCTGTTCTTCGTAGAGGAAGGCCTCGATCAGCAGCGAGGTGCCGAGGATCTTGTTGCGCGGGCTGTAGAGCAGGTTGGCGCGCGGCACGTGGGTCGAGCAGACCGGCTTGCACTTGCCGCAGCGCAGGCAGTTCTT
>CAYNGV010000106.1:0-7108 GCA_964397005.1 uncultured Sulfuritalea sp. | reverse complement strand
CCACCTCCAGCACAGCAAGCACCTACACCTATCGGTTGTTTGGTTTTTAAAGAACTTCCGCCCCGTTGGGCGGCTCCGCAATCAGCAGAGAGGGGCAATTATAGGGGGGCATTTTCAATGTGTAAACCCCTCCTCTATTTTTTCTTTCCGGTTGCGATGAAAAACTACACGCAGCGGGCATCGTAGAATCCCCTGCCATGAACCCGTATGCCCTGATTCGGCCATTCCTCTTCTCTCTCGATGCCGAGCGCGCCCATGAGTTGACGCTCAGCCTCCTCGCTATCGGCGGTGCCTTGGCGCTTCAGCACCGATCGTCAAAGATGGGCGCCAATCCCGTCGAAGTCATGGGACTCCAGTTCCCCAATCGTGTCGGGCTTGCAGCCGGCCTAGACAAGAACGGGACCGCCATTGACGGCCTGAGCCGCCTTGGCTTCGGCTTTCTGGAGGTAGGTACGGTCACGCCACGCCCGCAGCCGGGAAATCCCAAGCCCCGCCTGTTCCGACTCCCCGAGCATCAGGCCATCATCAACCGGATGGGATTCAACAACGCCGGAATCGACGCGCTACGCGAGCGCTTGGCTCATGTACGCTACCGGGGAATTCTCGGCATCAACATCGGCAAGAACTTCGATACGCCAATCGAGCGTGCGGTCGATGACTACCTCATCTGCCTCGACAAGGCCTACCCGCTGGCCAGCTACATCACGGTCAATATATCGTCGCCGAATACCAAGAACCTGCGCCAACTGCAGGGGGCTTCCGAACTCGACGCCCTGCTGGCCGCCCTGAAGTCCCGTCAAACCGAGTTGGCGGACCGGCATGGCAAGTATGTTCCACTGGCGCTGAAGATTGCTCCCGATCTCGATGAGGCCCAGATCGTCAACATCGCCGACGCCCTCCGCCGACATCGAATCGACGCCGTGATTGCGACCAACACCACGCTTGGCCGCGAAGGTGTCGAAACATCGCCTCTCGCAACGGAAGCCGGCGGGCTCTCCGGCAGCCCGCTGTTCGAAAAATCCACCACCGTTATCCGCAGTCTTGCCCTTGCTCTACGCGGTGAATTGCCCATCATCGCCGCCGGCGGCATTACCAGCGGCGAGCGTGCGCGCGCCAAACTGGATGCGGGCGCCGCGCTGGTACAAATCTACAGCGGGCTGATATACAAGGGCCCGCAGCTTGTCGGAGAGTGCATTGAAGCTACCAACACCTGAACGCGACAGATACAATTTGTCCACTTGCGCAAATACCCTTAAAAGCGAGATAATTTGATCTCCACCAATTGTTGCCGAGTGATCGTGGCCTTCCTCGCATCATGACCAGTTACCTTTTCGTTGTTCTCGGCGCAGTCCTCGTCAATAACGTTGTCTTCGTCCGCATTCTTGGATTGTGCCCTTTCATGGGTGTCTCCAAGAAACTTGAAACCGCGATTGGTATGGGCGCCGCGACGACCTTCGTCCTGACCATGGCTTGCGGCGCCAGCTACATCATCGAT
Organism: uncultured Sulfuritalea sp.; assembly: GCA_964397005.1. GTDB lineage: Bacteria > Pseudomonadota > Gammaproteobacteria > Burkholderiales > Rhodocyclaceae > Sulfuritalea. Next base: position 5,613 of record CAYNGV010000106.1, on the reverse strand, counting down.
CGCTGGCTGCTTATACCCAATCAGCTCGAATACCTGCGAACCCTGTCCTTCATCGTCACCATCGCCGCCATCGTGCAGCTGACGGAGCTGGTGATCCAGAAGACCAGCCCGCTGCTGCACCAGGTGCTGGGCATCTACCTGCCGCTGATCACCACCAATTGCGCGGTACTCGGCATTCCGTTGCTTAACGTCAGCCTGCGCCACAACTTTCTCGAATCGCTGCTGTTCGGCTTTGGCAGCGCGGTCGGCTTCACGCTCGCTCTGATCCTGTTTGCCGGCATCCGCGAACGCCTCGAAGCGGCCGACGTTCCGGTTCACTTTCGCGGCACCGCCATCGCGATGATCACGGCGGGCCTGATGAGCCTTGCCTTCATGGGTTTCGCGGGCCTGGACAAGTACAAGTAGCCATGCTTGAAGCGATTCTGGTCATGGCGCTGGGCGCCGTCGTGCTCGGCGCCGCGCTCGGCTATGCAGCGGTACGTTTCCGCGTCGAAGGCGATCCACTGGTCGAAAAGATCGATGCCATCCTGCCGCAAACACAATGCGGCCAGTGCGGCTTCCCGGGCTGTAAACCCTACGCCCAGGCCATCGCCAAGGGCGAGGCCGACATCAACTGCTGCCCGCCGGGCGGCGACGAAGGCATACACAAGCTCGCCGATCTGCTCGGTCGCGAGTTCAAGTCGCTCTCGGCTGAACACGGCATTGAAAAGCCGAAATCCGTGGCCGTCATTGATGAGCAGGCCTGCATCGGCTGCACGCTGTGCATCCAGGCCTGTCCGGTAGACGCCATCGTCGGCGCCGCCAAGCAGATGCATACCGTGGTCGGTGCCCAATGCACGGGGTGCGAACTCTGCGTCGCGCCGTGCCCGGTGGATTGCATCCGCATGGTGCCGATCCAGGAAACGGTCGACACCTGGAAATGGAAGTATCCCGTGGTCCCGATCAGGCGGGCCGCATGATGCCGAAGCTCTTCACTTTCAAGGGTGGCGTGAAACCCGCCTCCCACAAGGATGAATCGGCCGATGCCCCGATCCGGGTCGCGCCGTTGCCATCACGTCTGATCATCCCCTTGCGCCAAAGCGCGCGCGCCGTGGCGCGCTGCGTGGTCGAACCCGGCCAGGCAGTGCGAAAGGGCGAGGTGATAGCCGCCGCGGAAGGCCCGATGTGCACCGCGGTCCATGCGCCGACCTCGGGCACGGTGCTCGCCATCGAGCCGCAACCGGTGCCCCATCCGTCGGGCCTGCCGGCGCCCAGCATCATCATCGAACCGGACGGCAAGGATCGCTGGATTGATCTGACGCCCTTCGATCACCTTGCCGCCACGCCCCAGCAGACAAGGGACTATCTGCGCGACTGCGGCATCGTCGGGCTCGGTGGCGCGGGCTTTCCGAGCCACGTCAAGCTTGGCCCGGGCGAAAAGGGCATCGACACCCTGATCATCAACGGCGCCGAGTGCGAACCCTGGATAACCTGCGACGACCGGTTGATGCGCGAGCGCGCCGAGATGGTTCTCGCCGGCGCTGCAATCATGCGTCATGTAACGGGTGCCCGTCGAATCCTGGTCGGCATCGAGGACAACAAGCCGCTGGCAGTCGAGTCGATGAAGGCCGCCGCCGAAAAGCTTGGCGAGAGCGCCATCGACGTGATCGCGGTTCCTACCCGTTATCCCGCCGGCGGCGAAAAGCAGCTGATCCGCGTGCTCACCGGCATCGAGATTCCCTACGGCAAGCTGGGCACGCACTTCGGCGTGCAGTGCTTCAACGTCGGTTCCGCCCACGCCGTTTTCCGCGCGATCGCGCACGGCGAACCGCTGATTTCGCGCATCCTCACGCTCTCCGGCAACATGGCGAAGCCGGGCAACTTTGAGGTTCTAATCGGTACGCCGATCAGGGAACTGCTGCCGCTGGCCGAACCGCGCGCCGATACCGACCGCTATCTGATGGGCGGGCCAATGATGGGCGTCGCCCTGCAGTCTCTCGACATCCCGGTGGTCAAGGGCACCAACTGCATCCTGGCCGGCTCGCCAACCCTGTTTCCGCCGCCGCCGCCGGAAATGCCATGCATCCGCTGCGGCGAATGCGCCAAGGTTTGCCCCGCGGAGCTGCAGCCGTTCCAGCTCTACTGGTTCAGCCGGGCGAAGATTTTCGGCAAGACTCAGGAATTCAGCTTGTTCGATTGCATCGAATGCGGCTGTTGCTCTTACGTCTGTCCGTCGCGCATTCCCTTGGTGGACTACTTCCGCTTTGCCAAGGGCGAGATCTGGGCGCGGGAGAAGGAAAAGGCCGCGGCCGACGTTGCCCGCCAGCGCTATGAACTGCGTCTGGCCCGCGAGGAACGCGAGAAGGAGGAGAAGGCCGCCAAGCTCGCCGCCAAGACCGCAGCCGGACGCGAGAAGGCGGCTGCCACCCTGGCCGTTGCCGAGAAGCCGGCCATCACACCGGAAGATGCGGCGAAGAAGGCACTCATCGCGGCAGCCCTTGAGCGCGCCAAAGCACAGAAGGAACAAGTGCATCCCGGAAACGAGAACAACCTGACGCAGGAGCAGGAAGCCGAGATTGCCGCCATCGAGGCGCGCCGCACGGAGATTCGCGAAATGGCCAAGCCGCATCTGCGGCAGGACGACTAGACGGAATAGTGAACCCCAGTGAATAACTCGCCCTACTCGCTCAAACCCGCCAGCGTGCAATCCGTGATGCTGCGTGTGCTGCTTGCGCTGCTGCCGGGCCTCGCCGCCTACGTCTGGTTCTTCGGCGCGGGAATTCTGGTGCAGATCGCGCTGGCCTCGGTGACGGCATTGGTCGCGGAGGCCGTGATGCTGAAGCTGCGCGGCAAGCCGCCGATGCTTTTCCTCAGCGACGGCTCGGCACTGGTCACGGCCTGGCTTATCGCATTGACCTTCCCCTCGATCGCGCCCTGGTGGCTGACCGTGCTCGGCACCCTGCTCGCCATTGTCGTCGCCAAGCATCTGTATGGCGGGCTCGGCCAGAACCCCTTCAATCCGGCGATGGTGGCCTTTGCGCTGATGATCGTCGCCTATCCGCTGCTCATGTCGCAATGGCCGAGGGTGGGCGCCACCGACTTTGCCGTGCAATGGGAGGCGATTTTCAGCAACCGTCAGGTCCTCGATGCCGTGACCATGGCCACGCCGCTCGATGCGCTGCGCACCGTGCTGCGCGATCCCGAGCAGCGTGCGATGATAGGCGGCATCCTGGGCGGCAAGGCCACCTTCGGCAACGTCGGCGGCAAAGGCTGGGAATGGATCGCAGCCGGCTACTTCCTCGGCGGTTTGTATCTGCTGCAGCAGCGCATCATCACCTGGCACATGCCGGTCGCCTTCCTGGCGACGCTGTTCGCCGTATCGGGCGCGTTCGCGCTTTACGAACCCGACCGCTTCGCCGGACCCGGCTTCCAGCTGTTTACCGGCGGCGCCATGCTTGCCGCCTTCTTCATCATTACCGATCCCGTTTCCGGAGCCACCACGCCACGCGGCAAATTGATCTTCGCCGGCGGCGCCGCGGTGCTGACCTGGATCATCCGCACCTTCGGCGCCTACCCGGACGGCATCGCCTTCGCCGTGCTGCTGATGAACATCGCCGCCCCGCTGATCGACATGTACACGCAGCCGCCGGTGTTCGGACACAAGGACAAACGGGGAGACTCGCCATGAGCGAGCCGATCGAAGTCACCCACCGCGAGTCCAGCGTGCTGCGCATTTCGCTGCGTACCGCCGCCATCATGCTGGCTTTCACGCTGGTGTTCACCGCCCTGATGGCCGGCACCTACAAGACCACCGAGCCGCTGGTAGCGGCCAGCTTGCTGGCCGAGAAGCTGCGCCTGATCGGCGAAGTGCTGCCGCCCGGTGAGTACGACAACGACTTGATGGCGGATGCGATCATCTTGCCGCCGCCAAAAGCTCTGGGGCTCGACGATGAAACCCGCGTCTGGCGCGCGCGCAAGCAAGGCGCTCCGGCGGCGCTGGTATTCGAAACCGCGGCGCCGGACGGCTATTCCGGCCGCATCGGATTGATCGTCGCTGTCGCCGCGGACGGCAAGCTGATTGCCGTGCGCGTCATTGCCCACAAGGAAACACCGGGACTGGGCGACTATATCGACCCGAAAAAGGACAAGAACAAGACGCGACCGTGGATCACGCAGTTCAGCAACCTGGGCTTCGACGCCGTGCCCATCAAGAAATGGCGCGTGAAGAAAGACGGCGGCCGCTTCGACCAGATGAGCGGCGCGACGATTTCGGCCCGCGCCGTCACCAACGCCAGCGGTCGGGCGCTGGCCTGGGCGGTGGAGCATCGGGACAAGCTGTTCGCGCTGCCGGCCAACAGCCGCTTTGAGGAGAGCAAGCCATGAGCGCCTACAAGGAAATTGCCTGGAACGGCATCTGGAAGCAGAACACCATCCTCGCCCAGGTGCTGGGCCTGTGTCCGCTGCTGGCGGTCAGCAGCAATCTGGTAAATGCCGTGAGTCTCGGCCTGGCGACCATCGTCGTCATGATGCTGTCCAATTTCGCAATTTCCGCGCTACGCGCCTTGATCCCCTACGAGATTCGCATCCCGGTGTTCATCCTGATCATCGCCGCGCTGGTGACCGTGGTCGATCTTTCCTTCAACGCCTTTCTGCATGACATGTATCTGGTGCTCGGCATCTTCATTCCGCTGATCGTCACCAACTGCATCGTGCTGGCCCGCGTCGAAGCCTTCGCCGCCAAGAACGGCCTGCGGGCCTCCACGCTCGACGGCCTGATGATGGGTGTCGGCTTCGTCTGGGTCATCGCGCTGCTCGGCGCCGTGCGCGAGTTGATCGGCCAGGGCACGCTGTTTTCCGGCATCGAGATGATCTTCCCGACGCTGTCCGGCTTCCAGATATTGCCGGTGGACTATCCTGGCTTCCTGATCGCCATGCTGCCGCCCGGTGCCTTCTTTGTTCTCGGTCTGCTGATCGCCGGCCGCAACTGGCTCGATGCGCGCGCCAACGAACGCATGCGCGAACAGCGGGCTCACCATCAGGTCGAGCACGCAAATTCGGCACCGGCATGAGCCCGAAGAAGGTTCGCGAGTTCTTCTCCCGCCTCGCGGCGGCAAACCCGGAACCAAAAAGCGAACTCGAATATTCGACGCCCTACCAGTTACTGGTGGCCGTGGTGCTTTCCGCGCAGGCCACCGACAAGGGCGTGAATCGCGCCACCCGCGCCCTGTTCCGCGACCACCCGACGCCGCAGGCAATTGCCGCGCTGGGTTTGGAAGGCCTGTGCGAGTACATCAATACCATCGGTCTCTATCCGACCAAGGCGAAGAACGTCGTCGCGCTCTCGCGCCAGCTGCTGGAACGCCACGGCGGCGAGGTACCGCACGACCGCGCCGCGCTCGAAGCCCTGCCCGGCGTTGGCCGCAAGACGGCCAACGTGGTACTGAACATAGCCTTCCACGAACCCACCATCGCGGTCGACACCCATATCTTCCGCGTCGGCAACCGCACCGGGCTGGCGCCGGGAAGCACGGTCGATGCCGTGGAGCAGAAGCTGCTCAAGGTGGTGCCCGCCGAATTCCGCCTCCACGCCCACCACTGGCTGATCCTGCACGGCCGCTACACCTGCAAGGCGCG
>CAYNGV010000105.1:0-7109 GCA_964397005.1 uncultured Sulfuritalea sp. | reverse complement strand
GGCGCGGCGCCTTGCCCGAGACCAGGTAGTTCATCGCCTGGTTGGCGAGGCAGGCCACCTGCACGTCGAGCAGCGCGAGATCGATGTGCTGCCCCTGACCGGTTTTTTCGCGATGCGCCAGCGCGGCCTGGATGGCGACCGTGGCGTACAGGCCGGTGAGGATGTCGGTCAGCGCCACGCCGACTTTCTGCGGCCCGGCGCCTTCCTCGGCATCGGCGCGACCGGTGACGCTCATCAGGCCGCCCATGCCCTGGATCAGGAAGTCGTAGCCGGCGCGCGCGGCATAGGGGCCGTCCTGGCCGAAGCCGGTGATCGAGCAATACACCAGCTTCGGGTTGATCGCGGACAGGCTCGCGTAGTCGAGACCGTAGGCCGCGAGGCCGCCCACCTTGAAGTTCTCCAGCACTACGTCCGACTGCGCGGCAAGCTCGCGCACGATGGCCTGCCCGGCCGGCTGCGTGATGTCGACCGTCAGCGAGCGCTTGTTGCGGTTGGTGCACAGGAAATAGGCCGCGTCCGTGGTCGGTCGGCCTTCGCCGTCGGCCAGCCAGGGCGGCCCCCAGCCGCGCGTATCGTCGCCGCAGCCGGGCTTCTCGATCTTGATCACGTCGGCGCCGAGATCGCCCAGCAGTTGCGAGGCCCATGGCCCCGCCAGTACCCGCGAGAGGTCGAGAACCCTGAGGCCGCGCAAAGAGCCGCCCGGTGCGCCCATCAGGAAGCCGGCTTGCCCAGCAGATGTTCCTTGAGATCTTCCTGTATCGGCTTGTCGCCGAGCCAGATCTTCAGCAGGGCGCGGTAGAAGTCTTCTCCCGCGATGTCCTCGCCCTTCTTTTCGCCGTTGACCGTCAGGCGGGTTACGCCGCCGCCAATCTCCGGCAGCCAGTCGAGATGAACCACGGCGCCCTTGGCGACCGTGCCGATGCCGAGCATCATGGCTTTGAACGCCTCGATGCGCGCGTTCATGGGAACGATCTCCGCTTCGCTGTGGTTCTTGTGTATCCCGCTTCCCAGCGCGTCGGCAAAGGTTTCGCCCGACGCTTCGCGCAACAGCACCAGGCGGATGCGCCTGGCGCCCTTCGCCGCCAGCACCTCCGTCGTCGTCGTGGCTTTCTGCGGCAGGTACAGGGCCATCGCATAGCCTTTGATGAACAGCACCTTGCGCAGTCCGGCGCCGTTGATCGCCGTGTCGCCAGCGCCGACTTTTGCCTTGTCGTCGAACTGGACGCCGGCGACTTCCAGCGCGGCAAACACGGGCAGCGAAACAGCCAGCAGCAGCATGGCAAGACTCTTGTTCATTTGGGTTTCCTCGGAGAGTATGGGTCGGCCGTCATCATACCGTCGCCATGCTATGGTTGCGCCATCACTTGACGGAGGAATTCCATGAAAAAGTCTGCGCTGATGCTCGGGGTGATTCTTGCCGCCGGCATGGTCCGCGCCGCCGAGCCGGTGCGCGACGTGGCATCGTCCGCCGCCGAGCGCGAGGCCGTCGCGATCACTGTCTACAACGACGATCTGGCGCTGGTCAAGGAACGCCGCCGGGTCGATCTGGCGGCCGGCCTGACGCGCCTTTCGCTGCGCGAAGTTGCGGCGCAGATGCGCCCCGAAACGGCACTGCTGCGCGCGGTCAGCGGGCAGCCGCTGAGCCTGGTCGAACAGAACTTCGATTTCGATTTGCTGACGCCGCAAAAGCTGCTGGAAAAATATGTCGGCCGCGAGGTGACGGTGATCCGCCCGCATCCGACCACCGACGGCGAGCGGCGCGAGCGTGCCACCGTGCTGGCGGCGGGGCAAGGCACGGTGCTCAGGTTTGCCGACCGCATCGAGACCGGCGTGCCTGGGCGGCTGGCTTTCGACAGCGTGCCGTCCAACCTGCGCGACCGGCCGACGCTCTCGATCCTGCTCGAAGCGGCCGGCGGCAAGCAGGCCGTCGAGCTGTCCTACCTAACCGGCGGCTTGTCGTGGAAGGCCGACTACGTGGCCAATCTGTCGACCGACGGCAAGAGCCTCGACCTCAATGGCTGGGTGACGCTGACCAATCGCAGCGGCGCCGGTTTCGACAACGCGACCCTGCAACTGGTCGCCGGCACGGTCAATCGGGTGCGCCAGCCCGAAATGATGAAAGCCTATGCCATGCCGGCGGCCGCGCCGCGCGCCAAGGCCATGGAGGCCACGCAGGAAGCCCTGATGGACTACCACCTCTACAGCTTCGAGCGGACGACGTCCATCGCCGACAACCAGACCAAGCAGCTCGCCCTGCTCTCGGCCAGCGCCGTGCCGGTGCGCCGCGAATACCTGCTGGCCGGCAACGATTGGTACTACCGCGACCGTTACGGCCAGATCGGGCAGAAGCTGAAACCCGCCGTCTTCCTTGAGTTCGAAAACGGAGTTTCAGTGGAGGCTAACGTCGGCCCTATCGACGTTAAGCAAAGCGGCCGTAACTACAACAAGGGCGGTCAACTCGGCAAGCCGCTGCCGGCTGGCATCGTGCGCGTCTATGCGAAGGACAGCAAGGGCGCGGCGCAGTTCGTCGGCGAGGACCGCATCGCCCACACGGCGAAGAACGAAAAGCTGAAGCTCAGGCTGGGTGAGGCCTTCGACATCACCGCCGAGCGCAAGCAGACCAACTACAGGAAGGTCGCCGACAACGTCAGCGAGTCCTCATGGCGCATCGAGCTGCGCAATGCCAAGGATGAGGCCGTCACGGTGAAGGTGCAGGAGCCCATGCCCGGCGACTGGGAGGTGGTGCAGGAATCGCAGAAGCACACCAGGGAATCAGCGCGGGTCGCGTCGTGGAACGTGGCGATTCCAGCGAGTGGTGCGGCGGTGCTGGAGTATGTGGTTCGCGTGAAGTGGTAATAGTCCTCATTTTAAATAGGGTCAATGGGCGGCGAATGGATTATTATTCCATTCCGATACCAGCCTCCTGGAGCCGGTTCACATGCAGAACGACGTTGTGGAGAAAGCAGGGTCGGACGTAGCGCCGGAACGCCGCCGCTGCGTTCTGCTGGTCGATGACAGCCGAACCTTCCAGACCCTGTTCCGCACCGCGCTGGAACAAAGCGACTTCGAACTGCGGGTGTGCAACGATGGCCGCGAGGCGCTGGAGCTGATCGCCGGTCGCTACGTCGATTTCATCTGTTCGGCCTTTTTCCTGCCCGACATGGAGGGTATCGAACTGTGCCGCAAGGTGCGCCAACTGCCGCAATGCGCCAGCAAGCCCTTCGTCCTGCTGACTTCGGTAGACAATGCCAATGTCTTGGCCAAGGCGCTGCCGGCCGGTGTGACCGACATCTTCCACCGCAATGATGTTGCCCAGTTGCTGGCCTTCATCAAGCGTTTCCCCTCGGCGAATACGCGCCTTTCCGGGCGCGTGCTATACGTTGAGGACAATAGCAGCCAGCGCCTGGCGCTCACGGCCATGCTCGAAGACAAGGGGCTCGTAGTGGATGCCTTTGCCTCCGCCGATGAAGCCTGGGAGCACTTCCAGCACCACGACCATGATCTGGTTCTGACCGATATCGTTCTGGATGGCACGATGAGCGGGCTGGCCTTCGTGAACAAGATCCGCCGGGAGACCAGCGCCAAAGGCGATACGCCGATTCTCGCAGTGACGGCCTTTGACGACAAGACGCGGCGCATCGAATTGTTCAACCTGGGCGTTACCGACTACATCCTCAAGCCGGTGGCGGAGGAGGAATTGTTCGTCCGCATCGGCGGCCTGCTCGACAAACGCCGGTTTGCCGCCGAGATCGAACTCGTCCGGCGGCAACACCAAGAGGTGGAACTGGCGCTGAGCGACAACCGCTTCCAGACCCTGTTTGCCAGCATGACTGAAGGCGCGGCGCTGCAAGAGCTGGTATGCGGTACCGATGGCAAGCCGGTGAATTATCGCCTGCTCAATGTCAACCCGGCCTTTGCCACACATACCGGGCTTGCCGCGGCGGCGGTGCTCGGCAAGCTTGCCACCGAGGTTTTTGGCACGCCCGAAGCGCCATTTGTCGATGTCTATGCCAAGGTTGCCGAAACAGGGGAGCCGGTCGAGTTTGAGCCCTACTTTGCGTCCCTGGGCCGGTACTTCCGCATCCGTGTTTGCGCCATGAAGGACCGGCGGTTCGCCACCATCTTCGAGGACATCACCGGACGCAAGGAGGCCGAACTCGATCTGCGCGTCGCCGCCGCTGCCTTCGAGTCGCAGGAGGGCATGCTGCTGACCGATGCCAATAGCGTGATCTTGCGGGTCAATCGGGCGTTTACCGAAATGACGGGTTATACCACCGAGGAGGCGGTTGGCAAGACGCCGCGAATCCTCCAGTCAGGCCGCCACGACGCGGCGTTCTACCGCGCCATGTGGGAAAGCATCAATCGCACCGGCGGCTGGCAGGGCGAGATCTGGGATCGGCGCAAGAACGGCGAGGTCTACCTGAAGTGGCTGACCATTTCGTCGGTCAGGGATGCCGATGGCAATGTCAGCCATTATTTCGGCACGCACCACGACATCAGCGCGCGCAAGCAGGCCGAGACCGACCTGCGCATCGCCGCCACCGCTTTCGAATCGCAGGAGGGCATGGTGGTCACCGATGCCGATGGCGTCATCCTGCGGGTCAACCAGGCCTTTGTCGAAAGCACCGGCTATACGGCCGAGGAACTTGTCGGGCAGACCACGCGCCTGCTGAAGTCCGGCCGTCATTCACCCGAGTTCTACCGCGACATGTGGCAGTCGATCGAGCGCACGGGCGGCTGGCAGGGTGAAATCTGGGATCGGCGCAAGAACGGCGAGGAGTATCCCAAATGGCTGACCATCTCGGCGGTGAAGGACGGTGCGGGCGTCGTCACCAACTATGTCGGTGCGCATTTCGACATCACCGAACGCAAGCGGGCCGAGGAAAAAATCAGGACGCTGGCCTTCTTCGACCAGCTCACCGGCCTGCCCAACCGCGCGCTGCTGCTCGACCGCCTGAAGCAGACCATGGCCACCATCTCTCGCGGCGACGGCCACGGCGCACTCTTGTTCATTGATCTCGACAATTTCAAGAAGCTCAACGACACGCTCGGGCATGATGTCGGCGACATGCTGTTGAAGCAGGTCGCGCAACGTCTGGCGAGTTGCGTGCGCGAGGGCGACAGCGTGGCGCGGCTGGGCGGCGACGAATTCGTGGTGATGCTGACCAGCCTCGGCTCGATGGCGATCGAAGCGGCCGCCAGCGTCGAGACCGTCGCCGAAAAAATCCTTGGCGTGCTCGGTCAGGTCTATCCCCTCAACGGCACTGACTTCCACTGCACGGCGAGCATTGGCATCACACTGTTCGGGAGTCAGCCGGCGACCATCGACGATCTGATGAAACAGGCCGATCTCGCCATGTACAAGGCCAAGGACGCCGGGCGCAACGCCTTCCGCTTCTTCGATCCGGAGATGGAGTCGGTGGTCGCGGCGCGCGCGACGCTGGAGAGCGATCTGCGGCGGGCGTTGGCCGAGCGCCAGTTCGTGCTCCACTACCAGGCGCAGGTGGGCAGCGACGGGCGGGTGACGGGCGCCGAAGTCCTGCTGCGTTGGCAGCATTCCGGGCGCGGCATGGTGTCGCCCGCGGAGTTCATTCCCCTGAGCGAGGAAACCGGCCTGATCGTGCCGCTGGGCCGCTGGGTTCTGGAAACCGCCTGCGCGCAGCTCGCCCTGTGGGCCGCGCGACCCGAGACGCGGCATCTCACCATCGCCGTCAATGTCAGCGCCTGCCAGTTCGGCCAGGCCGATTTCGTGCGCCAGGTGCTGGCAATCCTGCAGGCGAGCGGCGCCAACCCGCTGCGCCTGAAACTGGAACTCACCGAAAGCCTGATGGCGCGCGACTTGCAGGAAATTGTCGAAAAGATGACCGCGCTGAAAGCGCGCGGCGTCGGCTTCTCGCTGGACGATTTCGGCACGGGCTATTCATCGCTGTCCTACCTCAAGCGACTGCCGCTGGATCAACTGAAAATCGATCAGTCTTTCGTGCGCGACGTGCTGGTCGATGGCAACGACGCAGCGATCGCCAGAACCGTGGTCGCGCTGGGCCAGAGCCTGGGCCTGGGCGTCATCGCCGAAGGCGTCGAAACCGCGGCGCAGCGCGACTTCCTCGCCGCCAACGGCTGCCATGCCTACCAGGGGTATCTGTTCGGCCGGCCGATGCCGATCGACGCCTTCGAACAGTTCGCGCTGCAACCCTGAGCCGGCTACTGGCGCACTTCGCCGTCGCCCAGCACGATCCACTTCTGCGAGGTGAGGCCTTCGAGGCCCACCGGACCGCGGGCGTGGAACTTGTCGGTGGAAATGCCGATCTCCGCGCCGAGGCCGTATTCGAAGCCGTCGGCGAAGCGGGTCGAGGCGTTGACCATGACCGAGGCCGAATCCACTTCGCGCAGGAAGCGCATCGCGTTGCTGTAGTTCTCGGTGACGATGGCATCGGTGTGGGCCGACGAGTATTTGTTGATGTGAGCGATGGCCTCGCCGACATCGGCGACGATTTTTACCGAGATGATCGCGGCGAGGTACTCGGCGTACCAGTCCTCTTCCGTCGCGGCGATGGCGTGCGGCACCAGCTGTCGCGTTTCCGCGCAGCCGCGGATGGCGACCCCGTTGGCACTGAGCATGGCGCATAAAGTCGGCGCCAGCGACACGGCGACGTTACGCGCGATCAGCAGCGATTCGGCGGTGTTGCAGGTGCCTAGCCGCTGGGTCTTGGAATTTTGGAGAATGCGCAAGGCCTTTTCGGCATCGGCGGCGTCATCGACATAGACGTGGCAGTTGCCGTCGAGATGCTTGATCACCGGCACCTTCGCGTCTTTCGACACGCGCTCGATCAGGCTCTTGCCGCCGCGCGGAACGATCACATCGACATACTCGGGCATGGCGACCAGATGGCTGACGGCCTCGCGGTCGGTGATTTCGATGACCTGCACCGCGGTCTCCGGCAGGCCGGCAGCCTTGAGCCCGGCGCGCACGCAGGCGGCGATCGCCTGGTTGGCACGCAGGGCTTCCTTGCCGCCGCGCAGGATCGCGGCATTGCCCGATTTCAGGCACAGCGCGGCGGCATCCGCCGTGACGTTGGGCCGCGCTTCGTAGATGATGCCGACCACGCCCA
>CAYNGV010000104.1:0-7333 GCA_964397005.1 uncultured Sulfuritalea sp. | reverse complement strand
TCAACCTGCAGCAGCAGCCCCTTCAGGTATTCGCCTTCGGGAAACGCCAGATCGACAGGATGATCGGCGGCACCCTGCAGGCGCTGCACGATGCGCGTGGTGCGCTTGGCGTCGAGCGCGGCGCCGGCGAGGATCTTCTGGAACAGTTCCGGGCTGACGCCCCCGGAACATGAATACGTCATCAGCAAACCGCCCGGCGCCAGGAGGTGCAGCGCCTGCACGTTGATGTCCTTGTAGGCCCGCGCGGCGCGCTCGGCATGCGCCGCGGTGTGGGCGAACTTGGGCGGATCGAGCACGATCAGGTCGAAGCGCTCGCCGGCGCCGCGCATGTTGCGCAGCTCGGCAAAGACGTCGGCCTCGATCCAGGTTGCTCGCGCGGCATCAAGCTGCGGATTGAGCGCGAGGTTGCGCCGCGCGGTCGCCAGCGCCGGGCCGGAACTGTCCATCGACACCACCTCGCGCGCGCCGCCCGCCAGCGCCTGCAGCGAGAAGCCGGCGGTGTAGCAGAAGCAGTTGAGGACGCGCCGATCCTTCGCCAGTTCGGCGACGCGGCGGCGGTTCTCGCGCTGGTCGAGATAGAAGCCGGTCTTGTGGCCGCCGATGAAATCGACCGTCATGGTCACGCCGTTTTCCGCGATCACCAGTTCGTCAGCGGACGCGGCGCCATGCAGCCAGCCTGTAACGGATTGCAGGCCTTCGAGACTGCGCACCTCGACGTCCGAGCGCTCGTAAATCCGCGCGCAGCCGGTAGCCTTCTGCAAAGAGTCGGCGATGGCGGCACGCCACTTGTCGGCTCCCACCGTCGTCAGTTGCACCACCACGGTGTCGCCATAGCGATCGGCGATGACGCCGGGCAAGCCGTCGGATTCGGCATGGACCAGGCGCAGGCCCTGCTGCCCGGCCAGCTCAGGCAGGGCCGCACGGCGCGCCACGGCGGCCGCGACGCGACGCTTGAAGAAGGCGTGATCGATGCCCTCGTCGCTATCGAAGCTCCAGATCCGCGCGCGAATCTGCGAGGCGGGGCTCCATGCCGCGCGGGCCAGCGGCCGGCCTTCATGCGAAACGACATCGACCGTATCGCCCGGCCGGGCGCGGCCGTCGAGTTGCGCAACCGCGCCGGAGAACAGCCAGGGATGGCGGCGCAGGACGGATTTTTCCTTGCCGGGATGCAGAATCAGGGTAGCCATGTTTGCATTCTCGTCGTGATTTCAGGCGCGTGCCCGCCGCCAGGGTGCGCCGCCGAATTCCTCGACCAGAAAATCGACCATCGCCCTGACTTTCGGCGACAGGTTGCGGCCGCTGGGATAGGTGGCGAACAGGGGCACCGGCTCGACGTGATGCCAGTCGATGAGTATCTGCACCAGGGTGCCGCGCCGAATCGCCTCGGCGACCACGACGTCGCTCAGGCGCGTGATGCCGACCCCGGCCAACGCCAGTTGCAGGATCGTCTCGGCATTGTTGGCGGCGACATTGCCGCCGACATGCACGACGCGGATACCGTCGTCGGTATCGAAAGGCCAGCGGCGCAGGGCGGGCAGGCTGGTGATCCACAGGCAGTTGTGCTGCTGCAGTTCGTCGGGCGTGCGCGGCGTGCCATGGCGCTCCAGATAGGCGGGCGAGGCACAGATCACCCGTTCCAGGTTGCAGATGCGTCGCGCCACCAGCGACGACTCGTCGAGCGGGCCGATGCGGATCGCCAGGTCCATGGCCTCTTCCATCGCACCCAGCGGCTGGTCGCTGATGGTGATGTCGATCTCGACCGCAGGATGGCGTCCCAGAAAGCGCGGAATGGCGGGCGCCAGTTGATGCATGCCGAAGGTCGATCCGCAATGCAGCCGCAGCAGGCCGCGCGGACTGGCCCCTGCCTGAGTGACTTCGGCCTCCGCTTCGTCCATGGCGGCCAGGATCGGCTTCGCCCTGGCGTAAAAAGCCTCGCCCTCGGCCGTGAGCTGAAGGCGGCGGGTGGTTCGCTGCAGCAGCCGGGCACCGAGGCGATCTTCAAGGCGGGTCACCAGTTTGGACAGGGCCGACGGTGTCAAGCCGATTTGCCGCGCCGCAGCAGAAAACCCTCCGGTTTCCACGGTACGAACAAAAGCAGTCATCTCGGCAGCGCGATCCATAGCACCATTATGGACGATTATTCATCAATGTTGTTCCGATAATGCTTATTGTCATTCGATGAATATGTAATTACAGTTCAGGTCATGCGGTGCTGCACCGCAATATGAAAAAGGAAGTCATCATGCCCCCCATCGATATCACTGCAATTGAAAGGCAAGCCCGGCAACTTCGTGCCCAGGAAATGCAACGAATCCAGGGGATCATCTCTGCACGTCTGCACCTGTATGGCCAACTACTGGTCGCGACCGCCCAATCGGGCCTGACCGCCATCGGTTCCGCTTTGCGCTACCTGTTTTCCTGGAATCCGCAAGCGCGCCACCCGTCCTGAAACCGGCGCTGCGGCTTGTCGCGTCTCCTCCTCCGACTTGCGGCAAGCCGCGGCGGCCGGTTTCACCCCCTTCCCCGCCCGTCGTAAAGATTGACGGTTTAGAATCCGGGCCAATCCGCGTGGCATAGCCGCGCCAAGACAAAGCCGGGGGGGGTTCTGAATCACTATCGTTCGTGGCGCTGGCTCGCCACTCTCATACTCCCGCTTTGGCTGGCCCTTGCCTCCGCGCTCACGATGGCCGGCCAAGCCTGCGCCGAAAAACCCGCCACGACCGAGGGCAGCGCCAAATCGGCACGACTATCGGCACAGGTCCGCGAACTGCTCGACGGCCAGAAGCACTCCTTTGCGCTGGTCGCCCGCGCCGGCGGCGATCTCTCCGAATTCGGCCTGCACCACAGCCATGTCGGCGTCGCCTGGCGCGACCATCCGCGCGGCCGCTGGACCACCCTTCATCTGCTGAATCGCTGCGGCACTGACCAGTCAGAGCTGATCGAACAGTCGCTGGAGGATTTCTACAACGTCGAGCTGCATGACTACGAAGCGCTGATCGCCGCACCCTCCTTCCCCATGCAGATCCGGCTGCAAAAGGCGTTCTTCAGCCCGATGGCGCGGACTTTGCACGATCGCGAGTACAACCTGATCGCGCATCCCTTTTCCACCAAGTACCAAAGCTCCAACCAGTGGGTACTCGAAGTGATCGCCTACGCGCTGGCGCCGGTCGGCTACGTCGGCTCGCGCCTGTCGGCGCAGGACTGGCTCAAGGAAAACGGCTTCGTGCCAAGCACCATCTCCATTGGCTCCGGCAAGCGCGCCGGCGCCCGCTTATTCAGCCCGCATGTGCGTTTTTCCGACCATACCGACGAAGAATGGGAGGCCCAGCGCTATGCCGTGGTGAGCGGCGACTCGGTGATCGCCTTCGTCAGGACCAGGGACAAAGGCCTCACCGAGGCCCGTCTGCGCCTGGAAAGCGCGCCCGTCGACAAGTAGCCCCCCCGGCCCGCGGCGGCCTGCAAGCCCTCGAAAATCCTCTTCTTGCCGCGCAGGGCCGAAGAATCAACCTGCCTTCGGCGCCTGCCGCGCTCCCAACACCGCTCCTGCCGTCACCGCGCCCAGTCCCGCCAGCGCCAGCAGCGACAAGGGTTCGCCCAACACCGGCACCGCCGCCAGCGCCGAGAGACCGGGCACCACCGCCATCAGCAGGGCCACGGTTTGCGGGCCAAGATGGCGCACCGCCAGCGTGTACAACAGCATGGCGACGAACACCACCAGCACGCCTTGATACACGGCCTGCATCATGATTTCAGCGAGCGGCGCCTGGTCGAGGGTGCTCGGCAGGAACAGCCACCAGATCGGCAGATAGGCCACCGCGCTGCCCAGCGTGGTGGCCACCGTCGCCGCCAGCGGCTGCATCGGATAGCGGCGCAGCAGCAGGGTAAAGGTGGCCCATGACGATGAACCGCAGAGGAACAGCGCGTCACCGAGCAGTTGCATGCCGGTGATCCGCGCTCCATGCGAGAGCGTATCGGCGGCAGTCAGCACGATGCCGGCGAAGACCAGCCCCAGAGCGATGCGCTGCCCGCGCGAGGGCGCCTGCTTGAGCCACAACCAGGCGATGACGGCTGTCTCGAAGGGCAGCGCACCGGGCATCAATACCGAGGCATGGGCCGCCGGGGCCATGCGGAAGGCCGAATACACGGTGACCGCATAGCCGATGCCGCCGAACAACGAAAACAGCGCGATCACCTTGAGCGGCGGCAGTTTCACGCGGGATAAAAAGAAGACCGCGATCAGGGCGCCGACACCGAAACGCAGCGCGGCGACATCCCAGCCGGTCAGCACCCCCTTGCCGCCGGCGCGTGAAACCAGGATGAAGCCGGTCCAGATGCAGATGGTGGCGGCGACCGCGATCCAGCCCGCGCGTGACGGGGCAGGCGCGTCAGTCACGCGAGGCTGCGGTAGCGCCCGCCATGGAATATCAGCGGCGACTTTTCTTCGCGACTAAAGCCTTCCACGAAGCCGACCAGAATGACGTGGTCGCCGCCGGGGTAGCGCATCTCGTTGCGGCACTCGAAGCGGGCGCAGCAACCGGGAAGGAGCGGCGTACCGCCAGCGCCGACTTTCAGGTCGATGCCGGCAAACTTGTCGCTCTGGGATTGCGAAAAACGCTGCGAGAATTCTGCCTGGTCGGCGGCCAGCACGTTGACCGCATAATGGCTGCACGACTCGAACACCGCCAGCGAAGGCGACTCGAGGCCGAGGCTCCACAACACCAGCGGCGGCTCGAGCGACACCGATGCGAAGGAATTGATCGTGACGCCGACCGGCTGGCCGTCGGCGCTGCGCGCGGTCACCACCGCAACGCCGGTGGCGAACTCGCCCAGCGCATCGCGCAGACGGCGCAGGTCAAGAAGGTGCTGATACGGCGGGTTCATCGGGGCTGATCGTCAAGAGGCTCTAAAATTCGGGGAAATACTTTTTATCGGGAGCACCTGATGGGCATCATGAATCGTATCGGCACTCCGCTTTCTCCATCCGCCACGCGCGTCATGCTGCTGGGTTGCGGCGAACTGGGCAAGGAAGTCATTATCGCATTGCAACGCCTGGGGTGCGAGGTAATCGGCGTCGATCGCTACGCCGACGCGCCGGGCATGCAGGTGGCGCATCGCAGTCACGTCGTGACCATGACCGACGGCGCAGCATTGCGTGCGCTGATCGAAAAGGAAAAGCCGCATCTGGTGGTGCCGGAGATCGAAGCCATCGCCACCGCCGCGCTGGTGGAGATGGAGCGCGACGGCGTGGACGGGCATTTTCCGGAGTTCATTCCCACCGCCCGCGCCGCGCAATTGACCATGAACCGGGAGGGGATTCGTCGGCTCGCGGCGGAAGAACTCGGCCTGCCCACCTCGCCCTACCAGTTCGCCGACACGCTGGCCGAATTGCAGGCGGCCATCGATAGCATCGGCTTTCCCTGCGTGGTGAAGCCCGTCATGTCATCCTCCGGCAAGGGCCAGTCGCTGCTGAAAAGCCAGGCCGACGTGGCGAAGGCATGGGACTACGCGCAGGCGGGCGGCCGCGTCGGCGCGGGGCGCGTCATCGTCGAAGGTTTCATCGACTTCGACTACGAGATCACCCAGCTCACGGTGCGCGCGGTCGGCGCATCGGGCGCAGTGGAAACCTTCTTCTGCGAACCGATCGGCCATGTGCAGGTCAATGGCGACTATGTCGAATCCTGGCAACCGATGGCGATGACGCCGGCCGCCTTGCAAAAGTCGCGCGACATCGCCCGCGCCATCA
The DNA here is from genome assembly GCA_964397005.1 of uncultured Sulfuritalea sp. Lineage (GTDB taxonomy): Bacteria > Pseudomonadota > Gammaproteobacteria > Burkholderiales > Rhodocyclaceae > Sulfuritalea. The sequence continues at coordinate 1,590 of CAYNGV010000104.1, read as the reverse complement.
CCGGCAACCTTGGCGGACGCGGCATCTTCGGCGTCGAGCTGTTCATCAAGGGCGATGCCGTGTGGTTCTCCGAAGTCAGCCCGCGCCCGCATGACACGGGCCTCGTGACGCTGGCGACGCAGCGCCTGTCGGAATTCGAGCTGCATGCGCGGGCAATCCTCGGCCTGCCGGTGGATACCACCCTGCGCCGGCCGGGCGCGTCGGCGGTGATCTATGGCGGGCTTGAGGAAATGGGCATCGCCTTCGAAGGCGTGGCCCACGCGCTGCAAGTGCCCGAGTCCGACCTGCGCCTGTTCGGCAAACCGGAGAGCTTCGTCAAGCGCCGCATGGGCGTGGCGGTGGCCAACGCCGACACGACCGACGAAGCGCGAACGCGGGCCAAGCTCACGGCGAGCCGGGTGCGGCCGGTGAGGGCGTGAAGAAAGCACAAGACAAGGTCTTACCGCAGAGGCGCAGAGGCGCAGAGAAAGGCGCAAACAATTCGCCAGATTTCCTCTGCGAAACCTCTGCGCCTCTGCGCCTCTGCGGTGAAGATTTTTCAGCGCGCCTGATCCGCTGGCACAAGCGCCACGGCCGCCATGATTTGCCGTGGCAGAACACGACGGACTCCTATCGCGTCTGGCTGTCGGAAATCATGCTGCAGCAGACACAGGTGGCGACGGTGATTCCCTACTACCTGCGCTTTCTCGAACGCTTTCCGCAACTGGCCGACCTCGCCGCCGCGCCGGTCGAAGACGTCATGGCGTTGTGGAGCGGCCTTGGCTACTACGCCCGCGCGCGCAATTTGCACGCGGCGGCGCGCGCCGTGATGGCGCGACACGACGGCAAGTTTCCGCGCGATCCCGACGTCATCGCGCAGCTGCCCGGCATCGGCCGCTCCACCGCCAATTCGATCGCCACCTTCTGCTTCGGCGCCCACGCGCCGATCCTCGACGGCAACGTCAAGCGCGTGCTGTGCCGCGCCTTTGGCATCGAAGGCTTCCCAGGCAACGCTGCGGTGGAAAAGCGGCTCTGGTCGTTGGCCGAAGAACTGATGCCGGCCCGGCATGGCGCCATTCATAACCAGGCGCAGATGGATCTCGGCGCGATGGTCTGCACTCGCAGCAAACCTCGCTGCGAGGCCTGTCCACTCGATGATCTCTGCGTTGCCCGCAGCACCGGCCGCACGGGAGAGTTGCCCCAAGCCAAACCGCGTCGCGAAATTCCGCTGCGCCATGCCACGCTGCTGGTGCTGCTCGACGACAATCACGTTCTGCTCGAAACCCGCCCGCCGGCCGGCATCTGGGGCGGATTGCTGTCGCTGCCGGAGTTGCCCGACGGCGCCGATGCGCGGCAATGGACCGAACAACACTTTGCCTGCGATGTAATTGCCGTATCGCCAGCGCCGACTTTTATCCACGCCTTCAGCCACTTTCGGCTGCACGTCGCGCCGCTGCTGTTACGCGTGACGCCGGGTCATGCCGCGAGGGAGCATGGGCGGCAATGGCTGGATCTGGCGGGGATCGAAAGCGCCGCGCTGCCGGCACCGGTGCGGCGCATTCTCGAAGAAACTCAAACGTCCGGCAGCAGGCCCTTGCTTTCGAGAAAGCG
>CAYNGV010000103.1:0-7433 GCA_964397005.1 uncultured Sulfuritalea sp. | reverse complement strand
TCATCGACACCACGTCGGAACCGGCGCCGGGCTCGGACATCGCCAGCGCGCCGACATGCTCGCCGGAAATCAGCTTGGGCAGATACCTTTTCTTCTGCGCCTCGTTGCCGTTGCGGCGAATCTGATTCACGCAGAGGTTGGAATGCGCGCCATAGGACAGGCCGACCGAGGCCGAGGCGCGCGAGATTTCCTCCATCGCGACGATATGGGCCAGGTAGCCCATTTTCGTCCCGCCGTATTCCTCGTCGGCGGTCATGCCCAGGAGCCCCATGTCGCCGAACTTCTTCCACAAGTCGGCGGGAAATTCATTGGCGCGGTCGATCTCCGCGGCGCGCGGCAGGATTTCCTTCTGCGCGAATTGCCAGACGGCGTCGCGCAGCATGTCGACGTCTTCACCGAGGTCAAAGTTGATGCCTAACATTCATTTCTCCTTGCCGTGCATGGTCATCAGGGTCTGCTGCATGGTCGCGCAATGCGTGGCCTTGCCGTTCTTGATCGCATACACCTCGCCGCGCGTGATGACGAGGTTCTTGCCGGATTTCAGCACCTGGCCTTCGGCGACCAGGTACTCGCCATCGGCCGGCGCCAGCAGATTGAGCTTGAATTCCACGGTCAGCACGTCGGCGCCCTTCGGCATCACGGTAAGCCCGGCGTAGCCGCCGGCGCTATCGACGATGGTGCTGGTGATGCCGGCGTGAAAAAAACCGTTCTGCTGCGTCAGGTCGTCGCGGAAGGGCAGGCGGATTTCGCAATGGCCGGGGGCGAGGACACCCATTTCGGCGCCGATCAGCTTCATCACCTTCTGTCGGGCGAAACTGCCCCGCACCGTGGCTTCCCAATCCGGGTTACGCGGTTCGAAGCTGCTGCGGGCCGGACGTGCGGTGTGGGGCATCTCTCCTCCTGCGGATGGCGACATCGTAGTTGACGTTGACGTCAACGTCAACTAGCGGGGCGATTTTTGGGGGCGACGTATTGAGGCAGGCTGGCCATCGGCGGCCTTCAGCATCTCGCGGCATTGCCGCTCGAAACGGACGATCTCCTTGAGCACGGCTTCGATGTCGTCGCGCTGCTGCTCCAGCGCGGCACGACGCTGGGCCAGCGCGCCGAGGAAGGACAGCAGTTGGGAGGACTCGTCCTCCGCCGTGTCGTACATGTCGATCAGGTCCTTGATCTCGGCCAGCGAAAGCCCCAGCCGCTTGCCGCGCAGGGCGAGTTTCAGCCGCGTCTGGTCGCGCTTGCTGTAGATGCGGTTGCCGCCTTCGCGCGCCGGTGACACCAGCCCGTGCGATTCCCAATAGCGGATGGCGCGGGTGGTGACGCCGAATTCGCGCGCCAGTTCAGTGATGGTTTGGGTTTCGCTCATGATGGCAGGCGAACATGCGAAATGCTGCACCGCACATAAAGCCTGGAAATTGGATAAGATGTCAAATTGTCCGCTGGCTAGTTAAGCAGATTTCCCCGACCGATGCAAAGAGACCCCGCTTGAGCGCACCCGTGAACGCTCCTATCGCCTACCCGCACGAGACTTCGCCCGCCCCCGGCGTGGCGGTGCCCGTCGCTCCCGGCATCGAGTGGCTGTGCATGCCCCTGCCCTTCGCGCTGAACCACATCAACCTGTGGCTGCTGGCCGACGGCGAAGGCTTTGCGGCGGTGGATACCGGCTTCGCGCTGGACCCGATCAAGCAAGCCTGGAAGTCGGCACTCGCCGGACGGCGGCTGACGCGCTGCATCGTCACCCACTGCCATCCGGACCACCTCGGCCTCGCTGCCTGGCTCGAAGAGGAAACCGGCGCCGGCCTGTGGATCGCCCAGGGCGAATATCAGGCGGCGCACATGATCGTGGAGCAGATCGCCAACTATTCGATCGGCGCCATGGTCGAGTTTTTCCGCCAGCACGGCCTCGACGAAGCCCGTATCGACGGCCTGGTCAAACGCGGCAATGGCTACAAGAAAGGCGTCCCGGCGATTCCGGCGACCTACCGGCGCCTGTTCGATAACCAACTGCTGAAGATCGGCGACCACGACTGGCGCACCATCGTCGGCCACGGCCACGCCCCCGAGCACATGAGCCTGTATTGCGCCGAACTCGGCGTGCTGATTTCCGGCGACATGCTGCTGCCGCGCATCTCGACCAACATTTCGGTGATGGCCAGCAACCCGCACGGCGATCCGCTCGGCTTGTTCCTCGCTTCGATCGACGGCTTCCGCGCGCTGCCCGAAGACACTCTGGTGCTGCCCTCGCATGGCCGCCCGTTCCGCGGCCTGCATGCCCGCGTCGCGGAGCTTCACGCCCACCATGCGGAGCGTTGCGAGGTGCTGCTCGATGCCTGCCGCGGCGAGGCCAGGAGTGCCGCCGACCTGATCGGCGTGCTGTTCGGCCGCGAATTGCCCGACCCGCACCAGACCATGTTTGCCATGGGCGAAGCGATCGCCCATCTGAACTATCTCGAACACGCAGGAAAACTGCAGCGCATCGAAAACAACGGCCTTACCCGCTACGTCAGCTAACAAAAGGAGTCGCCATGTCCGCGCACGAAAAGAACACATTGCCCGATCCCAAGGAAGTCGCCAAAACCTACGCCGAGGTTGCCCAGCGCGCCTCGCACCTGATCACCGAGCACATGAAGCGCCAGATGAAAAAGGGCGTTTCCGCTCCCAGCGACGATCTGGGCATTGCCCAGGCCTTCATGGACATGATGGCCAAGATGCTGGCCAACCCCTACAAGCTGGCGCAGGCGCAGATGAACCTGGTGTGGGACTACTTCTCCCTTTGGCAGCATTCGACGCTGCGCATGATGGGCATGACGGGAGTGCCGGTGGCACAGCCGAAGAAGGGCGACAAGCGCTTCGCCGACGCCCAATGGGAAGAACATTTCCTGTTCGACTTTGTCAAGCAGTCCTACCTGATCACGGCGCGCCACATCCACGACTCGGTAGGCAATGTCGAAGGCCTCGACGACATCTCGAAGAAGAAAGTGAACTTCTTCACGCGCCAGTTCATCGACGCGCTGGCACCGTCCAACTTCGCCCTGACCAACCCGGAAGTGCTGCGCGAAACGGTCAAGAGCCACGGCCAGAACCTGCTCAAGGGCTTCAACAACCTGCTGCGCGACATCGAGGAAGGCGACGGCCAGTTGCGCGTCAAGATGACCGATCCGTCCGCCTTCGAGATGGGCAAGAACGTCGCCTCGTCGCCGGGCAAGGTGATCTTCCAGAACGAGATGATCCAGCTGATCCAGTTCAACCCGAGCACCAAGGAACAGTACAAGCGCCCGCTGCTGATCATCCCGCCCTGGATCAACAAGTACTACATCCTCGACCTGCGCGAGAGCAATTCCTACATCAAATGGGCCACCGACCAGGGCCACACGGTATTCGTCATTTCCTGGGTCAACCCCGACGCCAAGCTGGCGAAAAAGGGCTTCGACGACTACATGACCGAAGGCGCAATCACCGCCATCGACGTGGTCTGCCAGCAGACCGGCGAGAAGGAAGTGAACATGATCGGCTACTGCCTCGGCGGTACGCTGCTCGGTTCCACCATGGGCTACATGGCCGCCAAGAAGGACAAGCGCATCGCCTCGGCGACCTTTTTCGTCGCCCTGCTCGACTTCTCGATCCCGGGCGAGCTCGGCGTCTTCATCGACGAAGGCCAGGTCGCCAGCCTCGAAAAGAAAATGGAGGAACGCGGCTATCTCGAAGGCTCGGAGATGGGCACCACCTTCAACATGCTGCGCTCCAACGACCTGATCTGGACCTTCGTGGTCAACAACTACCTGATGGGCAAGGAACCCTTCCCCTTCGACCTGCTCTACTGGAATTCCGATTCCACGCGCATGCCCTACAAGATGCACAGCTACTACCTGCGCAACATGTACCTCAACAACCTGCTGCGCGAGCCGGGCGGCATCACCCTGCTCGACACGCCGATCGACCTCTCCAAGGTCAAGACGCCGTCCTACTTCATCTCCACCATCGAAGACCACATCGCGCCGTGGCGCAGCGTCTATCTCGGCTCCACCGCGCTCGGCGGCCCGGTGCGCTTCGCGCTGGGCGGCTCCGGCCACATCGCCGGCATCGTCAATCCGCCGTCGGCCAACAAGTACGGCTTCTGGACCAACGATGCCCGGCCGGAAACGCCGGACGAATGGTTCGAAGGCGCCAAGCAGCACGAAGGCTCCTGGTGGACCGACTGGCAGAAGTGGATCACCAGGCTCAACAACGACAAGGTTCCGGCGCGCGATCCGGCCAAGGGCAAGTTCAAGCCACTGGAAGATGCCCCCGGGTCCTTCGTCAAGTTCCGCCTCGACACGCAGAAGAAGAAGGCGAAGTGACGGCTGTTCCTCCGGGACGCACACCGGGCGTGGAGTCGCAAGACTCCGCGCCCGTTTTTTTATCTGCCTCGCCGAAACGGGTGGTGCTCGACACCAATGTGCTGGTCTCGCTCTACGTTTTTGCCGACAGCCGTTTCGCGCCGCTGCGGGCAAGGATCGAAAGCGGCGAGTGGCAGGCGATCAGCAATGATGCCTGTTTCGGCGAGTTCCGCCGCGTGCTCGGCTACCCCATGTTCGCGCTCTCCGCCGAACAACGGCAGGAAGCGCTGGCAGCTTACAGCGCCCACGTCGCACACGTGGCGGGGCCACCGCCGGGCGCCATCACCACCCTGCCGCGCTGCAGTGATCGCGACGACCAGAAGTTTCTCGAACTCGCGCGCGACAGCAGGGCGGACTGGCTTGTGACCGCCGACAAGGCGCTGCTGAAACTGGCGCGCCGCGATCGGCTGCGCGGCCTGTTTCGCATTCTCACCCCGGAGGCGGCGCTGGCCGAAATCTGAAGCGTCGGCAGGATCACGGGGCAGAGCGATGTTCGAGCTGCGGCGGGCAATACCAGGTCCGTCAGGTTTCGCCTTCCAGGGCAAGGTTCTCCAGCTCCTGCAACACCACCGTGCTGGCATTTTCCATCGCCTCGATGTCGCGGACAGAATCCTGAAACTGTCCGGCCAGATAGTGAACGACAGCGGCACGGCCGGCCGCATGCACCTGCTTGTGGGGCGCCTCGATCCTGCCGTAGGCCGACAGCTGCGAGAAACACTCGCGCCCATCCCCTTCGTAATACCACTTTCCGAGCCGGCAGGCCGTATGGCTGGCGAAGTCGTCAGCGGATTTTTGCGACAGGCCCATCATCACCTTGTAGATCTCCAGCTTGTAGATCACGTGGTCGATCTTCGCCACCTCGACAAAGGTACGCAGCGAGGTGCCCCTGATCGCCGAGCGCGCACTGCCGGATGTCTCGATCAGTGCCTGCATGGTGCTGTTCGCCGTGACGGCGTCGGACTCGAAAGCGGCTGACTGCTCCGGAGAAATCTCCATCGCCGATTTGGCGCTGGCAGCCTCGGCCTGGATGGTGGTGACCAGTTTCGAGATATCCGCCGTCGCCCCGGTGGTGCGCTCGGCGAGCTTGCGCACTTCGTCGGCCACCACGGCGAAGCCGCGGCCCTGTTCGCCCGCGCGAGCGGCCTCGATGGCGGCGTTGAGCGCCAGCAAATTGGTCTGGTCGGCGATTTCCTTGATCAGGCTGACAATCCCGCCGATCTTCGCCGCCTCGTCATTCAGCAGGCCGACGATCTGTCCCACGTGCTGGGTGTTCTGCGTCATGGTGCGGACGTTGTCGCAAACCGTATTGACCGCGGCCAGATTTTCGGCGGCCTGGACCGACGCACTGTCCGCCGAAGCGGCTTCGGCCTTCATGGCGTTCGCCAGGTGGGCCAGGGACTGCTGCGAGCCTCCCACCGTCTGGGCAAAAATCAGCAGATTGCCGAACAGGCCGGCATCAAAGGCCACTTGGGCCTTTGCCAGATTCAACTCCTGTTGCAAAGTCTCATTTTCTTGTTGCAGGCCGGCCCGTTCATTGGTGAAAGCGGCTTCCTGATCCTGCTGGCGCTGCCGCAGTTCAGCGATTTCCTGCTTGAGTTTTCCGGTACCGAACATGATCCACCCCTCCCGCAAAAAGTCAGACCAGCCACGCCAATCCCCCATTTTTCGACAATAGCACGGTGCTTCCCCGGAACCAAGCCGCGGGGAATCGGAAGGTCTCGAACGCACCGTTGTTACATGGCAAAAAAATGGGCGCCGCAAGGGCGCCCGAATCAAACCCGCGGCGGAGGGAGGCCGCGCGGTAGCCCCTTCCTTGCGGAAGGGGCCGGAGGTAGATCAGTTGTGGTAGGCAGATTCGCCGTGCGAAGTGATGTCCAGACCCTCGCGCTCCTCGTCTTCCGGTACGCGCAGGCCGATGACCACATCCACGACCTTGTAGCAGATGAAGGCCACGGTGCCCGACCAGAGCAGCGTCACGCCGACGCCGGTGGCCTGGATCATGACCTGGCCCATGATGTCGTAGTTGTCCGCGACCTTGTTCGCCACGTAGTCGTAGATGCCGCTGCCGCCCAGGCTGGGCGCGGCGAACACGCCGGTCAGCAGTGCGCCGAGGATGCCGCCGACGCCATGCACGCCGAACACGTCGAGCGAGTCATCCGCGCCGAGCAGCTTCTTCAGGCCATTGACACCCCACAGGCAGATCACGCCGGCCGCGAGGCCGATCACCAGGGCGCCGACCACGCCGACGAAACCGGCCGCCGGGGTGATCGCCACGAGACCCGCCACGGCACCGGAGGCCGCACCCAGCATCGAGGGCTTACCCTTGACCAGCCACTCCGTCACCATCCAGGAAGTCGCCGCCATCGCGGTGGCCAGCCAGGTATTGACGAAGGCCAGCGCCGCCGTACCGTTGGCTTCCAGCGCCGAACCGGCGTTGAAGCCGAACCAGCCGAACCACAGCAGCGACGCGCCGATCATGGTCATGGTCAGCGAGTGCGGCGCCATCGAGTCCTTGCCGTAGCCGACGCGCTTGCCGACCATGTAGGCGCCGATCAGGCCGGCGATCGCGGCATTGATATGCACCACGGTGCCGCCGGCGAAGTCGAGCGCGCCCTTCTGGAACAGGTAGCCCGCGGTGGCGGTGGCCTTCTCCGCGGCTTCCGCCGACGTGTAGGCATCCGGACCGGTCCAGTACCAGACCATGTGCGTCATCGGCAGGTAGCTGAAGCTGAACCACAGCACCATGAACAGCAACACCGCCGAGAACTTGATGCGCTCGGCGAAGGCGCCGACGATCAGGCCGCAGGTGATGGCCGCGAAGGCGCCCTGGAAGGCGACGAAGATGAGCTCGGAGACGACCACACCCTTGCTGAAGGTGGCCGCCACCGAATCCGGCGTGATGCCCTTGAGGAACAGCTTGTCGAGGCTGCCGAAGAAGGCGTTGCCCTCGGTAAAGGCCACGCTGTAGCCATACACGGCCCAAAGCACGCTGATCACCGAGAAGATGACGAACACCTGCATCAGCACCGACAGCATGTTCTTGCTGCGCACCAGGCCGCC
>CAYNGV010000102.1:0-7531 GCA_964397005.1 uncultured Sulfuritalea sp. | reverse complement strand
CGCACAACTGGTATCTGGTCAACAGCAATCACCAGACCTGGGCCGACATTTTCGTATTGCAGCACTTGTTCAACCGGCGCATTCCGCTGCTGAAGTTTTTCATCAAGAATCAGTTGAAGTGGGTACCGGTGATGGGCCTGGCCTGGTGGGCGCTGGATTTTCCCTTCATGCGTCGCCACGGCGAGGAGTACCTCAAACTGCATCCGGAAATGCGCGGCAAGGACCAGGAGGCAACGCGCCGCGCCTGCGAGAAGTTTGCCCTGATTCCCACCAGCGTCATGAACTTTCTTGAAGGCACGCGCTTCACGCCGGCCAAGCATGCGAAGCAAAACTCGCCTTACCGCCACTTGCTCAAGCCCAAGGCCGGCGGCATCGCGCTGGCGCTCAATGCCATGGGCGACAAGTTCCGCGCCATCCTCGATGTCACCATCGTCTATCCCGATGGCGCGCCGAATTTCTGGGAGTTTCTGTGCGGCAAACTCAAGCGCGTGATCGTGCGGGTACAGATCCTGCCGGTTCCCGAACACCTGATGCACAGCGACTACGCGGGCGACGCCGAGGTGCGCGCGGCCTTCCAGCGCTGGGTGCAGCAGCTCTGGCAGGACAAGGATGCGCAGATTGCGCGGCTGCTGGCCGAGGCAAGGACGTGACGCGATGAATCCCAATCTCACCGACATCAGTCACGTCATTCAACTGGCAGTCGCGCCGGTCTTCCTGCTGACTGCCATCGCGACGCTGATCAACGCCCTGAACACGCGGCTGGGCCGGATTGTCGATCGTAGACGCGTGGTGCAGGAACGCCTCTCAACGCGCGCGCCCGACGAGGCCGAGTCCGCGCAGCACGAGATCCGCATGCTGGTGCGCCGCAGCCGGCTGGTCTACTACGCGATTTTCTGTTCGGTACTTTCCGCCCTGCTGGTCTGTCTGGTGGTCGCGGGTGCATTTCTGGGCGCCCTGCTCGGCGTCGATCTCGCGCGCGGCGTGGCGGCACTGTTCATCGCCGCGATGGTGGCGATGATCGCGGCACTTGGGCTGTTCTTGCGAGAAGTGTTTCTGGCGGTGCGGTCGGGCACGCACAACCAGCCGTGAGCCTGCGCCATGCTGTTGCCACGCTCGCGCTCGGCCCGGTGTTGCTGGCACAGAGCCGCCATGTGCGCCGCACGGTCCCCGTGCTGCCGGAAGCAGACGGGCCGCGCGAGGGAGAAGCTGGTAGCGGACCATTGCTGCGATTGCTGATTCTCGGCGATTCGGCCGCCGCCGGCGTCGGCGCGCGGACACAGGACGAGGCGCTTTCCGGGCAACTCGCCGTGTCGCTGGCGCCGACTTTTCAGCTGCGCTGGAAGCTGCTGGCCTTCACCGGTGCCACCACGTCCGACATGCTGGGCCATCTGCAAGGATTGCCGGCGGAGGCGTTCGACGTGGTCGTCACCTCGCTGGGCGTGAACGACGTCACGGGACGTGTATCGCTGGCCGAGTGGCACCGCACGCAGCAGGAATTGATCGCCGTGCTGCAAGCGCGCTTCGGCGCACGTCATCTGTTGCTTTCCGGCCTGCCACCGATGCATCGTTTCCCGGCGCTGCCGCAGCCCCTGCGCTGGTATGTTGGCAGCCGCGCGCGCGATTTCAACCTGGCGCTGGCGAAGGTGGCGGCGAGCTGCCCCGGCTGCGAGTTCCTCGCCCTCGGCCATGAGATGATGGACGCCTCGGCCATGGCCGGCGACGGCTTCCATCCGGGGCCGCCGATCTACGCCCTCTGGGCGCGCGAAGCTGCGCGCCGCATCGTGCAACGCATGGAGCAGACCACATGATCGACCTCTATTACTGGACCACCCCGAACGGCCACAAGATCACGATGTTTCTCGAAGAAACGGGTCTGCCTCATCGTATCGTGCCGGTCAACATCGGCAAGGGCGAGCAGTTCGCGGCGGACTTCCTCAAGATCGCACCCAACAACCGGATGCCGGCCATCGTCGATCACCAGCCGGCCGATGGCGGCGCACCGCTGTCGCTGTTCGAATCGGGCGCCATCCTGCTGTATCTGGCCGACAAGACCGGCAAATTCATCGTCCCCGATCTGCGCGGCCGCAATGAAACCATCCAGTGGCTGTTCTGGCAGATGGGCGGCCTGGGACCGATGGCGGGGCAGAACCATCATTTCACGCAGTACGCGCCGGAGCCGATTCCCTACGCCATCGAACGCTACGTCAAGGAAACCGCGCGCCTGTATGCGGTGCTGAACAAGCAGTTGGCCAACAGGGAATTCATCGCCGGCGACTATTCGATCGCCGATATGGCCTGCTATCCGTGGATCGTGCCGCATGAAAAGCAGAGCCAGAATCTGGATGATTTTCCGAATCTGAAGCGCTGGTTTGCGGCGATCCGCGAACGCCCGGCGACGCAGCGCGCCTATGCGCTGGCCAAGGAAATCAATCCGGCGCCGGTGATTACCGAGGAAGACAAACGCGTCTTGTTCGGACAGGACGCGAGTTCGGTGCGTTAAGCCAGCAGCTTGCGCAGCATGTTCGCCACCAGCAGCAGGATGACGGCGGCGAAGATCTTTTTCAGCGTTGCCACCGGCAATTTGTGCGCCAGGCGCGCGCCGAGCGGCGCGGCGAAAACGCTGGCGACGACCAGGGCGGCCAGCGCCGGCAGGTAGATGAAGCCGAAGCTGTATTCCGGCAGCATGCCGGCGCGTGTGGCGTGAAGGCCGCTCCACAGGTAGCCGACGGTGCCGGCGACGGCGATGGGAAAGCCGATCGCCGACGAGGTGCCGATCGCCTGGTGCATCTTGATGTTGCACCAGGTCATGAAGGGCACCGACAGCGAGCCGCCGCCGATCGCCACCAGCGCCGAGAAGCCGCCGATGCCGGCGCCGACGCCGAACATGCCCGCCGCTCCGGGCAACTGGCGCGCCGGTTTGGGCTTGACGTTGGCGATCATCTGCAACGCGACGTAGCTCATGAACACGGCGAAAAAGATCGCCAGCGCCCGCGTCGGCATCCATGTGGCGAGCTGGGCGCCGGCCAGGGTGCCGACCACGATGCCCGGCGCGATGGCTTTCACCACCGGCCACAGCACCGCGCCGTGCCGGTGATGCGCGCGCAGGCTGGACACCGAGGTGAAGACGATGGCCGCCATCGAGGTGCCCAGCGCCAGATGCATTAGATGGGCCTCGGGAAACCCCAGTGCGGCGAACATCACGGCCAGCACCGGCACCATCACGCCGCCGCCGCCGACGCCGAGCAGGCCGGCGAAAAACCCGGCAAAGGCGCCCAGCGCGAGGAAGCCGATCAACCAGGAGATCATTGGCCGATCAGCCTGTCGACGATGAACTTCCATTCCGCCGGGTCGACCGGGGTGATCGACAGGCGGTTGCCTTTCTGCAAGGCGCGCAGATGGGTGAGTTCAGGATGCGCGCGCAGTTCGTCGAGGCCGACCAGTCGCGTCTTCTTCACGATGCGCACATCGACATTCACCCAGCGCGGATTTTCCGGTGTGGATTTCGGATCGAAGTAGGGGCTGTCGGGATCGAACTGGGTGCGGTCCGGGTAGGCGAGTTGCGATACTTCGGCCAGCCCGGCGATGCCCGGCTCGGGGCATGACGAATGATAGAAGAGCACCCCGTCGCCGACCTGCATCTGGTCACGCATGAAATTGCGTGCCTGATAGTTGCGCACGCCCCACCAGTCGACGGTCTGCTTCGGCATCGCCAGCACATCGTCGATGCCCACCACCGCGGGCTCGGTCTTCATCAGCCAGTAACGTGCCATCAGTCTGCATCCACTCCGAGTTGTTGCACCCACAGCAGAGCGTCGCCGAGGATTTCGCCCAGCAGGCCAAGGCTGGCTGCGGCGCCGTAGGGGCCGAGCAGGGCCTGAACGCCGACGATGTCATTGTCGTCATAGCGCTCGGTGAGTGCAAACAGCTTGCCCAGCGTGCCTTCGCGGTGTGTCAGCGCCAGCCGCACATCATTGCCGACGGCAATCTGCGCCAGCACATCGGTCATCGACATGCCCAGTGCCGCGGGGACTACCGACATCAGGCCGGTAATGAAGGCCGGGTCGCCCAGATCCCTTTGCCCCGGGTGCAGCTTCTCGACCAGCAGTTCCATGAAACGTCCGCGCAGGGCGGCCAGTTGCAGCAGCGGGTTATGGGCCAGATCGACATTCGCGCCGCGACTGAACAGCAGCAGCTGCAGCCAGCGCTGCAGCTGGCGACGCCCCAGCACCGTGATGGCATGGCGCACCGAGGTGATGCGCGCCCGCGCGCCGACGCCGACTGAATTGGTCAGGCGCAGCAGGTTGATCACCAGCGCCGGTTCGGTGCGAAAGGCGGCGTCGAGACGAGCCTGGTCGGCTTCGTCGGCCACCAGCTTGATCAGGCGCAGCAGTCCCTGGGTCGAGGCATCCAGCTTGCGTCCTTCAACGACCACCGGTTTGGCGAAGTAGTAGCCCTGAAAGAGATGGAAGCCGAGCAGGCGACACAGCTCCATCTGCGACTGCGATTCGACGTGGCCGGCAATCAGCATGCGGCGCGTGGTGCCCAGCGCCCGTGCCGAGGTTTGCAGCTGGTCGCCGGGCAGGCCGTCGATGTTGATCTTGAGCCATGTGGCGAGGTCGACCAGCGGCCAGAGGTGGTCGCCGACATCGGTGACGCCGGAGATGGAGAAGGCATAACCTTTGGCCTTGAGTTCCTGGCAGCGCGGCAGCAGCGAAGGATCTTCGAAGGTGCCGACATCGATCTCGAGCACCACGATGTCCTTCGGCAGAAACTCGACCAGATCGCTTTCGAGGAACAGTGCGTTGACATTGATGAAGGCGCGCGCCTGGCCGAAGACATTTGCCAGACCAAGTTCAGCAAAGGCTTTGCAGACCACGTCAGCCGTCGCCGTCGCCGCTGCAGTGGCACTTTCGACATGGGCGGAGTTTTCCGCCGTGGCGCGGAACAGCAGTTCGTAGCCGGCCAGCCCCTGTTCCCTGTCGAGGATTGGCTGGCGGCCGATGAAGACTTCGCGCAGTTGATCACGCGGCGGAGGTGATTGATCGCTCATCGATACAAGGCAAAGTTTCAGTGAAAGCCAATGCCGACATTATCGGTCCCAAGCGCGAGACAAAAAAGGGCGCGGAGTGTTCCGCGCCCTGCTGATGAATTCCCCCGCAAGTGCCGTTTGGCCGGCATTCTGAACCTGGGTTCAGAGAGGCCACGTTCCTGCCGCTTCAGGTTCGCTCACCGGGAGCGATCACAACAGCGGCGTCTTTGGGCTGCGGCCGGTGCCAATTAGCATTGGTTCAAGGAATGTATGGCCTTGGCGAACACCGCAGGGGAAACCCGGGGAGACCACGCAACTCATTCGCGAATCAGCGGCGGAGAACCGATCAGAACAACTGTTCGTGTTGTGCCAGTGATTCGTCGAGCTTGGCCTCGATGAAATCGATTCTACGCTGAATCGATTCGCTTTCAAGTGCCGCGGCAACTTCTGTCGGAGTGTTCTTTGCAGCGAGCAATTCATGGGCCAGATTCAGCGCCGCCATGACGGCGAGACGCTCTCCGTTGGCCCGTGCGCCGGTGGATGCGCTGGCGTGTATCTTGTCGCCGATTTCTTTCAGCTTGCCATCGAGAAAAGCCACGGCGGCAAGCAGCGACTCGCGTTCGGCGGGCTCACAGGCGACGCGGTAGTCCTTGCCCATCAGCTTGACTTCAAGGGTATTGCTCATTCGTCCGGCAACCGTGTCATCAATGCTTCGAGGCGTTCTCGGGTGATGTCGATCTTCTGCGTCAGCGCGGCTTTTTCGGTTTCCAGGCCCGTCACGTGGGCGCGCAGGGCCTGGTTCTCGGTGCGCAGGCTGGCGCACACGGCCAGTATCTGTTCAACCTTGCGCTCAAGGTGATCGAAGGAAACGCTCATGGCCGCAAGTTTCCGGTAAAAGTGTAATCAGGTCAAGCAACAAGCCATCAAACTGAATGTCGTTTGGCAGGGGCCGTCGGTAATCAACCGCGGTCTGGCAAAATGGACCCATGCCCATCGAAGCTTTCTCTCCGGCCAGTTTGCGCCGCGCATTGGTGATCAAGCTGCGCCATCATGGTGATGTACTGCTTGCGACGCCAGTGCTTTCGATGCTGAAGCGCCTGGCTCCGCAATGCGAAGTTGATGCGCTGGTGTATGCCGATACCGCGCCGATGCTGGAAGGCCATCCGGCGCTGGCGCAACTGCATCGGATCGACCGCAACTGGAAGCGGCAGGGGGTGGTGTCGCAGGCCGCGGCGGAATGGAAACTGATGTCCGGGTTGCGGGCGCGACACTACGATCTGGTGGTGCATCTTTCGGTGCATACGCGCGGTGCCTGGATGGTGCGCCTGTTGCGGCCGCGCTGGTCGGTGGCGCCGAGGTCCCGGGACGGCTTCTGGGCGAACAGTTTTACCCATTTCTACCCGGCGCAGTCGGACCCGTTGCGCCACACGGTGGACACCAATCTCGACAGCCTGCGTGCGTTCGGGTTGGAGCCGACAACGGCGGACCTGCGCGTGACGCTTGTGCCGGGGGCAAAGGCCGAAGCCCGCGTGGCGGAACTGCTGGCGCAGCACGGCCTGCCGCCGGGTGGTTTCGTCCATGTCCATCCCGCGTCGCGCTGGGCGTTCAAATGCTGGCCGGCGGATCGCGTCGCGGCCCTGTGCGATGCGATGGCGGCAAAGGGACTGCCCATTGTGCTGAGCTCGGCGCCGGATGCGAACGAGAAGGCGCTGATTGCCGATGTGTGTGCGGCGCGCGACAAGATTGGGGCGTCACCGGCGGCGACGGTCGATCTGTCCGGCCAGCTCTCGCTCAAGGAACTTGCCGCCCTGACGGCCAAGGCCAGGCTCTTCGTCGGCGTCGATTCGGCGCCGATGCACATCGCCGCGGCGATGGGAACGCCGGTGGTCGCCATCTTCGGCCCCTCGGGTGATCGCGAATGGGGGCCGTGGGGCGAATTTAGGAAAAATCGTCATCGCGTCGTCGCCTCGAATACCCATCCCTGCCGCCCCTGCGGCATGGCCGGCTGCAACGACAGCAAGGTCAGCGATTGCCTGACAACATTGCCCGTCTCGCAAGTATTGGCGGCCTGCGAGGAGTTGTTGGCATGAAGCTCGCCATCGTCCGCCAGAAGTACACAGCCTTCGGCGGCGCGGAGCGATTTGTCGAGCGCGCGCTTGTGGCATTGCGGGCCAATGGTATCGATGTTTCGATCATCGCCCGCGAATGGCCGGGCGACCTGCAGGGCGTGCGCGTCGATCCTTTTTATCTTGGCCGCACCTGGCGCGACGCTGGATTCGCCCGCGGTGTGCAGCGGATGATGGCGCAGAAGCGTTTCGACCTGGTGCAAAGCCATGAGCGCATTCCCGGCTGCGACATCTATCGCGCCGGTGACGGGGTCCATGCCACCTGGCTGGAGTTGCGCAACAAGCCGCGCGACCGGTTGGCGCCGTGGCACCGTTACACGCTGGCGGCTGAAGCCGAAATGTTTCGCCATCCGCAACTGCGCGCGGTGATCTGCAA
>CAYNGV010000101.1:0-7558 GCA_964397005.1 uncultured Sulfuritalea sp. | reverse complement strand
GGCGCCCTGCGCCTCGGCCATGGCGCGCACCTGCTCGGTCAGCGTGGCGTAGGCGTCGACGCGCGATTTCTCGATGCCCTGGATCTGCAGTTCGAATTTTTCGAGCGAGACTTTGACCGGCGCCACCAGTTCACCGATGGCGAGTTGCCGCTTGTCGAGGTCGGTCTTCGCCGAGGCCAGCGCCGCCGCCTGCTGCGCCTCCAGTGTGGCACGGGCCAGTTCAAGGAAGGACTGGTTGTTCTTCGCCAGCGCGTCGGCCGAAATCACCTTGAAGGCGTCGGCGAAGCTGTCGCGCGCGGCTTCCAGTGTGGCCTGGCGCTCGGCGAACAGCGCCTGGTCATTTTTCTGCTCGGTCTCAAGCTGCGCATGCCGTATCGCCAGCGCCGACTTTTCCTCGCGCAGCGCCGCCAGCTCCTTCTCCTGCACTGCCAGTCGCGCCTGCGCTTCCTTCAGCCGCGCGGAAAAAACCACGGCGACCAGACCGCCGCCGATCAGCAGCCCCACTACCAGTGCAATGCCTGTTTCCATGCCGTGCTCAACCCCAATCCGCTGTCAGAACCGAGAGTATCACTCCTGACTGGCTCAACAGGTGAGCCGGGAAGCTATTCATTGAAGCCGCGAATCAGCCGGCCCGCCTTCTTGGTCGGCCGGCCTTTCAGGTCGGCGCCGGGCATCGGCGCGAGGCGGCGGATTTCCTGCTGCCGAGCGCGACGGGCGGCGCTGTCGGCGGTCTCTTCATAGAGCAGGCGGGCTTCCGACGCCGGACGACGTTGCCCGTTGAGGCCTTGCACGAGGATCGTCCAGCGGACTTCGCCGGAGAAAATTTCGAGTTGATCGCCCGGCTGCACTTCGCGCGCCGGCTTGACCTGCTGCCCGTTCCATTTGACCTTGCCACCCTCGACCGCAGTGGCGGCCTGGCTGCGCGTCTTGAAAAAGCGCGCGGCCCACAGCCATTTGTCGATGCGCTGCCGCTGGGTGTGAGCAGCGTCGCTCACGCGGATTACTTGCCAGCCGCTTCGCGCTTCGCGCGCGAGGTTGCCATCACCATCGCCTCACCGTCGATGACCACCTTGTCGCCCACCGTACACACGGTATCGAGCACCACCCGGCACTTTTCCGCGATCACTTCCTTGACGGTCACCCTGGCGTGGACCGTGTCGCCAGGCCTCACCGGAGCACGAAAGCGCAAGGACTGGCTCATGTAGATGACGCCCGCCCCAGGCAGGCGATTGCCCAACACCGCCGACAGCAGGCTGGCGGACAACATGCCATGGACGATGCGGCCGCCGAATTGCGTGGTGCGCCCGAACTCCTCGTCCATGTGCACTGCATTGCAGTCCATCGACACACCGGAAAAAAGCACAATGTCCGCATCGGTGATGGTCTTGGCGAGTTCCGCGCTCATGCCGACCGCGATGTCTTCAATGTCGTAACCGTTCTGGGAATTCATTGGCGTCCTTTCTGGTGATCCGGGGGTTTCTATGGCCTGCGCCACTCAACCTTCTTGAGGTTGCCCGCGACCACCAGGTTGGCCCGCCGTTGTTCCGCCGACATTCTGAGATCGACGGCGAAGCGCCCGCGCACATTGCTCTCGACGTCAACCTCGGCCCCGCCATTTGCGGTGATCGCGCCCTCGGTCAGGCGCACCTGCCGGAGCTGGGTTACGCCGCGATCATGCAGGAAGCTTCCGGCCAGTTCGGCAAACTTGGTTTCGCCGCTCATCGCCCCCCCTTGCACCATGCGGCCGAGGTCTACCCCCATGAGAGTTCCCCTCGCAACGACGAAGTTGCCTTCCAGGCGATTCGCCGCAAAGAGCCTGGCGGCTTCGGGGGCCTGCATGGCGTAGGCGCCCGTCCCCGCCAGCCTGCCCTCCATCAGTCCGGGAACCAGTCGCGCCATGTCTATCTGCCTGGCGTTCAACTCGCCGGCAAGATTCCACTGCCCGCCCCATTTCAGCAAAGCGTTGCCGCCGAGGATCCCGCCGTGGACAAAGCCCTTGAATTCCGTCACGGCAAGCTGGGTCCTGTCCGCCGTGCCGCTGGCCACCAGTTCATCCAGGGTGAGGTCCGAACCGAATGGAATCTTGAACGACCTGGCCTTGAAGTCGATCTGCACCGACTCGCCCTTCGACGTCAGTTCAAGGTTCAGGTTCTTGTCCGCCGACTCAATGACAATGGCCTTCCAGGCTCCCTGGCCGTCCGACTGCAGCTTGGCTTCAAAAGCCGGCAGATTGAGGCTTTTCGACTCCAGACGGGCGTTGGTCGCGGTGATCTGGCCGAATACCACGTCACGCGCCGTTGCCTTGCCGAACAGGATCCAGCCCAGGCCTGCTTCCGTTACCACCGGCGAATCCAGCTCAATCGACTTGAACACCTTCTTGTCGCTGAACAGATTGCCAAGGTCGCCGCTTGCCCTGATCTGGGGAAGCTTGATCTGCCCCTCGGCGCCGATTGACACGTCCTCCAGACGCAGCTGGACTTTCGGCAGCAGCGAGAGGCGCAGCGCCTTGATCTTCACCGGCTGCTGAAACTGCGCCGCGGCGGCTTTCTCGAACAGCGGAATCTGGCCATCGTAGGAGATCAGATGCGCGGCCACCAGTCCCGCCACCACCAGGGCAACCAGCCCCAGCGCAAGTGCCAGCCCCAAATTGCGCGGCTTGGTCGACTCGGTTTTGGCGGCCTTGGCACCCTTCGCCGCGGCCCGCGTGCGCGCAGCCTCGGCGGCCTCCTGCTCCTCGCGCCGATACTTCGCTTCCGCCTCGCGCCAGGCCTGCTCTTCGGCGGCCACGCGGGCACGTTCCTCGGCTTCGTGGCGTTCGCGTTCCGCCTCGCGTCGAGCGTCTTCCTCGGCCGCCCGACGTGCTTGCACCTCGGCATCGCGTTGCGCCAGTTCCCTGGCCAGCAGTTGCGCCTGTGCTTCGGCTTCCAGCCGGGCACGTTCGGCGGCCTCACGGCGGATATGCTCCTCGGCCAAGAGTCGGGCCTGCTCTTCGGCCTCCAGACGGGCCCGGTCCGCCTCCCTGCGCCTCGCCTCCTCCTCGGCAGCACGTCGGGCCTGCTCTTCCGCCTCGCGCCGCGCCTTATCAGCCGCTTCCCGCTTCGCCAGTTCCTCGATCGCACGCTTCGCCTGCTCTTCGGCGGCACGGCGGGCGTGGTCCGCGGCAATCCGCTTGTTCTGTTCATCGAGTATCTGCCGCGCCATCCTGGCTTCCGCTCGCTTTACCTCCTCTTCGTCGGAATGTCGCGCCGCTTCTTCGGCCTCCCTGGCCGCCTGCGCTTCGGCTTCACGCCGCGCCTTGTACCAGGCATCGATTGCCGGCGACGACCGCGAAGGGTCACCGCCCTTGCGCCGGTCGCGAATCTTGTCACGCAGTTCCTGGGCCTTGCGCGCGGACTCCTCCGCCGACGTCAAGGTCGAATCGGGCTCCGCGTTCGGCACCTCGCGAATCAGATCATCGGCGACAAGGGCGGCCAGGGCCTCGTCGAGGCTGCCGGCGGTAAGGAAGTCGAGCTTTCGTTGCAGCGCATCGACGGCCGTGAGCCCGTCGATTGCATTGAGTATGGCGCGCAGATCATCGGCAAGCGACGCCGAGACCGCCATACGCTCGCCTTTTTCAGTCCTGATGTAGATGGTAGCTCTGTTCATGGTGTCTGGATGGGCAGGTTCGATGAGGGTCGATCGGTTGATGGTGGCTGCGGCCGGCGTCAACCGGCCTGCTGGATTTGCGACCTGAGTTGCAACAGCAATGCTTCAATCCTTGCCGACAACTTTCCAAATTCGACGATGGCCGGGTCCGTGAGGTGCAGGATTCCGCCCTTCTTGATCGCGTCCGCGATGGACGCCGACTGGCGATGGAATTCCTGATGGGTCTCCAGCAGTTCCCTGGCGGCGCTGAATCCGGCCAGTTCGACGGCATTCGCCGCCAGCCATTGGCCCAGCATGCAGGCCTCCTCGTCGCCAAGCGGCTGTGTGTCGAAGTCCTTGCTACTGATGGTGTCGAGCGCCAGGTGGAATTTCATTTTCCACGACCGGTGCATGCTCATGGCGCTGTCGAAATCGAATTTCTGCATGGTTGATGCCTTGCCTCCCTTAACTTGCAGGCTGTAAGTTACCACTGTTGGCCGCAAAGGCTAAGCCTTGCCTTCAACCCGACAGCATCTGCAAGCCCCCAAGTGCCAGCCGCGCCACGCCGCTCAGGAGCAGGGCCGCCACGACCGACAGGACCACCGAGAACACCGCGTCGCGTCGCCCGATGGTCTTGAGCATCACGGCGAAGGTGGAGACGCAGGGAATGTAGAAAGTGAGGAACAACAGCAGCGTCACGATCTGCACCGAATCGAGCAGGCTGCCTATTTCCTGGGTGCCCAGCGCCTGGTAGACCATCAGCAGCGAAAGCTCCTTGCGCAGCACGCCGAACAGCAAAGGCACGCCCAGCGCCAGCGGCAGGCCCAGCCACCAGACGGTGACCGGCGTCAGCAGGGTATTGATGAGGCTGTCCGCGCCAACGTGGTTGAGCAGTGCCAGCACCACGCTGCCACCTACCAGCAAGGGCGTTACGATGGTCAGTATGTCGCTGGTGCGCTCCCAGGTTTCGGCCAGCAGGGACCGCCACGCCGGCAGCGCGTAGGCGGGGATTTCCTGGACCTGGCCGGGGCCGAGCTCCCGATTCTGCCACGACAGCAGACGGCCCACGCCAGCGATGACGATCAGGGTCAGCGCGAAGATGCCTAACACGCCGGCGGCGCCGAGGTACTTGCCGGCGACGGCGAGAATGATCGCGGAACGCGCCGAGCAGGGCACGAAGGTGATCAGCACCGAGGCGATCACCCGCTCGCGGCCACTGGTGACGCGCGCCGCGCCGGAAATGGCCGGCACGTTGCAGCCCAGGCCGAGCAGGAAAGGTACGGCAACGCCGCCGTGCAATCCGATCCGGTGAAAGCCGCGATCGACCACGAAGGCGATGCGCTGCATCAGCCCGGCCTGTTCCAGGCTCACCAGCAGCATGACCAGCGGAATCATGTAGGGCACCACGATGCCGACCAGGCCGATCAGGCCGTCGAGCACTGCGCGCGCGACCACGCCGCCGCCCGATCCTGGCCGCCAGTCGGCGAAGGCGTCGGCGAGGCGCACCGTGGTCATCGAATCGATCCAGCCGCTGATCTCGAACACCACGAAGAGCACCGCCGCAAACACTGCCAGGCTGCCGATCAGGCCCCACTGCGGATGCAGGAACAACTCGTCGAGCCAGTAGCGCCAGTCGCGCGTATCGGTCGGCGCGCCCATGCGCAACGCGGCTTCGACCAGGGTCGCCGCACGATGATGGCGATCGGCATGCAGTTCGTCCGCCAGCGGCCGCGGCAGCCCCGCTCCGGCGGCTTCGCGCAGGGCCGTGAACTCCGGCAGCAGGGTCGGGAAATGCTGGCCCAGTTCCTCCTCGACGAAGCCGTCGGCCGCGGCGAACTGCATCACCAGCAAGGGGTGCGGCACGCGAAACGCCTGGTGGATCTCCGGCCGGTTCATGGCCGCCGTGAGCGCCTGCAGGCTCTCGGCGATATGCCGGCTGGGCGGTTGCGGCAACGGGCAGGTGGCCGCGCGCGCCGCCTCCACGGCGGTGCTGAAGAGCTGAGCGAGGCCCTGCCCCATCAGGGCCACGGTGGGCATCACCGGCATGCCCAGGAGTTCCTGCAGGGCCTTGATGTTGATGTAGAGGCCCTTCTTCGCCGCCTCGTCCATGTGGTTCAGTGCCAGCACGATGGGCCGGCCGAGCTGGCTGAGTTCCAGCGTCAGTTCAAGATGGCTTTGCAGGCTGCTGGCATCGACCACCTGGATGATCAGGTCCGGCGGCGCAAACGGCGCGGGGGGCGCGGGTTCCTCGTGCACCGAAACGGGCGGACGCTGGTCGCCCCACAGCAGATACTTCAATGCGGAAAGATCGTCGCCTGCCAGATGGTGCAGGGAATGGATGCTCGGCAGATCGACCACGCTGGCTTCGTCGAAGCCGATCTGCACCGTGCATTCGCGATAAATGCGGTGTGTGCCGGTCAATTCCCCGCGCAGCGGCGCGGTGCTCGACACCGCGTCGAACACAGTCGTCTTGCCGCTGCCGGGCAGGCCGACCAGGGCGATGCGCAGGCGCCGCTCGCCGCGAAACAGCGGCGTGCGCAGGGGGACGGCGGTCTCGCTAACTCTGGATACGGGGTTCATCGGTCTACACAGGATCGTGAAAAGCGGAACGCAACCGGATCCGACCACATTTCACATTTCACGGCACCTTACAGCCGGTATTCAAGCTGCAAGCGCGATTGGAGTCGTTTCGCCTGCTTGAAAGCCTCGCGCAGCACCAGCCGATCCAGCTCGTTGAGGTCGTCCGGGTCGACGCGGTTGGCGGCACCCTCGCTGATGTCGCCCTGCTGATTCGTGAGCCGCAAGCGCTGGATGAAGAAGAAGCTCTCGATGACCGCATTGATATCGTCGCCCCCCAGCTTGCCGCGCGCGGCCAGCGCGCGCAGACGCTGCACGGTCCCGGTGTCGGTCACCCCGTTGGCGAGCGCAAGGATGCGCGCGGCATCGACGAACAGGCGCGCCCCGCCGGCCTTGAGGTCGAGGGTGTGCGGGAAGTCCGGGTTCTTGTCGAAGGTGAACTCGCGGATGAAACCGATCGGCGGCTCGACCTGAACGGCGTTGCCGGCCATGAAGCGCAGGAACAGGGTTTCGCCGGGCACGCGCTTCAGGACCCATTCGCGCAACTGGTCGGCGAGTTCCTCCTCGCCGTAGATGGGGCGAAAATCGAAATAGATCGTGGCCTCAAGCAGTGCCTGCGGGCTGTTGGCGTGCATCCAGCCGCCGAACTTGGCCTGCCACTCGGACACCGACAGGCACAGTTCGGGGTTGCCGGCCATGACGTTGCCCTTGCACAAGGGGAAGCCGCACTGCGCCAGCCGCTCGTTCACGGCGCGCGCAAAGGGCAGGAAGGCCTCGCGCACCGCGGCCACACTATCCTCCGGCGCGGCAAACACCAGTCCGTTGTCCTGGTCGGTCGACAGGGTCTGCTCGAAGCGCCCCTCCGAACCGAAGGCGAGCCAGCACCATTCCACTTTGGGAAGCTCGAAATCGTTGCACGTCAGTTCGATGATGCGCACGGTCAGGTGGTCGTTGAGGTTGGAAATCAGTTGCGTCAGCTGCTCGGCCGCGGCTCCCTCGGCCAGCATGCCGACCGCCAGCCGGCGTATGCCCTCGGCAGCCGCCACCAGGGCGTCCATGTCACGCGCGGTGCGAATGGCGCCGGAAATCGCCTTGCCGCCGCCGCCTTGAAGCTCGTAGATGTCCTCCTGCGACACGATGCCGGTCAACTTGCCGGCGGCATCGACGATGATCACGTGATGCACGCCGTGGCGCGCCATGACCAGCGCGGCCTGGTAGATGGTAGACCGCCAGTTGAGCATGAGCAGGCCGCTGTCGCTCATCACCGACATCACCATCTGGTCGAGGTCGCAGGATTTCGCGGCGACGCGGTGCAGCAGGTCGCGCAGGGTGAAGATGCCGAGCGGGCGGCCGCTCT
>CAYNGV010000100.1:0-7659 GCA_964397005.1 uncultured Sulfuritalea sp. | reverse complement strand
TCCTGCACCGGCCTGGTCGAGCAGATCCTCGCCTCGACCATCGGCGGCGCCTACACGCCGGCGGATGCCAAGGAAAAGCCGCTGTGCGCCTGCACCGACCATTCGCACGGCGCGGTGCGCAAGACCATCCGCGAACGGCATCTGCTCACCATCCCCGACGCGATGCACTACATGGAATGGAAGACGCCCGACGGCTGTGCCTCCTGCCGCCCGGCGCTCAACTACTACCTGATCTCGACCTGGCCGGGCGAGGCGAAGGACGATCCGCAGTCACGCTTCGTCAACGAGCGCGCCCACGCCAACATCCAGAAGGACGGCACATTTTCGGTGGTGCCGCGCATGTGGGGCGGTCTGACGACGCCGGCCGAGCTGCGCGTGATCGCCGACATCGCCGAAAAATACCAGGTGCCGACGGTGAAAATGACCGGCGGCGCGCGCGTCGACCTGCTCGGCATCAAGAAGGAGGACCTGCCGAAAGTCTGGGCCGACCTCGGCGCGGCGGGCATGGTCTCCGGCCACGCCTACGGCAAGAGCATCCGCACCGTGAAGACCTGCGTCGGCGCCGAGCATTGCCGCTTCGGCACGCAGCGCTCGATGGACATGGGCGTCAAGCTGGAGAAGATGCTGTTCGGCATGGGCGCGCCGCACAAGGTCAAGCTCGCCGTCAGCGGCTGCCCGCGCAACTGCGCCGAGGCCGGCATCAAGGACATCGGCGTGATCGGCGTCGATTCCGGCTACGAGATCTACGTCGCCGGCAACGGCGGCATCAAGACCGAGGTCGCCCAGTTCCTGTGCAAGGTGAAGACCGACGACGAGGTCAAGGAATATTCGGCCGCCTTCCTCCAGCTCTACCGCGAGGAAGGCTTCTACCTCGAACGCACCTGTCATTACGTCGCCCGCGTCGGCCTCGACCATGTCAAGGCGGCGGTGGTGAATGATCCGGCGCGGCGCAAGGCGCTGTACGAGCGCCTGCTGTTCGCCCTCAAGGATTACGCAGACCCGTGGCGCGAGGCGGTGGAAAAGCCCGCGGTGCGCCGCGAGTACCAGATCATCGAAATCAAGGAAGCGGAGGTGGTGTCGTGACTGACTGGATCAGGGTCTGCGCGCTCGACGACATCGCGCCGCTGGGCAGCCGCGTCGTGGCGTCGAGCCAGGGCGACATCGCCATCTTCCGCACCGCGGCCAATCAGGTCTTCGGCCTGCACGACAAGTGCCCGCACAAGGGCGGCCCCTTGTCGCAGGGCATCGTGCACGGCAATGCGGTGACCTGTCCGCTGCATGGCCTGAAGATCGGCCTCAAGGACGGCGAGGCAGTGGCGCCGGACAAAGGCTGCGCCAAAACCTTTGCCGTCAAGCTGGATGCCGGGGAGGTGTGGCTGCAACTGAAATAGACGCCGCGAAATGCGGCGTATCGCCATCCGCAGCGGCGAGGAGAGCGTACTTTGCTCGACCGCCTTGCTGCGCAGGGGGTTCATCAGCGCCGACTTTTAAGCGGGGGCCCTCCGGCGGACGCCTGTCCTGCCGTGTCGTGGCTTCAGGGCCCCGGTGTCAAAGGCGCATCTCCCTCCCCTTGAAAAGGGATTTACCGGCCCCATATCGGCCCGGTACATTTCGTTCTTCAGGGGATTTTCGATGACCGCCGCGACTCAAGACACTTCCAAAGAAACCCTCGGCTTCCAGACCGAGGTCAAACAGCTCCTGCAGTTGATGATCCACTCGCTGTACTCGAACCGCGAGATTTTCCTGCGCGAGCTGATTTCCAATGCCTCGGATGCCTGCGACAAGCTGCGCTTCGAGGCCTTGCACAATGCCGGGCTGTATGAGGGCGATTCGGATTTCAAGATTCGCGTCGCCTTCGATCCGGCCGCGAAGACCCTGACCATCGCCGACAACGGTGTCGGCATGAGCCGAGAGGAAGTGATCACTAATCTCGGGACCATCGCCAAGTCCGGCACGCGCGAGTTCTTCTCCAAGCTCTCGGGCGACCAGCAGAAGGACGCCAGCCTGATCGGCCAGTTCGGCGTCGGCTTTTACTCCTCCTTCATCGTCGCCGACAAGGTCACGGTGCTGACCCGCCGCGCTGGCGCGGAAGCTAACCAGGGCGTGCGCTGGCACTGTGACCAAGGCGCCGAAGGCACCGGCGAATTCAGCATCGAGATGGTCGAGCGGCCCACGCGCGGCACCGAGATCACACTGCACCTGAAGGAAGGCCAGGACGACCTGCTCTCCGCCTGGAAGCTCAAGTCCATCATCCGCAAGTACTCCGACCATATCGTCCAGCCCATCGTGATGAAGGGCGAAAAGTGGGACGAGGAGAAGAAGGAGCAGGTCGCCACCGACGAAGACGAAACCGTCAATCAGGCCTCGGCGCTGTGGGCCCGCTCGAAAAATGACATTACCGACGAGCAGTACAAGGAGTTCTACAAGCACGTCGGCCACGATTTCGAAGACCCGCTGACGTGGACCCACGCCCGGGTCGAGGGCAAGACGGAATACACCCAACTGCTCTACGTGCCGGCCCGCGCGCCTTTCGACATGTGGGACCGCAACGCGCGGCATGGCGTGAAACTCTACGTGCGCCGCGTTTTCATCATGGACGACGCCGAGCAACTGATGCCGCTCTACCTGCGCTTCGTGCGCGGCATCGTCGATTCGAACGACCTGCCGCTCAACGTCTCACGCGAGATCCTCCAGGAATCGAAGGACATCGAGGCTATCAGGAACGGCTGCACCAAGAAGGTGTTGGGCATGCTGGAAAGCCTGGCCAGCAGCGAGGACGCCGCCGGGAAGGAAAAGTACGCCAAATTCTGGGGCGAGTTCGGCCGCGTGCTCAAGGAAGGCATGGGCGAGGACCACGCCAACAAGGACAAGATCGCAGCACTCTTGCGCTTCGCCAGCACGCAGGCCGACACGCCGGACGAAACCGTCTCGCTGGCCGACTACATCGCCCGCATGAAGCCCGAGCAGGAAAAGATCTACTACGTCACCGCCGAAACCTTCAACGCGGCGAAGAACAGCCCGCACCTCGAAGTCTTCCGCAAAAAGGGCATCGAAGTCATCCTGCTGTCCGACCGTGTCGACGAATGGGTGGTGTCGCACCTGACCGAGTTCGAAGGCAAGCAGCTGGTCTCGGTGGCCAAGGGCGGGCTCGATCTGGGCAAGCTGGAAGACGAAGCCGAGAAGAAGGAACAGGAATCGGCGGCTGGCGAGTTCAAGGAGTTGACCGAGAAGATCGGCAAGAGCCTGGGCGAGCGTATCAAGGAAGTGCGCGTCACGCACCGCCTGACCGACAGCCCGGCCTGCCTGGTGGCGGACGAACACGATGTGTCGGGCAACCTGGCGCGCATCCTCAAGGCGGCCGGACAGAAGGCGCCGGCCTCGAAGCCCATCCTCGAAATCAACCCGCAGCATCCGGTGGTGCTGCGCCTCAAATACGAGGACAAGCGCTTCGACGACTGGGCGGCGGTGCTGTTCGATCAGGCGCTCCTGGCCGAAGGCGGCCAGCTCGACGATCCGGCAACTTTCGTCAAGCGCATGAATCAGCTCATGCTGGAGATGAGCGGTAGTTAGCGACAGGGTAGTCGCATGAATGGCAAAGTTGTTTTCTCCTCACCCTTCAAGGGGAAACCTCTCGCTTCTCCACCCCCTTCAAGGGGGAGGTTGGGAGGGGGATGGGGATAGGAAAGCTGTACGTGTCGCTCGCGCTGCCCCATCCCCTCCCCGGCCCTTGAAGGGGAGGGAGGCTGACCGACGAACATTGTGGCTAATCAGGGATCAGCCAGACTGACGGGCCTCGCGCCCATCATCGACGCGCGAGCCCGGGTACTGATCCTGGGTTCGTTTCCGTCCACGGCCTCGCTCGCCGCGCATCAGTACTACGCTCATCCGCAGAACCAGTTCTGGCGCATCCTCGGCGCCGTAATCGACCGGCCTTTGAAAGAAATGAATTACCCGGATCGCATCAATGCGGTGCAGGCTGCCGGCATCGCCATCTGGGACGTGTTCGCCTCCTGCGAACGCGCCGGCAGCCTCGACACCGCGATCCGCGATGCGGTGCCCAACGATCTCGCCGCCCTCAAAAACTCGGCGCCGGCGATACGGCGAATCTGCTTCAACGGCCGCACTGCGGCGCGCCGCATCCGTGAAGCCGAGGCGCTCGGTTACGAAGCAAAGGTGCTGCCCTCCACCAGCCCTGCCAATGCCGGCATGAGCTTCGCCGAGAAACTCGCGCGCTGGCAAGCCGCGCTGCGCCCCTGATCCCAGCGTCCTGCCAGCGGGAAATCCGCGCCGGAATCCGAGCTGACAATGCGGCCGAATTGCGGATAGCATTTGGGGGCAAGCATGTCGCTGAACAAATTCCTGGTGCGTCTGATCTGGCTTTGCGCATTGCCGCTGATGCTGGCGGCGGCCTGGCTGGCCTTCGAGAGCGTGCGTACCACGCAGTCGGAACGCGACTGTCGGCGCGCTTATAGGTACTCGACACGGTTGCGGCCCCCGGCCTTGGCCGTGTAGAGCGCCTTGTCCGCTCTTGCCAGCAAGGCGTCGGTGCCTTCGTCCGGCTGGTAGGCGGTAAGTCCGAGGCTGATCGTGATATGCCCGACGCCGGAGAACTCATGCATGGCGACCATCGAGCGCAGCTTGTCCGCGAAATGCATGGTTGCTTCGCGGTCGCTGTGGGTGGCGAGAATGACGAATTCCTCGCCGCCCCAGCGGGCGAAAATGTCAAGGGTGCGGATCTGGGCGGATATGATCCGGGCGAGTTCGACGAGCACGGAATCACCGGCCTGGTGGCCATGGGTGTCGTTGACGGCCTTGAAATGATCGATGTCCAGCAAGATGCAGGTCAGCGGCGTCGCGTGGCGCTGAGCGCGGTTGACTTCCGCCGCGAGCACCGCATCGAACTTGCGGCGGTTGGGCAGGCGGGTCAGGGCGTCGGTATCGGCCAGCAGTTGCAGCGCTGCCTCTGCCTGTTTGCGCAGGGTTATGTCGCGGACGATTCCAATGCCGCACCAATTGCCTTTGATCTGGACCGCGGACAAGGACAAGTCGACGGGGAATTCACTGCCGTTCCGGTGTCGGGCGGAAAGCTCGGTGGTCTTGTCGAGCATGTCTCCCTTGCCGGTGGCGACGAAATGGCTGAAGGCGGCATGCTGCCGCGCTTTCATGTCGGCAGGCATCAGCAGCGGGTGCAGCGGCTTGCCCAGAATTTCCTCGCGGCTGTAGCCGAACAATTTCTCCGCCGCGGCGTTCCAGAATGTCACCCGGTCCTGGTGGTCGATCATGACGATGGCGTCCTGGGCGGCCCCGGTTATCCGCTGCAGCACGGCCTCGCGTTCAGCCAGCTCGGCGGTGCGCTGGGCTACCAGTGCTTCCTGCTCCTCCTTGCCTGACTGCAGCAGGGCCTCGGCTTCCTTGATTGCGGTGATCTCGGTAAGAACCGATACATAGCGGTCGGGTTCGCCGTTGTCGCCGACGAAGGGCAGGATGGTGGTGTCGGCCCAGTAAAAACTTCCATCCTTGCTGCGGTTGCAGATCTGGCCGTGCCAGACCTTTCCGGAGGCGATGGTACGCCTCATGTCCTGGAAGAATTCCGCGGGGTGCCGGCCGGAATTTACGATGCCGTGTTCGCTGCCGATCAATTCCTGGCGTGCGTACTGGCTGACATCGCAGAAGCGGTCGTTGACATAGACGATGTGACCGTGGCGGTCGGCGATGCTGACGATGGCATGCTCGTCGAGGGCTTTTTTCTGGAATTCCAGGTCGCGGAGGCTGAGGCGAAGCTGTTCGGATGTGTCCGACAAGCCCTGCATCAGTCCGGACAAGATTCCTCTTACATAGAAGGCAATCCGCACGCCGAGCAGGGTCGCCACGGCGGTGCCGATCAGCAGGATGAGGCGGGCCAGGCGCTCATGTTCGGCGGCCACCTTGCTGGCCGTCGCGACCTTCCGGTTCTGAATTTCGATGATCTGGCTGAAGGCGGCCAGGACGCTCTCCTGGGCGGGCAGGACCTGGTTGATGAGAGCCTCCTGGGCCTGGTCTTTCTTGCTGGCGAAAACCAGGTCCAGGAAAAGCTCCTGACGCCGTACCGTTTCCGTGGCGGCCTGCCCCTGCTTTTCCAGGATCGCCATCTCCGCGGGCGGCAGGGGCTGTTTCAGGAGTTCCTGACGTGCTCGGCCGAAGTCATTTCCGAGCGCCCTGAAACGCGCGGTAAGTTCATCGGCCAAAAAGAGGTCGTCCGTGTGGGCGGCGTGGGCTATCTTGAACAGCAGATACACACGTTCCCTCGCGATGTTGAACATCCGGTGGGAAATCTGGACGGTGGCGGAGTGATCCTCGGTGATCTCGCGGACGCTTTCCTGGATCCGTTCCAGGCGCAGCAGGGTGGACACGGCAAGAGCCAGCATCAGTGCGATCACCACGCCGAAACCGGCAGCGATGACCTTGGCCGCATGTCGACGCAGGATGTTTTCCTGTTTGTTGCCCACGGTCACTTTTCCTCCCCAAAAAGTCACGCAATCCGGATGAATATTTTTGGCATTCGTGCCTCGTCGGCAATGTCCGCGAGGAAGTTCCGGTTGGGGCAGTTTGTCATGGTGATTCCGGCTTTGTTGCTGAAAAATTTATCTCGCCATCAAGGAACTTTTTGCAGTCGGCCCGAGCGCAGACGTTTCGCTGCTCGACGGAGGAACCCGGGGACTTCAAGCGACATGCGGCGGCGCTGAATGCTGCTGCCCGACAGCGGCGTCCGGCGAGTATGATGTTCCCGTCGCCGTACACGGGAGCCTGCCATGAAAACGCCCGCCGCCTTGCCCGAACTCGACCATCCGACGCTCGACGCCGAGTCGATCCGGCGTTCGCTTTACAACCGACTGATCTACACCATCGGCAAGGACCCGATCACCGCCACCGACCGCGACTGGTTCTACGCCGCCGCCGCGGTGGCGCGCGAACGCATGATCGAGCGCTGGATGGAAACCATGCGCAGCTACTACGTCGAGGACCGCAAGCGGGTCTATTACCTCTCCATGGAATTCCTCATGGGCCGCACCCTGACCAACAGCATGCTCAACATCTGCGCCGAGAAGGAATTCCAGGACGCGCTGGCGGCGCTGGGCGAAATGGGCTTGAAGCCGGCATCCATCGCCGAGGTCGAGCCCGACGCCGCGCTGGGCAATGGCGGCCTGGGGCGGCTTGCCGCCTGCTTCCTCGACTCGATGGCGACCATGGGCGTGCCCGGCTACGGCTACGGCATCCGCTATGAATACGGCATGTTCCACCAGGGCATCGAAAACGGCCAGCAGGTCGAGCACCCCGACAACTGGCTGCGCTACGGCAATCCCTGGGAGTTTCCGCGTCCGGAAGTGCTCTACCAGGTGAAGTTCCACGGCCGCGTGGTGGACTTCGCCGACGAGCATGGCCTGACGCGGCACCAGTGGGTCGACACCGACGACGTGATGGCCATGGCCTACGATTACCCGATCCCCGGTTACGACACCGGCACGGTGAACAACATGCGCCTCTGGGCGGCCAAGGCCAGCCGCGACTTCAACCTCAAGTATTTCAACGAGGGCAACTACATCGCCGCGGTGGAGGACAAGAACGATTCCGAGAACCTGTCCAAGGTGCTCTACCCCGACGACACCACCGAGATGGGCCGCG
>CAYNGV010000099.1:0-7828 GCA_964397005.1 uncultured Sulfuritalea sp. | reverse complement strand
TGACCGCCTCGCGCTTCGTCGGATTCCATCTGATCGATCTCAATGCCGCGCTGCAGGTGATGCTGGCCCACAAGCACATCATCACCAATCTGGTGATCGGCACGGGCACGGTGTTCGTGCTCTGGCTGCTGCTGGGAGGACGTACTTTCTGTTCCTGGGTCTGTCCCTACCATCTGGTGGCGGAGTGGGCGGAGAATATCCATCTCTGGCTGGTCAAGAAAAAACTGGTGACCGACCAGGCCATCGATCGTCGTTTGCGCACCGGATCCTGGCTCGTCTTTGCCGTGTTGGCCGTCGCTACGGGCTACACCGTGTTCGAGTCGATATCCCCCACGGGCATTTTGTCGCGCGCATTGATCTATGGGCCGGGCCTGGCTTTGCTGTGGGTACTCGCGTTACTGGTGTTCGAGGTGTTCTTTTCGCGGCGTGCCTGGTGTCGCTATGCCTGCCCGATCGGCCTCACCTACGGCGTGGTCGGAATTTTTTCGCCGCTACGCGTCAAGTACAAGCTCGATAGCTGCTTTCACGAGGGTGACTGCCGCAAGGTTTGCCTGGTGCCCCATGTACTCGACACCGTGATCAAGGGCCGCGCGGTGGACACCGAGATTCCGATCGGTCCCGACTGCACGCGCTGCGGCCTGTGCGTCGACACCTGCCCGACGGGCTCGCTCACCTTCGACGTCAAGGGGCTCTCCAAGCTGCTTTGAACTACCCACACTGAACATCATGATCCGTTTCTCAAACGTAGCAAAAAGTTTTCGCAAGACGCGCGTGCTCGACGACATCAGCCTCGAGATTGGACTCTCCGAGCGCGTCGCATTGATTGGCTCCAACGGCGCCGGCAAGACCACCCTGATTCGCTGCCTGCTGGGCGAATACACCTTCGATGGCGAGGTCGCCATCGATGGTCGCGATCCGCGGCAGGAACGCACGGCCGTGCTGGGCACGATAGGCTTCGTGCCGCAACTGCCGCCGCCGCTGAAAATGCCGGTGGCCCAGTTGATCGATTTTTCCGCCGCGCTGTGCGGCACAGATCCGGCGCGCATTCATGAACTGGCGCAGCGTCTGGGCCTCGAACTGGCGCCGATCCTGACGCGCCCCTTCGTCAAGCTCTCCGGCGGCATGAAGCAGAAGCTGCTGATCGCGATCGCGCTTGGGCGCGATGCCAAGGTGCTGGTGATGGACGAGCCGGCCGCCAACCTCGATCCGGAAGCGCGCAAGATATTCTTTGAACTCCTCGCCGAGCGGCAGGAAGACGTGACCATGCTGATTTCCAGCCACCGCCTGAACGAGGTGTCGGCGCTGGTCAATCGGGTGATCGAAATGGACATGGGCAAGGTGGTGCTCGATGACCGCGTCGCCGATGACGTGTCTCTGTCCGGCCAGTTCGCTTGCCGCATCTCGATCAAGCGCAACGAAGCGGCGTTTGTAAAGGCGATGCAGACCTGGAATTTCCGCGATATCGGCAACGGGCTGGAGTGGGAAGGCGAAGTTCCCGGACCCGACCGACTGCGCTTCATGGGCATGACTTCGCGCTACGTCGCGCTGATCAGCGATTATTCCCTGCGGGAAGCGGGAAAAATCGGCGCTGGTGATGCGGCGAATTGATGGATCGACGTCGTTTTATCGCCGCAGCCGTCCATGGCATTGCGTTGACGCCGCTGGCGGCGGCGCTGTCCGGCTGCGGCAGCAAAGGCGCGTGGCCGGAGGGCATGGCCGAGATCAAATGGGATCGCGATACCTGCGTCCGCTGCAGCATGGTGATTTCGGATCGCCGTTTTGCCGCCGAGATGCGTGGCGGCGAGAAGAACATCGTGTTCAAGTTCGACGACATCGGCTGCGCGGTGTTCTGGATGCGCGACAAGGCGAAGGATTACCCGTGGCTGGCTGAATCCGCTACCCGCTTCTGGGTGGCCGATGTCACCAGCAGCGGTGACAAGTGGCTGGAAGCGCGAAAGGCGCAGTATGCGGGCGGCAAGACCTCGCCGATGGGCTACAACTACGGTGCCATTGCCTATCCGCAGGCGGGCGCCTTCGATTTCGAGGAAATGCGCCAGCACGTGCTGGCCAAAGGGAAATGAAAAGCATGAAAAGCCAAGGCTTCACCGCAGAGGCGCAGAGACGCAGAGAAAGGCGACGCAGAGAAGACCTATTGCCTTGCCTTTGTCTGCCTTTGTTTTCCTCTGCGCTTTCTCTGCGTCTCTGCGCCTCCGCGGTTAATAGGGTCTTCTTCACATGAATCAACTCTGGCTCACTGCCAAACTGGATATAGTCGAATCGCTGCGTGCGCGCTGGTTTCAGGTCTACACACTGGTATTCGGCGGCATCGTCGCCCTGCTGTTCCTCTTCGGCCTGACCGAATCGCGCGTGCTCGGCTTCATCGGCCTCTCGCGCCTGCTGGTGACCTATATCCAGTTGACCATGGCCATCCTGCCGATCTTCGTGCTGATCACCACCGTGCGTTCGGTGGCGGGAGATCGCGAGGCCGGCGTCTATGAATATCTGCTGTCGCTGCCGGTGTCGCTCGCGGCGTGGTTCTGGGGAAAGATCCTCGGTCGCTACATCGTGATCTTCCTGCCGGTGTTCGGCGCCATGGTGCTGGCCGTGTTGATCGCGCTGGTACGCGGCATCGAGGTGCCCTGGGGCATGTTCGGCTATTACACCGCGCTGCTGGCAGTCATGGCGGCATGCTTCCTCGGCATAGGCATGTTGATCTCGGCGCTGGCGCGCAGCACCGACATGGCGCAGGGCGCGGCATTCGTCGTCTGGCTGACGCTACTGCTGTTCCTCGACCTGATCCTGCTCGGCGTGATGATCCAGGGCAAGGTTTCGCCGGAAGTCGCCGTTACGATGGCCCTGGCGAATCCGCTGCAG
The DNA here is from genome assembly GCA_964397005.1 of uncultured Sulfuritalea sp. Lineage (GTDB taxonomy): Bacteria > Pseudomonadota > Gammaproteobacteria > Burkholderiales > Rhodocyclaceae > Sulfuritalea. The sequence goes on along the minus strand of CAYNGV010000099.1, from coordinate 4,954 downwards.
GTGTTCCGCACCGCGGCGCTGGCGCTGTTCGACCCGCAACTCATCGTGCTCGGTCCTTCGGCCTACGTGATCCTCGACCTGTTCGGCGTGATGGGCTACAAGGTATTTGCGCTGGTTTATCCGACGGTGATCGGAGTCGCCGCGGCGACGCTCGGCTACCAGTTGTTCCGTCGCGGCGATTTGCCGTGATCAGGGATCAGGGATCAGGAATCAGGGATCGGGCCCCGCCGCGCTGGAGATGGCGAGCAGCACTTCTCGTCGCGCTGGTCTCGGTAGCGGGGCAGGCTTGCGCTGCAAGCAGCGAGCCGCTGTTCGCTGCCACGCTCACCGGTACCGATGACAAGCGAGTCGCGCTGGAGAACTGGCGCGGCAAGCCGCTGATCGTGAACTTCTGGGCGCGCTGGTGCGGTCCGTGCCGGGTCGAGATACCGGAACTGATCAAGGTGCACGACAAGTACCAGAAGAAGGGACTGGTGGTACTCGGCATCGGCCTGGAAGACAAATCGGAATCGGTGCGCGATTTCATGAAGGCCTATGAAATGAATTACCCGGTGCTGCTGGCCAGGGACAAGGGCATCGAGCTGATGCAGGCGCTGGGCAACACCAGGGCCGGCCTGCCTTTCACCATCGTGATCAACCGCCGCGGTGAAATCGTGGCGAGCAAGCTGGGGGCCATGAACAAGGCCGAACTGGATGCGGCCGGCGAGGCCGCACTCAAGTAGCGCGCAACGGCAACCGGGCGCGCGATGCAGGGAAAGACCTCACTCGACGACAGTTTCGGCAAGCTGTCGGTAACCGCCGCCGAGCGGCGCGAGCGCATCAAGCGGGTGTTCAGCGCGGTGGCGCCGCGCTATGACCTGATGAACGATCTGATGAGTTTCGGCATTCATCGTCTCTGGAAGCGGACTTTGGCTGCGCGCGTGGCCGATTGCGGTGGATTTGCGGTCGATCTCGCCGGCGGAACCGGCGACGTGGCGCGGCTGCTGGCCGCAGCAGGTTGCTGCCGCGTGGTGGTCTGTGATCCGAGTCTGGCGATGATGACGGCCGGGCGCAGCCGGGGCAATGCCGGTGTGACCTGGCTGGCGGGTGAGGCGGAAAAGCTGCCGTTCGCCGATGCCAGCGTGGACCTGCTTGCGGTGGCCTTCGGCCTGCGCAATGCGACCCATCTGCGCGCTGCGTTGACCGAAGCGAGGCGCGTGCTGAAGCCCGGCGGCCGCTTTGTCTGCCTGGAGTTTTCGCGGCCCGCGAAATGGCTGGCGCCGTTCTACGACCTGTATTCCTTTCTGGTGATTCCGCGCCTGGGTGCGCTGGTGGCGCAGGAGCCGCAGGCCTACCAGTACCTGGTCGAATCGATCCGGCGCTTTCCCGATCAGCGCGAATTCGCATCGCTGATGGGCGAGGCGGGGTTCGGCGACGTGCACTGGGAGAATGTATCCTTCGGCATCGCATGCCTTCATTTCGGAACCCGTCTCGATGAAGCCTGAATTGCCCGCCGCCGTTGTTGCCGCGCCGCCTTCCGGCTGGCGTGTCTGGTGGACCGCGACGCGGCCGCGCACCCTGAGCATTGCCGCGACCCCCGTGCTGGTCGGCACGGCGCTGGCGCTGGCCGAGGGCGCCGCTCCGGCATGGTTTGCGATGCTCGCGGCGCTTTGTTGTGCGTTGCTGATTCAGGTCGGCACCAACCTGCACAACGATGCCGCCGATTTCGAACGCGGCACCGACCAGCCCGACCGTATCGGCCCGCTGCGTGTCACCGCGGCGGGTTGGGCGAGCCCGGCTGCCGTGCGCCGCGCGGCCGTGATCAGCTTCGCCCTGGCCTTGATGCTTGGCGTCTATCTGGTGGCCGTGGGCGGGTGGCCGATCCTGGCGGCGGGCATCGCATCGCTGCTGGCGGGCTGGTCGTATTCGGGCGGGCGGCATCCGATTTCGCATACCCCGCTGGGAGAATTGTTCGTCCTGACATTTTTCGGGCTGGTGGCCGTCGTGGGCAGCCATTGGTTGCAGTTGGGCGCGTGGTCGTCGCATGCCTGGCTGGCCGGCATCGTGGTCGGCATGCCGGCGGCGGCCGTGTTGCTGGTCAATAATTACCGCGATCTGGAAGACGACCTGCGCAGTGGCCGGCGCACGCTGGCGGCGGTGATGGGGCGCGCACGTTCGCGCCGGGTCTACGCCGCATTGATGCTGCTGCCGTTTCTCGTCCTGCTGCTGCTGGCCCTGCAAGGCCTGACGGGCGCCTTGCTGGGGTTTGTGGCTTTGCCGTTCAGCGTGTCCCTGATTCGCCGCCTGCATCGCAGTCAGCCCGGGCCACAGCTGAATTTGTTACTGGCGGGAACCGCGCAGGCCGGGTTTACCATCGGATTGCTGCTATCGATCGGACTGCTGTTGTGAACCTGCCGGTAGTTGAACTGCTGCTGCCGCTGGCCCTGGCATTCATCATGTTTTCCCTTGGCCTGACGCTGGTGGTGGACGATTTCAAGCGCGTCCTGACGCGACCGAAAGCCATGCTGATCGGTCTCGTCGGGCAGATGGTGCTGGTCCCGGTATTCGCTTTCACCATTGCGCTGACGTGGGGTCTGGCGCCCGAAATGGCCGTCGGACTGATGATCCTCGCCGCCTGTCCGGGCGGTGTCAGTGCCGGGCTGCTGACCCATCTGGCGCGCGGCGATACCGCCCTGTCGATTTCCCTGACGGCCGTCACCAGCGTTGCCGCCGTCATCACCGTGCCCTTCGTCGTCGATCTGTCCATGCAGCAGTTCATGCGGACCGCGGTGAGTGTCGATTTTCCCTTGCTGAAAATGGTGCGGGGGGTGTTTCTTCTGACCACCGTTCCGGTCGTGCTGGGCATGAGCCTCAAGGCATGGCGCCCGGAACTTGCGCTGCGCATGGAGCGCCCGGCCGGTCGTCTGGCGACGGCCCTGTTCGTCCTCATCGTGCTGGCTACGTTCTTCAGCCAGCGCCAGGTACTGATCGACAACCTGGGCAGCGTGGGTCCGGCCGCAATGCTGCTCAATCTGATGGTCATCGCCGCGAGTTTTGCCCTGGCAGGAGCGGTCGGTCTGGTCAGGCGAGACCGCATAGCGGTCGCTACGGAATGCGGGTTGCAGAACGCGGGCCTCGGGATTTTCATTGCCTCCAGTGTCATGCAGTCGCCGACGATGACCGTACCCAGCGTGGTCTATGCCTTGTTGATGAATCTCGGCGCGATTGGTTTCGTGATGCTGATGCGCGGCATCGATCGAAATTCCGGTGGTGAGTGCGTCAATCCCGCTGTTCGATGAAACTGTCGGGCTATTTGCTGGCATTGCTGGTTCTGCCGGTACTGGCGGCGCCGCCCGTGCCCGTGCAGCCCCTGATTGATGCAGCACCTGCCGGCGGCACATTGCGCCTGCCGCCGGGCTCCTACGCCGGCCCGGCGACGATTGCGCGGCCGCTGACGCTCGATGGTGGCGGTAAAGCGGTCATCATTGGCGACGGCAAGAGCACGGTGCTTTCCGTTGCCGCCAACGGCGTCACGCTGCGCGGCCTGCGCCTGACCGGTAGCGGCGACTCGCACGACCGCATCGATGCCGGCATATTGCTCGAAGGCGACGACCATCGGGTCGAGGACAACGAGATCGACGACGTGCTGTTCGGCATCCATCTCAAGCGGGTCAATCGCTCGCGCATCACGGGCAACCGCGTCAACGGCAAGAAACTCGATCAGGGCATGCGCGGCGATGCGATCCGGCTCTGGTACAGCCAGCACAATGTCATCGAAGGCAACCGCTTCAGCCGGGCGCGCGATTTGACCTTCGCCAATTCGGCGGACAACCGGATTGTCGGCAACCACTTTACGGATGGCCGCTACGGCATGCACATCATTTTCTCGCCGCGCCTGCTGGTCGAGAACAACCATCTGTCGGATACCGGCACCGGCATCATCGTGCTGTATTCGCCGGACCTGGTGCTGCGCGGCAACCATGTCGCCCACGCGCTGACCGGAGGCGGTGGCGGCATCGTGTTCAAGGAAAGCAACGACGCCCTGGTCGAAAACAACGAGGTGCTGCATTGTTCGGTAGGACTGCGGGTCGATGCGCCGCCGGAATCGGTGGGCAAGCTGACGGTGAAGAACAACCGTTTCGCGCACAACATCATCGGCCTGTTTTTCTACGGCGAGGAGGGCGGTCATCGCTTCTTCGACAACCGCTTCGAAAACAACCTCACCACCGTGGCGATCAGCGCACCGGGCGCGGGCAGCGCCAACAAATGGCAGGGCAACTACTGGGACGACTATCAGGGCTTCGACCGCAATGGCGACGGCTTCGGCGATACTCCGCATGAGGTTTACCTGTTCGCCGACCGGATCTGGATGGAAACGCCGATGGCGACCTTCTTCCGCGGTTCGCCGGTGCTCGAAATGCTCGACTTCCTCGAACGCCTGGCGCCCTTCTCGACGCCCCATCGCGTGTTGCAGGACCTGCAGCCGCGCATGAAGTGAAGGCGCATTTTGAGTAGGGATATCGCTGACATCGATTGACTGCTGTCAATGCGATCGCCGCTGTTTGAATGGTAAATTAGGCCATGTTCAGAATCTCCCAATTCATGCAGGAAATCGCCGCGCCGACGCCCATCGGGCCGGTGCGCAAGCCACCGGGGCCGGTGGTGATCTGGAACCTGATCCGCCGCTGCAACCTGACCTGCAAGCACTGCTATTCGATTTCCGCCGACAAGGATTTTGCCGGCGAATTGACGACCGCCGAAGTGTTCCGCGTGATGGAGGAACTCAAGGCCTTTCGCGTTCCGGCGCTGATTCTTTCTGGCGGCGAGCCGCTGTTGCGGCCGGACATTTTCCAGATATCTGCGCGCTCCAAGGCGATGGGTTTCTTCACGGCCTTGTCCTCCAACGGCACCCTGATCGATGCGCCGATGTTCGAGCGCATCAAGGAAATCGGCTACGACTACGTCGGCGTCAGCC
>CAYNGV010000098.1:3222-7867 GCA_964397005.1 uncultured Sulfuritalea sp. | reverse complement strand
TGGCGATCTTGTTCACGTCCAGCGTCGAGGTGTTGGAGGCGAGGATCGCGCCGGGCTTGGCGATGGCGTCGAGTTGCTTGAACACGGCCTCCTTGACGCCGATCTCCTCGAACACCGCCTCGATGATCAGGTCGGCGTCCTTGAAGTCATCGTAGGACAGGGTGCCCTTGAGCAGGCCCATGCGCTGGTCCAGCTTTTCCTGGGTCAGCTTGCCCTTCTTCATGCTGTTCTCGTAGTTCTTGCGAATCGTCGCCATGCCCTTGTCGAGCGCTTCCTGCTTCATTTCCAGCATGGTGACGGGGATGCCGGCGTTGAGGAAGTTCATGGTGATGCCGCCGCCCATGGTGCCGGCGCCGATCACGCCGACCTTGGCGATCTTGCGCGCCGGCGTGTCGTCGGGCACGTCGGGAATCTTCGACGCGGCGCGTTCGCCGGTGAAGGCGTGGCGCAGGGCGCGCGATTCGGGCGTGCCCATCATTTCGATGAAGTAGCTGCGCTCGATCCTCATGCCTTCGTCGAAGGGCTTGGTCACGGCGGTCTGCACCGCGTCGATGCACTTGAACGGGGCGGGGAAGGGGCCGGCCACGCCCTTGACCATGTTGCGCGAGAACTGGAAGAAGGCTTCCTGGTTCGGGTAGTCGATCCGGATGTCGCGGATGCGCTTGAGCGGCTTCTTATCGACTACGACCTTGTCGGCGAAGGCCAGCGCGCCCTTGAGCAGGTCGCCGCCGTTACCCTCAATGAACTCGTCGAACAGCGGCGTGCCCTTGAACTTTTCGGAAGGCACGGGATTGCCCGACAGGATCAGGTTCAGCGCGGCTTCGACGCCGATGATGCGCGGCATGCGCTGCGTGCCGCCGGCGCCGGGCAGGAGGCCCAGCTTGATCTCCGGCAGCGCGATCGAGGCGCCGGCGACGGCGACGCGAAAATGCGCGCCCAGCGCGAGTTCCAGCCCGCCGCCCATGCAGACGCCGCCGATGGCCGCAACGACGGGTTTCGGGCAGGCTTCGACGATGCGGATCACGGTCAACAGGTTGGGTTCGGCATAGGACTTCGGCGAGCCGAATTCGCGGATGTCGGCGCCGCCCGAGAAGGCGCGGTCGGAGCCGATAAGCACCACGGCCTTGACCGCCGGATCGGCCGTTGCCTTGTCGATGCCGGCGACGATGCCGCAGCGCAGGTCGTAGCCTAGGCCGTTGACCGGGGGGTTGTCGAGGGTGATGACGGCGGTGCTGCCATTCAATTCATACTTGGCGCTGCTCATGCTTGCTCCTGGTCCGGCGTGGCCGGTGATGAATGATTGCGAATGCCGGGTGTCGACGGCGCGGAGATACTCCTTGAGACTTTTGCATTGGCGACTGCCATGCACGTAATTCTGCTAGGCGGAACAATGTTCTGTAATACGAAGCAGATAATACTGGCTCGGCTTCAGGCTGTAAACGACTCCGTTGGGTCGTGACTCCGCTGGTCCGATGTGTCGGGTAGTGCGGACGTTTGGGCTTTCCAAAAGGGGCCCGGTTCGAATTAAAATCCGCCGCCCCAGTTCACCCCGCCGTGTCGGACCTTGTCCGCCGGGAATTCCGCTTCGCGGGCCGGCGAGCGCCGACTTTTTTCCGGCGCGGCTATTTCGTCGCGGGGGGCTCGTGGGCACTATCCACCGCAAGCATCGCAGCACGGCTTTCCGGGGTTTCCAGGCTGACGCGGCCCAGTTTGCCGCCGCGATAATCGGTGAGCAGGATCATCCCCGCCTTTTCCAGGTCGAGCTCGCCGCCGCGGCGGCCCTTGACGATACAGCCGCGCTTTTTCGCCACGGCCTCGACCACGCCGACGCCGTCCATGCCGTCGACGGCGATGCCATAGCGTTCGGCGAGCATGGCCGGGTAGTGTTGCAGCAGCAAGCCGGCAAGGAAGATCGCGACCTCGGAATCGATCACCGCATTGCGGCCGATGGCGTGGCTGGCGGCCAGCATGAAGCCGTCGCTGTCGTGTTTGATCTTCGGCCACATCAGGCCCGGCGTGTCGGTGATGCTCATGGTCGGACCGAGGTCGATGCACATCTGCGATTTGGTTACCGCCGGCTCGTCGCCGACAGCGGCGACGCGGCGCTTGAGCAGCGCATTCATCAGCGTCGATTTGCCGACGTTGGGGATGCCCATGATCAGCATGCGCAGCGGCTTGATGCCGTCATTGCGGTGCGGCGCCAGGGCTTTACACAGGCCGGGTACCCGTGCGGCCTCACCAGGCTTCTTGCTGGAAATGGCGACGGCCTTGACCCCGGGCTGGGCATTGTAGAAATCCAGCCAGGCCTGCGTCACCACCGGATCGGCGAGGTCGGACTTGTTCAGCAGCTTGAGGCACGGGCGCTGGCGGTGCAGGCGCAACTCGCGGATCATCGGATTGCTGCTGGCCTCGGGCAGGCGCGCGTCGCACACCTCGATCACCACATCGGTCAGCGCCATGGTCTCGGCCGCCTTCTTGCGGGCCGAGGTCATGTGGCCGGGGAACCACTGGATCGTCATGGTGCTGCCGCGGTGACGCGTATTTCTTCGTCCGCCACGCACACGCTCTGGCCGGGGCGCAGCTTGCGTCGGGTACGGGTTTCGACCTCGCCATCCACCGTTACGGCGCCCTCCGCCACCATGGCCTTGGCGGCGCCACCGGACGGCGCCAGGCCGAGCAACTTGAGGAGGACATTCAGTTCGATGAATTCGCCCTGAAGCTGGAAGTGGTGGATCGTCAAGAGAATCTCCCCGGCATCGGGATCAGGCGCGCAGGGCGCCGATCAGGGATGCAACTTCTTCCTCGGACTCCCGGAGTATGCCGTTCAGGGTCGCCTGATCCAGAGCGACATCGATCTGGACCCGGGTGCCTTCGCGCGCATTGCCGGCAAGCTGGGCGAGCGGTGATTCCACGGGGGCCAACTGGCTGGCGAGCAACAAGGTGTCGCTGAGGGATTTTGGCGGAATGGCCATGTAGCCATCCCACAAGCCTTCGATGGCCGCCATCACGGCGACGGGCACACCCAGTCGTTGCAGAACAGCGCGGCCGACTTCGGCCGCCCCGCCTTCATCCCAGGCGCTCAGGCTGCCCGAGGCCCCTTCCAGCAGCCCGGGAAAATCCCCGGCGCGGGAGATCAGATAGAAGCCGCCCACCTCATGCACGATACCGGCAAAGAAAGCGGTATCCGGATCCTGATGCGTTACCCGTCGCGCAATGACGTTCGCCAGGGCGGCTACATTGGCGGTCCGCTCCCAAAGCTGTATCGCCAACTGCCTGTGTTGCGGCGTCTTCGCCATGCCTTCCATCTGGCGCACCACCACCGACGCCGCCAGTACGCGCAGGGTTTTGAAACCGAGCCGCGACACGGCGCTCTTGATGTCGACGATGGTCTGCCCGGAGCGGTTGTAGATCACCGAATTGGCGACGGCGACCACCCGCGCCGCCAGTAGCGGATCGGACTGAACCAGCCGCGCAAGCTGCTCCACCGAGCAGTCGGGGTCGTCCAGCAGTCGCTGCACCTTGAGGGCCATCTCGGCCGTGGTGGGGAAGATCACCTCGCCCGCCTGCGCTCCGGCGGCAAGCTTCGCCACTATTTCCTGTACGTTCACGGGCTTGGATTCTCTTGGTTGCGGGTAGAAAAGCAGGTGCGAATTATAGTCCCGGAGGTATTGCTGTCGTGCCGGCCAGGAAAGTCGGCGCCGGTGACACGGCGCAGATCAATCGTCAGCCTGCCGCCTTGCGTCGACTGGCGATGAAGCGGTCGAGCTGGTTGGCGAAGCTCTGCCGGTCGGCGTGGCTGAAGGCGGGCGGGCCGCCGGTGTCGACGCCGCTGCTGCGCAGGGTGTCCATGAAGTTGCGCATGTCGAGCAACTGGCGGATGTTCTCGGCGCTGTACATCTCGCCGCGCGGGTTGAGGGCGAAGGCCCGCTTTTCGATCACCAGCGCCGCCAGCGGGATGTCGGCCGTGATCACCAGGTCGCCCGCCGCGGCCTGTTCGACGATATGGCTGTCGGCCACGTCGAAGCCCTGCGCCACCTGCACCATGCGAATGAAAGGCGAGGGCGGCACGCGCAGCCACTGGTTGGCGACCAGGGTCACCGGCAGCGAATGCCGCGCGGCGGCGCGGTAGAGGATTTCCTTGATGACGCCGGGGCAGGCGTCGGCATCGACCCAGATCTGCATAATGGCGGTTTCGATTGACAGGATTCCATTATGAACGACGGCAGCACCGAAGCCTTTTCGCTCCCTGCCGACGGGCTCGCAAGCCTTGCCACGCCGGACGTGCAGCGCCTGGCCGCGCGCATGGCGCAGGATGCCTTTACCCGCATCTTCCGCCTGACGCTGGAGGGCGACGCAGCCGCGCTGAACGCTGCCGTGACGGATATCGAGCGCCTTGCGCGCAACTGGGCGCATGCGGCTACGGATGACGAGTCGCAGGCCCTGCGCCTGGCCTTGCTGGTGAGCGGCATCGACCAGTGGGCGCTGGCGTATGCGCAGGCTTTCGGCCTGACGGCGATTCCAGGCATCAGCGTCTTGCTCGGCGCTCTGCGCAACGGCCTCGATGCCGCGGCGGATGCGCGCTTCCAGCAACAGTTCGCCGCCATCGACAAGGCCGAGGGCGATGCCGTCGATTTCAAGATGGAAC
>CAYNGV010000098.1:0-3122 GCA_964397005.1 uncultured Sulfuritalea sp. | reverse complement strand
CAGTTCGCCGCCATCGACAAGGCCGAGGGCGATGCCGTCGATTTCAAGATGGAACTGCGGCGCAACATCCACATGGCGCTGTGGCACGCCATGATCGCCTGCGAGGAACGCGACGAGGCGCAGGCGATTCTCGCCGCGCTGGGCGGCATGCTGGTGGCGCTGGTCGGGCGCATGCCGACGCTGGGTTGGCGGCTGGCGGCCGACGCCCTGGCCAACATCCAGCTGCGCTGCCTCGCCGAGGCCGCGGCCAGCACGGAACTGGCGCGCGAAACCAACGCGGCATTGTTTACGGCCTTGCGCCAGAACCTGCCGCGCGAAATCTCCGAGCCGATGTTCGCCCACGCCAATCAGGCAGTCATCGCCTGGCAGCAGTCACGGCGGATGCATTAAGCGCGCCAAGCATTCCGGCCGGTGACGGCGTCATACACCAGCCGCGCGGCGACGGCGTCCTCGACGGCCTGGCCGAGCGCCTTGAAGATGACGGTAACGCCCGGGGGCACCGCCACCTTGCCGGCCAGCACTTCGCCGATTTCGCATCGCACCGTGGCGCCGGAGAGAATCACGTCGCCCGATTCGGTTTCAGCGGCGGCACGGTGGTCGGCAATGACGTAGTTGGCCATGGCCTCGTCGTCCAGCTCGCGCCAGCCGGGGCGCGGCGCACCTACCGCATGCACCAGCGCGCCAGGCTTGAGCCAGCGGCCCATGAGCACCGGTGTGCTGGCGTTGGTGACGGTGACGACGATGTCGGCGCCGCGTACGGTGGTCTCCGCGTCGGCGTAAGCGACGCCGCTGATGTCGATTGCGCAACGCTCGGCGTTGGCGCGGGTCGGGCTCCAGATGCGGATCTCGCTGATCGGCACGACCGCGCGCAGGGCCAGCGCATGACTGCGCGCCAGCGCGCCGGAGCCGAGGATCGCCAGGCGCTTGGGCTGGTGGTCGCGCAGCGCACGCGTCGCCACTGCCGAGACGGCGGCGGTGCGCAATTCGGTCAGCCAGGTGGCATCCATCACTGCCAGCGGGCTGCCGGTTTGCGGGTCGAGCAGCACCAGCGTCGCGATCATGGTCGGCAACCCGCGCGCGGCGTTGTCCGGCACCTGGGTGATCAGCTTGGTGGCCAGCGCTCCCGCAGTACATGCCGGCTTGACGAAGAGCAGGGCGCCGGGCGCGGGCAGTTCCATTACGGTGCGCATGGGTTGCACCACGCGGCCGGCGGAGAGATCAATCAGCGCATTTTCGACGGCGGGCAGCAAGGCATCGAGCGAGAGATGCCGACGTACGGCGTCGTTGTCGAGCAGCAGGAGAGGGCGGATCATGGCGGGGAGATGGTTCGACGGGGTGCGCCATCCTACATCGTCGCGGCCGGATGCATTAGGATGCGTATCTGGACACCCGAAGGCGGAGAACGAAATGAAGAAGCTGTCACTTGAACTGCATGCAGAGCTTGAAATCCCGGACGACTGGGAACTGGTCGAGCATTCTTCCGGCATCTATGTGCTGAAGGTGGGAGGCCGCTTTATCGATTTCGACATCACGCCGCTGGTGACCGCATCCACCGCGCCGGACGCGACCTGGAGCGACGAAGACGACAAGTTCACCGACGAGATTCTCGACATGGTGACCGGACTCGATTCGAAAATGGAAATCACCTACCTGCAGTAGGCGACGACCTTTGCAATCATGGGAGATATGTCATGCGCATCCTGATGCCCTTGTTGTGCCTGTTGCTGTCGCTTGCCGCGCAGGCCGCGGCCGATCCGAAGCTGGGCAAGCCGTTGCATGACAAACAGTGTGTGGCCTGTCATGTGAAACTGCTCGGCGGCGACGGCTCCGCGATGTACACGCGCAAGCCGCGCCTGATCAACACTGCGGCTGCGCTGGGCCAGAGGGTGGCGGCCTGCAGTGCGCAGACCAATGCGAAGTGGTTTCCCGAAGAGGAGGCCCACGTCGCTGCCTGGCTGAACCAGGCCTTCTACAAGTTCAAGTAGGGCTTGCCTCAGCGTAGCGGCGCGTTGCCGCGCCTGCCGGGGTTCGGTCGCGCTGTGTCGGCATCCATCAGGCTGCGGATGCGCGCGGTGATTTCCCGGGCCGGCGCGTTGATGGAGAACTTGGCCAGGAAGCGCCCTTCGGTATCCAGGAAGTACATTCCGGTCGAATGGTCCATGGTGTAGATGCCCGGTGAGGCGCCGGGTTCGCGCACCTTCTGGTAGCTCACCCGGAATGTCCGGGCCGCGTGCTCGATGCGTTCGGCGCTGCCGGTCAGGCCGGTGATGCGCGGGTCGAAGGCGGCGGTGTATTCGCGCAGCAGTTCGGTGCTGTCGCGCTCCGGGTCGACCGTGATGAACAGCGGTTGCAGGCGCTCGGCCCTGTCGCCGAGGGCTTGGAGGATGTTCTTGAAGCCGAGCAGGGTGGTCGGGCAGACGTCCGGACAGGAGGTGAAGCCGAAGGTGATGAGCTGGAAGCGCCCCCGATAGCTTTCCTGCGTGACGACCCGGCCGCGAACATCCTGCAGCAGGTAGCGCGGCATCAGGCTCGTGGCGTCCATCGAGTCCTCGCTGTGTTTCGGCGCGGGGGCGGACTGGGCGCCGGCCGGCATCGCCCAGAAAAGCGTCCAGCACAGCGTCAGGCAAGACGCCGATGTGCGCAAGGGGCTCATGGCGGCCCGCCTATTTCGCCGCCGGCGGCGCGATCGGCAATGTCGCTTGCAGCTTCTGCGCCGCGTCGTTCAGCTTGCCGTCGAGGGCTCTGGTATCGGGGCAGGTGCCGGAGGCCCTGGTCTGGGCGAGGTAGGCTTCCTGCGTGGCTTCTTCGTAGGCAGCGCCGAAGCGTGCGGTTTTCGGCGAGTGGGCGAGCATCAGTACCTTGGCGCGGGCGGCGGCTGCCTTCTCGGCACAGGCCAGCGCCTGCCCGTTCACGGCGCCGAGTTGCCTGACGGCGGCAACAGCGGCTTCGAGATCTTCGGCAAGGGCGGGCAGAGATGCGGCCAGCGGGGCGGCAAGACTCAGCAGGATCATCAGGCGGGTCGGGTGTTTCATGGGCTTTCCTCTCGGGCGCAGCGGATTTCGGACAGCCGCAATTTTAGGGCGAGGCCGGGGATAAAGCCATCGTTCGCCGGGCATGATTCG
>CAYNGV010000097.1:0-7936 GCA_964397005.1 uncultured Sulfuritalea sp. | reverse complement strand
TGCAGTTGTACATCGCATCTTCCATCGACAGGAACCAGGGCAGGAAGTCGGTCGAGCCGCCGACCGGCGCCGAGCCGTGCTTGGGGCCGGCCTGGCCGAAGACGGCGAGGTCGGAGGTCACCGTGATGTCGGTCGCCATGCCGATTTCCTGGCCGCCGGCGACACGCATGCCATTGACGCGGCTGATCACCGGCTTCTTGCAGTTGAGGATGCCGTCGACCATTGCATTGAACAGGTCCATGTACTCGCCATACTCGTTGGGGCGCTTGGAGTAGTAGGAGGCATATTCGGCGGTGTTGCCGCCGGTGCAGAAGGCCTTGTCGCCAACCGCGGTGAATACCACGGCGACGATCTTGCGGTCACTCGATGCGCGCTGCATGCCGGCGATGACGCCCTTGACCATGTCGGTGGTGTAGGAGTTGTACTGGGTCGGGTTGTTGAGCCAGATCCAGGCCGAGTAGAGACCGGCAACGGCGGCGCCCTTGTCATCCAGCACCGGCCGCTCTTCGTAGATCACCGTCGGCGCGTCGCCGCCAAAATGACTGTTGTCAATCAACTGGTGATCCTTGAGATCGTTTTCCCTGCGTAGCCATTCGAGTGCCATGTTGTTTCTCCTCTGTGAATTCGTAAGTGTGCCGTTTTCAGAAATCTGGGGTCAGAATCACGCGCCGCTTGAGCTTGCCGTGGTGGGCCTCGTCGAACACCTGCTCGATCTGGCTCATGGGTCGCGTTTCGACGAAGGGGCCGAGGTTGATGCGGCCGTCGAGGCACATCTCCAGCACCTGCGGGTAGAACTCCGGCGGGCAGCCCCAGGTGCCGATCAGCTCGGCATCGAAGGCCATCAGCTTGGACAGCATGTAGCTGGTCTCGTCGGTGCCGTAGCCGACCACCATCAACATCCCGGTGAAGGACAGCAGCGCCAGCGCCAATTCCTGGCCGGGCTTGGTGCCGGTCACTTCGAAGATTTTCCAGCCGTAGTTGGAAGGCAGGCCCTTTTCCTTGCACCAGGCCTTGAAGGCTTCCTTGACTTCCTTGGCCGTCTTGCCTTTCGGATTGATGGTGAAGTCAGCACCGTAGCCCTTCATGAACTCGAGCTTTTCCTCGTTGATGTCGATGCCGATCACCGCCGCCGCGCCCATGCCCTTGGCCACCTGGGTCATGAAGCTGCCGACGCCGCCGGCGGCGCCGATGACGATGACCCGATCGCCGGGGGCAAGCCGCGCGCGCCGCGCCGCCTGGTAAGGTGTAGTCACCGCATCGGCGATCACAGAGAGGTGCTCCAGCGGCACATTGCCGCGATTGCCGACGATGCACAGGTCGGCCGCCGGTACCGGAATGTGGCTGGAAAAGCCGCCGTAGATGCCCATCGAATTACCCGGCATCTTCTGCGCGAGGCAACGGTTGCCGCGCCCTGTCTTGCACAGCTCGCACTTGTTGCAGGGAAGCACGGCGGGAATGATGACTTCCTTGCCGATCAGCTTGGCATCACCGGCGACTACCACGCCCGAAATCTCGTGGCCCAACGACAGTGGCGGCGGTTGCTCGGTGCGCACGCCCATGTAGAAGTAGGACAGGTCGGTGTGGCAAACGCCGCAGCCCTTGACCTCGACCAGGACTTCGCCGGCTTGCAGTTGCGGCACCGGAATTTCGGTTTTGGTCAGCGTCCCCGGTACGGTCATCTGCCAAGTCTTGATGGTGCTTGGAATCATCATGTCTTCCTTATTTGTTCTTCCAGACGGGTTTGCGTTTCTCAATGAAGCTGTTGAGGCCTTCCTTGGCATCCTCGGTAGCCATCAGATCCTTGAGGTAATGCTGTTCGATATGGAACAGCGCCTCGTAGAACGGCCGCGTCGCCGCTTCCTTGACCGCCTTCTTGGTGTGCAGCAAGGCCACGCGCGACAGCGTGGTGAACTGTTCGAGGAACTTCGCGGTGTCCGCGGCGAAGCTCTCCTTCGGCAGTACCTTGTTCACCAGGCCGATGCGATGCGCTTCCTGCGCGTCGATGATGCCGCCGCCGAGCAGCAGTTCCATCACCTTGGTCATCGGAATCTGGCGCGGCAGCAGGATCGCGGCGATCGGCGGAAAGACGCCGAGCTTGATTTCGGGCTGGCCGAGCTTGGCGTTCTCCGAGGCCACCACCATGTCGCAGGCTATCGCCAGTTCGCAGCCGCCGCCCAGTGCGGCGCCATTCACCGCCGCCACGGTCGGGATCGGCACCATCATCAGGCGCTTCAGGATGCCGTGGAACACGTCGATCATCTTGACCACCTTGTCGGGCGTGTGATCGACGACATCGACCCCGGACGAAAAGGTCTTGTCGCCGTTGCCGGTGATCAGCAGCACCTTCGCGGTTGTGTTCTCCATCGCCAGGTCGAGCGCGGTGTTCATCTCCTCCATGGTGGCGATGTCCAGCACGTTATACGGCGGCCGGTTGATGGCCAGGCGCAGGACCTCGCCCTGGTCTTCGTAGGAGATGAACTTGAAATCAGGCATGAATGTTTTCCTCGTGAATTCTCTCGGTTGGCTGTTCAGAACAGGTCGTCCATGTCGTCGCCGCCAACACCCGGCGGCATACCGCCGTACTGCTGCATGTAGGCCTGCACCAGCTGGTTCTCGCGCTGGCTGAAGAAGGGCGCATCCTCCCAGACGAAGTATCTGGCGATGTCGGCCTTGTCCAGCATCGATTCCAGGCCTTCGCGCAAATTCTCGACGCCCTTGATCGCCAGCACCTTCTTGTCGGCGTCGAGCAACTGATAGACGCCGGACTCGGTCTGCACCGTCGCGACGTTTTCTTCATTCAGCTCGAGCCATGCTTCGGGCGGCAACACCATGTCCTCGATCTTCGCCGCCAGGTTGCACTTCAGGCAGCGCAGCGCCTCGGCGCGCGCCGTCGCGTCATCGAAGCCGAGCTCGACTTCGTCCCAGTTATTGCGTTTGGCCGGATCGATGAATATCGGATGCAGGCGTTTGCGCGTATTGAAACCTTCCTCGCGCCCGATGTGCGGATCGGTATCCCAGTCCGGCAGCAGTGTTTCCTCGATATTGCCGTCGCCGCCGAGGTAGGCGTCCATCGCGGCGGCCGCCTTGCGGCCCTGCGCGACGGATTCGATCAGGGTCGAGGGGCCGAGCACGCAATCGCCGCCGGCATAGACGCCGGGGCGGCTGGTGAGCATGTTGTCCTCGCGCACCTGGACCCGGTTGTTCTTCGCCAGCTGCACGCCATAGCCCGCAATCGCTTCCGGACGCTGGCCGATGGCGCCGATGACCAGATCGACGTCCTCGGTGAATTCACTGCCGACGATTTCCACCGGGCGACGGCGGCCGGAGGCGTCGGGCTCGCCGAGTTCCATCTTGATGTAGGTAATCCGGAGGCGCGAACTGCCGTTGTCGTTGAGCTCGATCTTCTTCGGCGCCAGCAGGAATCGGAAATTCACCTTCTCCTCGATGCAGCCCTGAACCTCGTCGTCACGCGCCGGCATTTCCTCGCGTGTGCGGCGATAGACCATGTCCACCACTTCGGCGCCGAGACGCTTGGCCGAACGCGCATTATCTGTCGCCACGTTGCCACCGCCGATCACCGCGACGCGTTTGCCGATCACGATCGCCGTCTCGCCATCGCCAGCGCGCTGCGTCCCGTCGGGAACTTTTCCCAGGGTCACGGCGCGCAGGAAGGTCGGGCTGTCGATCACGTTGGGCAGGTCATCGCCGGGCAGGCCGAGCGCGTCGCCGCTTTGCGCGCCGATGCCAAGAAAGACCGCATCGTAGCCCTGTGCCTGGAGGTCATCGACGCTCTCGATGCGGGTATTGAACCTGAATTCGACGCCGAGCTTCTCGACTTCGGCGACTTCGCCGTCGATCACCTCCAGCGGCACGCGATACGAGGGAATACCGTAGCGCGCCATGCCGCCTGCGGCGGGCAGCGCATCGAACACGGTGACGGCGTGGCCCTTCTTGGCCAGGTAGTAGGCGGCGGTCAGGCCGCCAGGGCCGGCGCCGATCACCGCCGCCTTCTTGCCCGAGGGCGGCAACTGCTTCGAATGCTTGCGCCAGATGCCGGTGTCGTTGTCGGCGGCGATGCGCTTCAAGCTGCGGATCGACAGCGGATCGTCGAGATCCTTGCGCCGGCAGGCGGATTCGCAGGGACTGAAACAGGCACGGCCGAGGATGCCGGGAAAGGGCAGTTTTTCGCGTACCACGGCGACCGCCTCGCCGTACATGCCGAGGCCTACCAGTTGCACGTAGCGCGGCACGTCGATGCCGGCGGGACAGGTCGCCTTGCACGGCACCTGGGTTTCTTCCTTGCGTGCGACGTCGAGCGTGCGGTCCATCAGGGCGCCGGTCGGGCAGACGGTGACGCAGGCAGAGCAGAACTTGCAGCCCGATTCGAGCAGCGTCGCCGCGATGGTGCCGACCCACGTCCGGCCATCCGTATTCTTGACTTCCAGGCAACCGACACCGCGCACCTCGTTGCAGGCCACCAGACAGCGCCGGCAGTCGATGCACAGGTTGTAGTCGCGGTCGTAGAAGGGCTCGTCCTTGATCACCGGCAACTGGATGTGCTTGTAGTTCGGCGTCGTCGGCGGAATGCCGACGTAGTCGGACACCTTGCGCAGCTCGCAACTATTGAAGATCGAACAGCAGCGCTGCTCGACGGGATTTCCAAAGGAACAGGTGGTGCGGCTGCAGCCCTCGCGCTGCGGGCAGGTCAGGCAGACATGGGGATGCGTGCCGAGGGTCTTGGCGATGCGCTCCTTGCGAAACTTGTCGATGGCCGGCGACGTAGTGCTCACGCTCATTCCGGCTTCGACCGGAATCGAGCAGGAGGTGCGCATGCCGGTCATGCCGGCGATTTCGACCACGCAGAGATTGCAGCCGCTGTCGCTGCCGCCGCGCTGGCAACCGGGCGGCAAGTCGGGATGCGCGCACAAGGCCGGAATGTAGATGCCGGCCGCGGTCGCCGCGGAGAGCAGTGATACGCCAGCAGGCGCCTTGACCGCTTTGCCGTCGATGGTGATGCTGACGCTGGCCGCCGCGTCCGGATCGGCTGCACCAGGCGACAGCCGGGTTTTGTACCACCTGACTTCGGACGTCTGTACGGCTTGCATATGCCCTCCTCGATGTAGCTATGACCGGTTGCCGTAGGGCGCGTAGTACGCACCCCGACAGGCTCCGGCCCTCACTGCCGCAATAAAGCTGGCCATGTCGTGCACTGGTTGCGAAAACTCAGTGGCACAGCGCCCCACCGCCACCGTCTTGTGACAATCGCTGCCGCCCAGGGTCGGCAGTCCCAGGTGCGCGGAAGCCCGCATGGCCAGATCATTGTCGCTTTCCGCATTGACACCATTGTGCGATTCCACGGCGGCAATCCCTTCCAGATCGAGCAAACCATCAAGCAAACTGGCAAGCCCGACATTGCGAAACGGATGGGCCGGAGCACAGATTCCGCCAAGCGAATTTATCCGGTCGATCACATCTTCCAGCGGCAGGTAGCTGTCGCGATTCCACACGTTCCAGCCGTCGTCCGTCACACCATAGGCCAGCAAATGCCCGCGATCCGTGGCGATTTCGACTCCGCGCAGGACCAGCATGCCTTCCTCGCGGCCGATCTGCTCGACCGGCTCGGACGCCTCGTAGGAATAGTGCTCGGTGATGCAGACACCATCCAGGCCGAGAACTTTCGCGCGGCGGATCAGGTCCAGCGGTTCGAGCCAATTGTCGTATGAATACTTCGTATGACAATGGGTATCGATCCACATGACCTGGCGCCGATCCGTCCCGAACTCAGGGCAATTCGTACTCGAGGTTGATGCGCTTCGAGGGTACGAACTTGTTGGCCTTGAAAAACTTCTCCAGCGCGAAATCGTCCCAATTCACCAGCGTATAGACCTTCTTCACCCCGGCGGCCTTCATGTTCATCATGAACTGGTCGAGCATTTCGGCGGCGACGCCGAAGTGGCGGAAATCCGGATTCACGCCAATGGTGTCGATCGTCGCCGTGCCGTCGGCAATGCCAAATTCGCCGAAGAACACGTAACCCATGACGAAGCCGACCACCTTGCCGTCGATCTCGCAAACGATCGAGGTGTTGATGTTGGCGGCACGATTCAGGATGCCGGCGATCTTGCGCTCGTAGTACTCGCGGCGCGGCTCGCCGGACGCGAAGGCATCGATCGCGACGATGGCATCCAGGTCCCCCTGGCGCAGGACGCGCATTACTCTATTCTGATTAGCCATTTCATTCCTCCTTATTCAAACAGTTCGTCTTCACCGGCCGGCTCGCTGCGCTTGCGCACATACACCGTGCCATACATGAAACCCATTCCCTGACCCGCATCGAAACAGGTAGTGCAGCCGCTGTCGCCCTCGGTCTTGAACTCCTCGACATGGACCTCGAAGCCCATCGTTTTGTAGTTCTGCACGATCTCCGACAGGCGCGGCTCGCCGATGGTGGTCTGCCGCACCCAGCCGTCCTTGAGCAAGGCATCCTCGACGTTGACCTCCTTGTGCTGGGCGATCGGGATGACAAACTTCGGGGGCTGCGCCTTGGGTATCACCGCGCTCACCATGAGTGCTTGATCGCGCCCGGCGTGCAGGCAGCGATGCAGGGCAGGCTGCTGTAGCCGCCCGACGGCTTGCAGTCGGCGCAGTCGTAGGCGAGCGTGCGGCAGTTGGGCTTCTTGACCCAGGCCACTTCATCGTCGTAGTCGTCGGTGATGATTTCAAACATCTGCTTCGGGCAGGCGCTCAGACAGGCGCGGTCCGCCGCGCAGCCGATGCACTTGTCGGTGTCGATGCTGATGTAGTACTCACCGGAACCGTCCTTGTAACCGTAGTTGGCGATCATGGCATTCCCCTTGGGGTTGGTGGTGTATCAGGCGGCCGCTTTCTTCGACATCAAGGTGTAGCCGAACAGCGCAGCCCCGAGGGCGCCGGCGATCTGGCTATCCACTTTGGTATCGATAGCCTTGATGCCGAGCAGCTTCTCGATGCGCTTGACGACGCCGGGATTCTTGGCGATGCCGCCGGTGATGAAGAAGCCTTCCTCGACGCCGATCCGCTCCAGCAGGGACACCACGCGCTCCGCCATGGCCTGGCAGTAGGCGGCGATCACCTTGTTCTTGGTGTAGCCGGCTTTCAGCAGGCCCAGCGCCTCGGACTTGGCGAACACGACGCACACCGACGACACGGCCTCGACCTCGCTGTCGATGTCGAAGGACCGCGGGCCCAGTTCGGCGATCGGGATCTGCATCAGGTCGGAAATCACTTCCATGCCGCGCCCGGTGCCGGCTGCGCACTTGTCGTTCATCAGGAAGTTGGTGACCTTGCCCTTTTCGTCGCAGTGGATGGCCTTGCAGTCCTGGCCGCCCATGTCGAGGATGGTGCGTACACCGTTGCCGCCCATGTAATTGGCGCCGCGGGCATGGCAGGCGATCTCGGTGATCGCCTTGTGGGCGAAGGGCACATTGACGCGGCCGTAGCCGGTGCCGACGACATAGTGGATGTCTTCGAGCTTCATGCCGCACTTGTCCATCACGCCTTGCAGGGCGTTGGTGGCCGAGTCCGGCGAATTGTTGCCGGTGCGCATGCTGTTGTAGCCATACAGTTCGCCATCGACCACCAGCACGGCCTGCGACGATACGGAACCGACGTCGATACCGCAGGTGATGATCTTGGCGGTCTTCCAGTCCTTGGTCTCATCGACCCAGGTGTTTTCCTGCCAACGCCAGAATTCCTTCTTCTCCGGGGCGGTCGGGGCTGCTGTCACTTCTGCATTCATGATTTCTCGCTCCTAATAAGGTTCAGTGCTGGCGCTCGGCGGCGATCATCGCGCAACCCAGCGCGCTGATGTACTCGGGCATGTCGGGCAGGGAAATCGCATCGACGCCCATCGCGGTCTTCAGCGACTGGACGAAGCCGGCGTTATGCACCATGCCGC
>CAYNGV010000096.1:0-8127 GCA_964397005.1 uncultured Sulfuritalea sp. | reverse complement strand
TCGCCCAGATGTCGGAGGAGAACAGCGCCGCCACGCGCGAGGCGGCCGATACCGCACACCACCTGGAGGAACTGGCGGCACGCACCCGCGCAGCGGTCGGCGAGTTCCGCGTCTGACAGCCCCCCCCATGGTCCGTGAGGCGTCCATCGATTCCAGCAATATCCAGGACACCGCGACGGCGGGAAAAACGCCCCGCTCGCGCCGCAATGACATTCAGTGGCGATCGCTGAAGGTCAGGGTGACGCTGGCCACGCTGGCCATTTTCGTGATCGGAATCTGGGCGCTGGCGTTCTACAGCAGCCGGATGCTGCGCCAGGACATGGAGCGCCTGCTGGGCGAGCAGCAGTTTGCAGCGGCTTCCTTCATGGCGCAGGAAGTCAATCACGAACTGAGCGACCGCCTGGAAGCGCTGGCGATAGTTGCCGGCAGCGTTACCCCGGACATGCTGGTCAATACAGCGGCCATGCAGGCGATGCTGGAACAGCGTCCGCTTCTTCACCGCCTGTTCAACAGCGGCGTGGTCGCCTTCCAGCTGGACGGCACCGCGATTGCCGAGATTCCGCTGGGAACAGGACGCATCGGCGTCAACAACATGGATGTCGATACCATCGCCGCTGCGCTCAAGGAAGGGAAAACCACGGTAGGCCGGCCGCGGATCGGCAAACGATTTGCGGTACCGATGCTTGCCATGACGGTGCCCATTCGCGATTCCCGGGGCAAGGTCATCGGTGCCCTGGCCGGGACTACCGAGCTGGACAAGCCGAATTTCCTCGACAAGATCACCGCCAACCGTTACGGCAAGACCGGCGGCTATCGGCTGGTCTCGCCCCGGCACCGGATGATTGTCACGGCCCCCGACAAGGGCCTGATCATGAAAACCCTTCCCGCCGCCGGCGGCAATCCGACGATCGATCGTTTCATGCAGGGCCACGAGGGTTTCGCCCTCATGGTCGATCCGTATGGCACGGAAGTGCTGGCCGCCGCCAAGGGAGTGCCGGTGGCCGACTGGTACGTGGCGGCACTGCTGCCCACCGACGAAGCTTTCGCGCCGATCCGCGCCATGCAGCAGCGCATGCTGCTGGCAACGATTGTTCTGACCCTGCTGGCGGGGCTCCTGACCTGGTGGATGGTGCGGCGCCAGTTGGCGCCGATGTTGGCGGCGGTCGAAACGCTGGCCGCCATGTCCAACACGGACCAGCCGCCGCGGGGGCTGCCCATCACCCGGCAAGACGAAGTCGGCCAGTTGATCGGCGGCTTCAATCGCCTGCTGGCAACCCTTGCCCGCCGCGAAGACGCGACGAAGGAAGCGCTGGAACGCCTGCAAAAAATCGCCAGCCATGTTCCCGGCATCGTCTTCCAGTTTCGCCGGCGCGTCGACGGCAGCGCCTGCCTGCCCTATGCCAGCCAAGCCCTGCGCGAAATCTACCGCGTCGACCCGGAACAGGTTCGCGACGACGCCGCCCCGATATTCGCGGCGGTGCACCCGGATGATTTGCCGGACCACCTCGCGTCCATCGAGGCATCCGCCAGGAACCTGACGCCCTGGACCAGCCAGTACCGGCTGCAATTCGCCGGCGAGCCGGATCGCTGGTTGCTGGGCAATGCCCTGCCGCAGGCGGAACCGGACGGCTCGGTACTCTGGCACGGCTTCGTCAGCGACGTTACCGAGCGCAGGAAGGCGGAAGAAAAGATCAATGATCTGGCCTTCTTCGACCAGCTTACGGGCCTGCCCAACCGCACGCTCCTGCTGGATCGTCTGCGGCAGACCCTGGCCGCCAGTTCTCGTGGCGGCAGCTATGGCGCACTGTTGTTCATTGATCTGGACAACTTCAAGACGCTCAACGACACGCTGGGCCACGACATGGGCGACTTGTTGCTGACGCAAGTCGCGCGCCGCCTGACACTGTGCGTGCGCGAGGGCGACACCGTGGCTCGCCTGGGCGGCGACGAATTCGTCGTGGTACTGGCCGGACTGGGTAGCAACGAAGCCGATGCCGGCATCGCGAGTGAAACCGTCGCCGAAAAAATTCTTGCGACGCTGAGCCAGCCTTACCTGCTTGGCAAGACGCCTCATCACAGCACGGCCAGCATCGGCGTCACCCTGTTCCGGGGCGATCTGGCGACCATCGATGACCTGATGAAGCAGGCCGATCTCGCCATGTACAAGTCCAAGTCGGCAGGCCGCCATGTGGTGCGTTTTTTTGACCCCACCATGGAGTTGGCCATCAAGGAACGCGTGACGCTGGAGGACGATTTGCGGCAGGCGATCGAGGAGAAGCAGTTCCTGCTCCATTACCAGGCCCAGGTGGCTGGCGAAAGCCGCTTGACCGGAGCAGAAGTCCTGCTGCGCTGGCAGCATCCCGTGCGCGGCATGGTGTCACCCGCCGAGTTCATTCCCCTGGCCGAAGAGACCGGGTTGATTTTGCCTTTGGGCCATTGGGTGCTGGAAACCGCCTGCGCCCAGTTGGCCGTGTGGGCTATCCAGCCGGAGATGGCGCATCTCACGCTGGCGGTGAATGTCAGCGCGCAGCAGTTCCGCGAGCCCGGGTTCGTCGATCAGGTGCTGTCCATACTCAAAAACACCGGAGCCAATCCGCAGCGGCTGAAGCTGGAACTGACCGAGAGCATGCTGGTGCTTAACGTGCAGGAGATCATCGAGAAAATGTTTGCGCTGAAAGCCCGGGGCGTGGGCTTCGCGCTGGATGATTTCGGCACCGGGTATTCCTCGCTGTCCTACTTGAAGCGCCTGCCGCTCGACCAGTTGAAGATCGACCAGTCGTTTGTGCGCGACGTGCTGCTCGACCCCAACGACGCCGCGATCGCCAGGACTGTCGTGGCGCTGGCTCGGAGCCTGGGGCTGGGGGTGATCGCCGAGGGCGTGGAAACGGAAGTGCAACGAGACTTCCTGGCCACTTCGGGCTGCCATGACTACCAGGGCTATTTCTTCAGTCGACCGCTTCCTCTGGATGGCTTCGAGCAGTTCGCGCAGCGATGACGGGGACCATTGCGCAGCGGTCCTGACGACCGACCGCCATTTCGGGGATGATCGCGGTAAGCTATCCTGACCCACAGGAAGGAAGCCGCCATGCGCATCGAAGAAGAGCTCAAGCTTGATTTCCAGGACGTCCTGATACGGCCCAAACGCTCGACGCTGACGTCGCGCTCGGAAGTCGATATTTCACGCGAGTTCGTCTTCCGCCATTCCGGGCACAGTTACCACGGCGTGCCGATCATCGCCGCCAACATGGATACGGTCGGCACCTTCGAAATGGCCGCCGCGCTGGACAAGCACCAGATGGCGACGGCACTGCACAAGCACTATGGCGAGCGCGAACTGATCGCCTATTTCCAGGCGTTGCCCGAAACCGCGACTGTTTTC
Source organism: uncultured Sulfuritalea sp. (assembly GCA_964397005.1). Classification (GTDB taxonomy): domain Bacteria; phylum Pseudomonadota; class Gammaproteobacteria; order Burkholderiales; family Rhodocyclaceae; genus Sulfuritalea. The sequence continues at coordinate 4,748 of CAYNGV010000096.1, read as the reverse complement.
TACTCGATGGGCATCACCCGCGAGGATTACGAAAAATTCTGCCGGGTCAAGCAGGAGGCCGGTGACGCCATTGCCTATGTCTGCGTCGATGTGGCCAACGGCTACACCAAGTCCTTCGTCGATTTCCTGCGCAAGCTGCGCGAGGCCCATCCGCAGATCACCATCATGGCCGGCAACGTCGTCACCGGCGAAATGGCGGAGGAACTGATTCTCGACGGCGCGGACATCGTCAAGGTCGGCATCGGCCCCGGCTCGGTGTGCACCACGCGCAAGATGACCGGCATCGGCTATCCCCAACTCTCGGCGGTCATCGAATGCGCCGACGCCGCGCACGGCCTGGGCGGCCTGATCTGCGCCGATGGTGGCTGCACCTCGCCGGGCGATCTGGCCAAGGCTTTCGGCGGCGGCGCCGACTTCATCATGCTGGGCGGCATGCTCGCCGGACACGACGAGTGCATGGGCGAAGTCACCGAGCAGGGCGGCAAGCGCAAAGTGCGCTTCTACGGCATGAGTTCGCGCGCGGCGATGGACAAGCATGCGGGCGGCGTCGCCAACTACCGCGCCTCGGAGGGCAAGGAGGTGCTGCTCGACTACCGCGGACCGGTCGAAGACACGGTGCTGGAAATGCTGGGCGGAGTCCGCTCCGCCTGTACTTATGTCGGCGCCCACAAACTCAGGGAACTGTCGAAGCGCACCACCTTCATCCGCGTCGCGCGGCAGTTGAACGAAGTATTCGGCCAGGCGTAGGGGTTCATGAATAGCCACACCCTCGGCCGCGCCTTTCTGGTGCTGGCTGCCCTGCTCCTGGCCGCCTGCAGCCAGCCGAAACAAGCCGCTCTGCCGGCGGGTTCCAGGGTGCTGGCGCTGGGCGACAGCCTGACGGCGGCGCACGGGGTCACGCCTGAACAAGCCTGGCCCGCCCTGCTGGCACAACGCACCGGATGGATGGTAATCAACGCCGGCGTCAGCGGCGACACCAGTGCCGCCGCGCTGCAGCGCCTGCCCGCGCTGCTCGACGAACACAACCCGCAACTGGTGCTGGTGACCCTCGGCGGCAACGACATGCTGCGGCGGCTGCCGCAAGGGCAGACCGTCGCCAACCTGGGGCAGATGCTCGCGCTGGTAAAGGCGCGCGGCGCGAAGGCGGTGCTGTTGGCAACGCCGAAACCGAGCATCGCCGGCGCGGTTTTCAATAATCTTTCAGCGGCGGATTTCTACCGGCAAGTGGCGAAGGAGCATCAAGTGCAGCTGATTGAAGATGCACTGCCCGAGGTGCTTTCGAACACCGACCTCAAGGCGGATCAACTGCACCCGAATGTCGCGGGCCACACGCTGCTGTCGAAGAAAATCTTCGATGGCCTTGCGGCCATCGGCTATGCCCGATAGGGCAGCACTGATCAAGTAAGTGTTCGTCATTCCGGCGGAAGCCGGAATCCAGACGAATCATGGCACTGGACACCGGCCTTCGCCGGTGTGGCGGCTTATTCAGCGCTTCCTTAGCGCGATTCCTTGATCAGGCGCCCATTCGAGGGCTGCACCGGCCGCGCGTTGTTGCGATAGAGGCGCGAGAAGATCGCGATCTGCTCGGGCGAAACCTGCAGCGGCTGCTTCATCACCATCCACAGCACGCCTTCGGTACAGGGCGGCGTGGTCAATGAGCCCATGTAGGTCCAGTAGCTGCGGATTTCCGGCAGCAGTTTCATCAGGTCGATCGGTTCCGCCGGCGATACTTCCATCTCCCGTTCCAGCGGCATGTTGTTCCACAGGGTCTGGATCAGGGGATGCTCGCTGCCTTTTTCGAGCAGCACGGCGATGACCGCCAACTGCCCCTCGTCGTTCTTGTGCACCAGATGCACCACCATGTCGTAGAGCTTGCCATTGACGCGTTCTTCCGCCGGGCGATGGAAATGGAACTGGATCAGTTCATAACGCTTGCCCATGACATGCATCGCCATGCCTTCGCCGACGCTGACCTGCAAGGTATGGCCGTTGTCGACGATGCGGAACTGCGTCGACTTGTAGTCGAAGCGGATGGTCTCAAGGCTGACCTTGATGCCTTCGCGAATGTCGATCGGCGATTGGCGCTGGCCGGTGCCGCAGGTCGCATATTCGTTGCGCAATTTTCCCCAGTTGGCGGGTGCGCCCGCACCTTCGTAGGCCCAATGCACGTGCATGTGCGCCGCCGGGTTTTCCGCGTGCGGCGCTGGCGCCGCAGGCGCGGGCTTCTTCTTGCTCGGCGTCTTGCGCGGGCCGCTGGTGGCGTACTGCAATTCGCGCAGCCGCTTCTCGCTGGCGGTTTCCGGTGGCGCTGCTGCCGCCTGTGAAGCCGCGGCAGCGACCGATTTGACCTCGGATTTTGTGCCTGGCTTGGCCGGGGCCGGAAGCGGCGCCGAGCCTGGTTTGATTCCGGCGCTGGCGGCGGCTTGATCCGCCGCCGCCTTGTCGATGGCCGGCAAAAGGATGTGTCGCGGCTTTTCGCCGGAAGGCGTCGGCGCAGTCGTGGCAGCGGCGACGGGTGCTACCGGCTTGGGTGCGGCATCTGCAACCGGTACGACGCGCCCCCGGGCGCCTTCATCCAGGGAACGCATGTCGGCGTGCATCGCACTCGCCCGATCCGGATCCAGCAGACCTTGCAGCGCCCTGCCGACGGACTGGGCGAAACCAGGCTCTTCGACGCCTGCGTGCGCGCCGCAGGCTGCGTTCAGCAGGCGCTCGTCGATGCTGCCAATCTGTATCTTGTTGGCGCGCTGACGCGACACCGACTCCTCGCGAACCAGCGTGTCGCCATTGAAATAGGCGCGCCGCAGTGTCGTGAAACGGCGACCACCGCAATCATAGAGATTCTGCGCATGGATTTCGTTGTACACGCCGCCCGGATCATTGACCGAGCGTCCGAGGAGGATGCGACTCCAGCCCGTGGTGCCGCCGATGCTGCGCGAAATGCGCTCCTTGTCGATCTCGATGGTCTCGTTCTGCCCGGCGATGACGCCCTGCCAGCTGGCGGCCCGAACGGGTTGGGCCAGCACCAGGATAAGCGCCGTTGCAGCCAGGGTGGCGGAAAAAACCGACGGCATGCGGAACACAGACATGGGTATCCTTTATCCTCTTTAGCTACGTAACGTCCATCAAGCGGACGTCAGCCTCCACTGAACGTGGTTTCGAGTTTCCCTAGCTTACGGCCCTGAATTGCAATACTTTAACTCGGATCAGCCGCGAAGCGTACCGCGAATTTGTCCCGAGGTTACGGCGAAGAGCCCTTTCAACTCTGCGGGTTGCATTCGCCCAGCCTTTCCAGTACTTTCAAACCCCTGCCCCACCCCCACCAGAATCGAGTTTGCCCCATGAATGCCAACGAGAAATTCATCGCCGCCGATGCCCATGTCGACGCCGCCGCCATCGCACCCCTGCCCAACTCACGCAAGATCCATGTCACCGGCAGCCGCCCGGACCTTCGGGTGCCGATGCGCGAAATCGCCCAGAGCCCGACCGGAGACATTCCGAACCCGCCGGTCACCGTGTACGACTGCTCCGGTCCCTACACCGACCCCGCTGCGACCATCGACATCCGCAAGGGGCTGCCCGGCCTTCGCGCGCAATGGATTGCCGAGCGCAACGATACCGAAGAGCTTCCCGGCCTGTCATCGAACTACGGCCAGCAGCGCCTGGCCGACGCAGAACTGGCGGAACTGCGCTTCGACCTCGCGCGGCGCCCGCGCCGGGCCAGGGCCGGCGCCAACGTGACGCAGATGCACTACGCGCGCAAAGGCATCATCACGCCCGAGATGGAATTTGTCGCCATCCGCGAAAACCAGAAACTCGAAGGGCTCGACGAACTGCTGCGCACCCAGCATCCGGGCCAAAGCTTCGGCGCCTCGATTCCGCGTGTCATCACGCCCGAATTCGTTCGCGATGAAATTGCCCGCGGCCGCGCCATCATCCCCAACAACATCAATCACCCCGAGTCCGAGCCGATGATCATCGGCCGCAATTTCCTGACCAAGATCAACTGCAACATCGGCAACTCGCCACTAGCCTCGACCATCCAGGATGAAGTGGACAAGATGACCTGGGCCATCCGCTGGGGCGGCGACACGGTGATGGACTTGTCCACCGGCAAGAACATCCACGAAACCCGGGAATGGATCGTGCGCAACTCGCCGGTCGCGATCGGTACGGTGCCGATTTATCAGGCACTGGAAAAGGTGGACGGCAAGGCCGAGGATCTGACCTGGGAAGTCTTCCGCGACACGCTCATTGAGCAGGCCGAACAGGGCGTCGATTACTTCACCATCCACGCCGGCGTGCTGCTGCGCTATGTGCCGATGACCGCCAAGCGCATGACCGGGATAGTGAGCCGCGGCGGCTCGATCCTCGCCAAGTGGTGCCTGTCGCACCACAAGGAAAACTTCCTCTACACGCATTTCGAGGACATCTGCGACATCATGAAGGCCTACGACGTCGCCTTCAGCCTCGGCGACGGCCTGCGCCCCGGCAGCATCTACGACGCCAACGACGCGGCGCAGATGGGCGAACTGGAAACTCTCGGCGAGCTCACCAAGATCGCCTGGAGGCACGACGTGCAGGTGATGATCGAAGGCCCCGGCCACGTGCCGATGCACATGATCAAGTTCAACATGGACGAGCAGCTGCGCCTCTGCGGCGAAGCGCCCTTCTACACGCTTGGCCCGCTGACCACCGACATCGCGCCGGGCTACGACCACATCACCAGCGCCATCGGCGCGGCGATG
>CAYNGV010000095.1:0-8187 GCA_964397005.1 uncultured Sulfuritalea sp. | reverse complement strand
GGTCAGGCCGTTGATCACCGGCACCCGCGAATGGCCGGCGAAGCGCTCGATGATCTCCTGCTCGTAGGTGCGGATCATGACGATGTCGCTCATGCGCGAGATCACCTCGGCCGCATCCTCCACCGGCTCGCCGCGACCCAGCTGCGAATCGCGTGTATTCAGATAGATCGCCGAACCGCCGAGCTGGTGCATGCCGGCCTCGAAGGACAGTCGCGTGCGGGTGCTGGCCTTCTCGAAAATCATCACCAGCGTGCGATCCTGCAAGGGCCAGTAGCGCTGGTAGGCCTTGAAGCGCGCCTTGATGATGCGCGTGCGTTCGAACAGGTAAGCGAGTTCGTCACGCGCCAGATCCTTCATCTGCAGGAAATGCCGCGGCGTCGCCATGATCAGGCTGCCAAAAACTCTTTGATCAGCGGTACGAGCTTGGCCACAAGCTCGGCGCCCTCGGCGTCGCTCATGATCAGCGCCGGCAGCAGGCGCACGACCTTGTCGGCGGTGACATTGATCAACAGGCCGGCTTCCAGCCCGCGCTTGACCAGGTCGCCACAGGGACGATCCAGTTCGATGCCTATCATCAGGCCATCGCCACGTACCTCGACGAAGCCGCTGACGCCGGACAATCCGGCGAACAGACCTGCACGAATCGACTCGCCCAGCTTGGCCGCGTGTGCCATCAGGCCATCCGCTTCGATCACCTTGAGCGTGGTCAAGGCGGCAACGCACGCCAGCGGATTGCCGCCAAAGGTGGAACCGTGGTTGCCGGGCTTGAACACGCTGCTGGCACGTCCGGCCGCAAGACAGGCGCCGATCGGCACACCGGAACCCAGGCCTTTCGCCAGCGTCATCACGTCGGGCAAAATGCCGGCGTGCTGATGGGCGAACCAGACCCCGGTACGGCCGATGCCGCACTGCACTTCGTCGACCATGAACAGCCAGTTCTTGCGGTCGCAGATCTGCCGCAGCGCGCGCATGAAATCTTTGTGAGCGAGATTGATCCCGCCTTCGCCCTGGATCGGCTCGAACAGCACCGCGACGACGTTGGGATTGCGATCGGCAAGTTGCTCGATGGCCGCCAGATCGTCAAACGGCACCCGCACGAAACCCGATACCAGCGGCTCGAAGCCGGCCTGCACCTTGCGGTTGCCGGTGGCAGAGAGCGTGGCCAGCGTGCGGCCATGAAACGCCTGTTCCATGACGATGATCGCCGGTTGCTCGATGCCCTGCTGGTGTCCATACAGCCGCGCGAGTTTGATCGCGGCTTCATTGGCCTCGCAGCCGGAGTTGCAGAAGAACACCTCGTCCATGCCGGAGTGCGCGGCGAGACGATCGGAAAGCGCTTCGGCTTCACCGATGCGGTACAGATTCGATGTATGTATCAGACGACCGACTTGCTCGCTCAAGGCCTTCACCAAGCGAGGATGATTGTGGCCCAGCGTATTGACGGCTATTCCGGCCAGGGCGTCGAGGTAGGACTTGCCATGCTCGTCGAACAAGCGACAGCCCTGACCATGGGAAAAGGCGACCGGTAGCCGCCCGTAAGTATTCATCAGATGCGGCATGAAAGCACTCCACGCAAAAAACATACGGCGGCCGAAGAGCAACGCGGCCGCCGTGCTTGAAAACGCCTCTATACTAAGATAAAAGTTGGTCCCTGTACAGAGCAGGAAGGCGGAGGATCCACCAGTGAGGATGGCGGTTTTCAATCAAAAGGGCGGGGTCGGCAAAACGACCACGGCCCTCAATCTCGCCGCTGCGCTGGCAAGGAATTCCGAACCCACGCTACTGATCGACCTTGATCCGCAGGCTCATCTGACAGCGATACACGGTAAGGCACTGGGCGAGGCTCACAACAGTGTGTTCGCGCTCTATCAGGACAATCGGCCGCTCGAAGAGCTGGCCTTGATCTGGGAGTGCGTAGGTCGTCTGATCCCTGCGCATGCGGAACTGATCAAGGTTGATTCCATATTCGGCAAGGGACCGGCCATTCTCAATCGGCTCAACACCGGCTTGCAGATGCTTGAAGCGGCCGGCGGTGAAAGCACGGCGGTAATCGATTGCTGCCCATTTCTTGGCGTGCTCTCGCTCAACGCGATCTTTGCCTCCGACCGGATATTGGTGCCCGTATCATCGGACTATCTTTCCTTGCGTGGCGCCCTGCAAATCGAACGCACCATGAAGGCGCTGGAACCGGTCCTCAAGCGGCGCATCGAACGCCGCTACCTGCTGACGCGCTTTGACCGGCGCCGCAAGATGAGTTACGAAATTCAGGATCGTCTGCGCGCGCAATTCGGGGCCGAACTGTGCGAAACGGTAATCTCTGAAAACGTGGCGATCGCTGAAGCGCCGGCGGTGAGTCTCGATATTTTCAGCCACAGCCCGAGCAGCCGGGGGGCCATGGACTATCAGGCGCTGATGGAAGAATTGCGGGCCGCGCGATTCGTCTGACGACTCGCAGAAAACCGATCGGCCCCGGCAGGCCGACGACTCGCCGAGGCTCAGCGAACAATAAGGTTCGCGACTTCCTCGAAGCTGGCCACCGGGATGCGTACGCTGCCGTGATGGCAAACACATTCGATGATCTGGCAATCGTGGTACACCTGCCGCAGCTTGCGCTGGGCGTCGTATTCATCGCGACCATGGATCATCAAATTGTCCACAATCACGCCAAGGCGGGTTCGAATACGAAATGCATATTTTATGAACTGATGGGATTGCATGAAACCCCTTTCACTTCAAGAAGGTCTGGTGATTATATGCAGTGGTTTCGGCAAATTCAACCTATTTCTTTAATTTAGAAGCATATTTCAGAAAACATTATGCCGATGGTGGTTTTGGCGGGAATGCAGGCCATTTGGCTTCATTGGTAACCGGGCTTCAGACATGCCGCGACAAAAGCAAAAAGGCTGCCCCGGTATCCGGGACAGCCTTTTTGTCGGGTGTTTGACGCTTAAGAAGCTTGGCGGCTCAAAGTGCCTTGATGGCAGCCGAAAGGCGGCTCTTCTGGCGCGCGGCGAGGTTCTTGTGCACGATGCCTTTGTCGGCGATCGAGTCAATGACGCACTGCGACTCCTTGAACACGGCTTGCGCGGCGGTCTTGTCGCCGGCGTCAATCGCCTTGCGGACCTTCTTGATTGCCGTACGCAGTGACGAGCGCTGGCTCATGTTGTGAGCGCGCTGCTCGGTCGCTTGACGGGCACGCTTGCGAGCTTGGACGGTATTGGCCATATCTATATCCGGTGGATCTGGGGAAAGCGCGAGATTATAAGGGGGTCTTCCGCCCATTGCAAGCGGCTTCTGCCGGCCGCATCCCGGATACCATACCCGCATGAATCTGCTCCGCGCTTTGGCCACCGTCAGCGGGATGACCCTGCTGTCCCGCATTCTGGGCTTCGTCCGCGACTTCGTGATTGCCCGCAGCTTCGGCGCCGGGATGATGACCGACGCCTTCTTCGTCGCCTTCCGCCTGCCCAACCTGTTGCGCCGCTTGTTTGCAGAGGGGGCCTTCTCCCAGGCGTTCGTTCCCATCCTCGCCGAATACCGCAATCGCCGGGGCGAAGCCGAAACCAGGAGCCTGGTCGATCGCGTCGCCAGCGTACTGTTCCTGATCCTGATAGTTGTCAGTGCGCTCGGCATGGCTGCGGCACCCTTGCTGATCGCCGTGACCGCCCCCGGGTTCAGTGCCGATGCCGAGAAGTTCCAACTGACTGTCGAACTGACACGTATTACCTTCCCCTACATCCTGTTCATGTCACTGGTGGCACTGGCGGCGGGAATCCTCAACACCTGGAGCCGCTTCGCCCTGCCCGCCTTCACGCCGGTCCTGCTGAATCTGTCCTTCATCGGGATGGCACTGATCGCCGCGCCCTGGTTCGATCCGCCGGTGCTGGCACTGGCCTGGGCAGTTTTCCTTGGCGGCGCACTGCAACTGGCAATCCAGTTGCCCGCCCTGGCGAAGATCGGCATGTTGCCGCGCTTCGACCTGGCGTGGCGGGACGAGGGTGTGCAGCGCATTCTCAAACTCATGGCACCGGCCGTGTTGGGCGTTTCCGTGGCGCAAATCAGCCTGCTGATCAACACCATCTTCGCCTCCTTCCTCGAAAGCGGCAGTGTCTCCTGGCTCTACTATGCCGATCGGCTGATGGAGTTCCCCGCCGGCCTCCTCGGTGCGGCGCTGGGCACCATACTGCTGCCCAGCCTGGCGAAGACCCATGCCAGTGGCAAGACCGGGGATTTCTCGGCATTGCTCGACTGGGGCCTGCGCCTGACCTTGATGCTGACCCTGCCGGCATCGCTGGCGCTGGCCATGCTGGCGGTACCGCTGCTGGCCACCCTGTTCCAGTATGGCGCATTTGGCATCGCGGATGTATTGCGCACCCGCGAAGCCCTGGTCGCTTATTCGATCGGCCTGACCGGCCTGATCCTGGTCAAGGTGCTGGCGCCCGGCTTCTACGCCCGGCAGGACATCCGCACACCGGTAAAGATCGCCCTGATCACGTTGGCACTGACCCAGTTGATGAACATCGCCTTCATCGGTTGGCTCAAGCACGCCGGATTGGCCCTGTCGATCGGCCTCGCCTCCTGCTTCAACGCAGCCATGCTCTGGCGCGGCTTGCGCCAACGCGGGGTGTATCTGCCCCAAGCGGGTTGGGGAAAGTTCATGCTGAAGTTGCTGGTGGCCCTCACCGTACTGGGCAGCGTGTTGTGGTTTGCCAGCGCCGGCGAAGCGAAATGGCTGGCCATGAGCGGCGGCCAGCGTCTGCTGCAGCTAACGGCGGTGGTGCTGGCCGGCCTTGTCAGCTATTTCGCCACACTTTGGTTGCTGGGATTCCGCTTGCGGGATTTCCGTCGCGCCGCCGCCTGATCGGACTGGGCTAGTCGCCGCGGGCAACCCCTTCGCGACGCGGGTCCGCCGCCCCGACCCACGCGTCGCCACCCCTTACGATCAAATGCAAGCCGCTGGTCATGTCGGTTCGATGCAGCTTATGACCACGCCTTTCAAGCTCCAGTGCCAGTTCCTCCGGTACGCGGCCCAGTTCGATTTCCGTAGCCCCGTTGCGGTTGCCGACATGCGGCAGGGAAATTGCCTTCGCCGGATCCAGCCCGCCGTCGAGCAAGGCGACCAGGGTTCGCGCCACGTAGTTGATGATGCGACCACCTCCGGGCGAGCCCAGCACGGCATGGAGCCGCCCACCAGCATCGAATACGAATGTCGGCGCCATTGATGACAGTGGCCGCTTGCCCGGCTCCAGGCGATTGGCGACTGTCCGGCCATCCCGTTCGGAAGTGAAAGAAAAATCGGTAAGTTGATTGTTGAGCAAAAAGCCGCCAACCTGAATCCTGCTGCCGAACGCGCTTTCAATCGAACTCGTCAGCGCCACCGCATTGCCGGCCTGGTCGACAATCGAAACATGCGTCGTCGCGGGCAATTCCGGGGCGTTGTCGTCCGCCTGGGCATGGCTTTGCGGAAGTTCCCCCGGTGCAGCGATGCCCATGCTGTGCCGGGAATCCATGAGTTTCGCGCGCTGCCTGAGATACTCGGGCTCCAGCATGGCGCGCTGCGGTACCGGGACAAAGTCGGGGTCGGCCAGATAGCGTGCCCGATCGGCGTAAACGAGTCGCCCGGCTTCGGCGAACAGATGCGCATGATCCGGCGCAGCGGGATCATGCGCCTGCGCGCTACTGCGCTCCAGCAGGCCCAGCAGTTGAAGGACGCCAATGCCCCCCGATGACGGTGGTGGCATACCGCAGATGCGCCACCGGCGATACAGGCCGCAAATTGCATCGCGCTGCCTTGGCCGATAGTCACTCATGTCCTGCGCCGTCAGTTCCCCTCCACGCCGCCCAACCATTACTGCGATGCGGTCCGCTGTTGCGCCTTGATGCAAAGCGTCCGCACCCGCCGTCGCGATATCGCGCAGGGTCGCAGCGAACTCCGGGTTGCGCAGGATTTCGCCGACCGGCCTGGCTTCACCGCTTTCCTGATAATAGAGCGCCCGCGCTGCCGCGTCGCGTCGCAGCAGCGGGTCGTCACGCAACAGCAGATGCAGGCGCGGCGAGATGGCAAAGCCATTTTCCGCGAGACGGAAAGCAGGCAGAAAAAGTCGCGCCCACTTCAGCTTGCCGTGCCGTCGATGGGCGGCTTCCAGCATCGCAACCAGACCGGGTACGCCGACCGCCTTGCCGGTCGCCAATATCTCGGAAAACTTCGCCGGACTGCCATCCGGCCTCCGGGCAAAGTCGGCGCTGGCGCTTCGGGGAGCCCTCTCACGACCATCCCAAGCCGACACCCGGCGACGCTGCGCATCCCAGTGCAGCATGAATCCGCCGCCACCAATGCCTGACGATTGCGGCTCGACCAGATTCAATACCCATTGCGCGGCGATGGCAGCATCGAGCGCATTGCCGCCGAGTTGCAGGATTTCCGCAGCGGCGTCGGTCGCGTAAGCGTTCGCGGTGACCGCCATGTAACCCTTGCTGGTGACCGCAGGCCGGGGCGCAAAACCGCTCGCCGCTTCCGGCTGATCGACTTGGGCCCAGGTCGCCACGGCCCTTGCCAACATGGCCAGCACCAATAGAAAACGGGCAGCCCTCAGGCTGCCCGTTTGACCGATCATGTTGCGGAAGATCACACCACCAGCGGCAGGATCATCAAGGCAACAATGTTGATGATCTTGATCAGCGGATTCACCGCCGGGCCTGCCGTATCCTTGTACGGGTCGCCCACGGTGTCGCCGGTCACCGCAGCCTTGTGCGCTTCGGAACCCTTGCCGCCGAAGTGACCGTCTTCGATGTACTTCTTGGCGTTATCCCAGCAACCACCGCCGGTGGTCATCGAGATGGCGACAAACAGGCCGGTGACGATAGTGCCCATCAGCACGCCACCCAAGGCGCGAACGCCCGCGCCGACACCGTTCAGTTGGGGCATCAGGATGTTCATGGCGACGGCGACCACGACCGGAACCAGCACCGGCAGCAGCGACGGGATCATCATTTCCTTGATCGCGGCCTTGGTCAGCATGTCGACGCATGTGCCGTATTCCGGCTTGGCCGTGCCTTCCATGATGCCTTTGATCTCCTTGAATTGGCGGCGTACTTCGACCACCACGGAGCCAGCGGCACGACCTACGGCTTCCATGCCCATCGCGGCAAACAGGTAGGGCACCATGCCGCCCACGAAGAGGCCGATGATGACGGCCGGATCGGACAGGTCGAAGGCAAACTTGATGCCCGGCTTGAGCGATTCCAGGCCGTGCGTGAAGTCGGCGAACAGCACCAGTGCGGCCAAACCCGCGGAACCGATGGCGTAGCCCTTGGTCACCGCCTTGGTGGTATTGCCCACGGCATCGAGCGGGTCCGTAATGGCACGCACGGAAGGCGGCAGTTCCGACATTTCGGCAATGCCGCCGGCGTTGTCGGTGATCGGACCGTAAGCGTCAAGCGCGACAACGATGCCGGCCATCGACAGCATGGAGGTAGCGGCGATCGCGATGCCGTACAAGCCACCCATGGTATAGGAGGCCCAGATGGCGGCACAGACGGACAACACCGGCCACGCAGTGGACTTCATCGACACGCCGAGACCGGCGATGATGTTGGTGCCGTGACCCGTGGTCGAGGCTTCCGCCACGTGCTGCACCGGCTTGAACTCGGTACCGGTGTAGTACTCGGTGATGTAAACCATCAGGCCGGTCAGCACCAGACCGATCACCGCGGCACCGTAGAGGCGCATATGCGAACCGCCGCTGATGTTCAGCACGCTGTCGAGCAAATGATCGTCGATCAGCATGGTGGTCATCGGGTAGAAGGCCACCAGCGCCAGAATACCGGCAACCGCCAGACCCCGATACAGCGCGTTCATGATCTTGCCGCCGTCACGAGCCTTGACAAACATCACGCCGATGATCGAGGCAATGATCGAAAAGCCGCCGAGGGCCAGCGGATAGATGACAGCCTGCTCGGCGAAGGCCGGACTCGCCTTCAGCAACAGCACGCCCAGCAGCATGGTCGCCACCGTCGTCACCGCATAGGTTTCGAACAGGTCGGCCGCCATGCCGGCGCAGTCGCCGACGTTGTCGCCAACGTTGTCGGCGATTACCGCCGGGTTGCGCGGGTCATCCTCGGGAATGCCGGCTTCCACCTTGCCCACCAGGTCGGCGCCGACGTCGGCGCCCTTGGTGAAGATGCCGC
>CAYNGV010000094.1:0-8228 GCA_964397005.1 uncultured Sulfuritalea sp. | reverse complement strand
CGCAGGAAGCGGATGTTGATGGCGAACTTGCCGGCCGAAATCTCCGGCAGGCAGGGGTCACCCTGCCCTGTCTTCAAGCGGATCAATTGCGCGCTGCGGCCGCTCAGCATCAACTGAAAGGCGCCGCGCTGGGCTGTTTGCTGCTCGGTGCGGCCCGAGGCGCGCAGCAGGCGCAGCACAATGGCGAGGCCGTCGCGGATCGGCATCATCGGCGCGATCCAGCCGCGAATGTCCTGCTGGCGCAGCGCCGGATCGCGATGCCGCCAGTAGTGGTAGCCGGGCAGGTCGAATTCGCAGACGCCGCCGGGGATCGCGGCGCGATTCTTGATGGTCATCAGCCATTCGTTTTCGCGCAGGTAGTGGCCGATCTTGCCCTGCATGGCGAGCAGCAGCGAACTGGCCTGCTCGATTTCATAGAGCGCGCCGGACAGCGCCTGTTCGGAAATTTCGGGGTTGTTGCGGAATGACAGTAGGATCTGGCGCTGGCGTTCGAGCTCCTGCACCAGGTCGAATTTCAACTCGGCGCGGCCGGCGACTTCGAGGATCTCGAACAGCGTGACGAGGGCGACGTGGTGCTCCAATGCACCTTCGGCGCCAGCGAAATGCGTGATCTTGTCAAACAGATCTTCAAGTCGCAGCAGTGTGCGAACGCGCTCGCTGAGAGGGTATTCGTATGTAATCACACGCCGGCCGGGTGGAGAAAATTCGTCAGATTGTGACCCAATTCGGTGCAAACCTCAACTGACATGGCCTGAAAGCTCCAGATAGTGTTGATGCAATCGCTCAATCTGGGCTGGCAAATCGGCAAGCGCTCCGTCGTTGTCGATCACATCGTCGGCCGCTGCCAGGCGCTCGGCCCGCGTCGCCTGCGCGGCAAGAATGCGTTCGATTTCGCTTCGGGCAAGGCCGCTGCGGCTCATGACGCGCTCGATTTGCGTGCTCTCCGCGCAATCGACGACGGCAATCCGGTTCACGCGCTTGCGGTAGTCGCCGGACTCGATCAACAGCGGCACCATCAGGATGGCATAGGGAGAGTCGGCCGGTTTATGCGCGATTTGACGTTCGCTTTCGGCGCGAATCAGGGGATGCAGGATGGCCTCCAGGCGCTTGCGTGCCGACGGGTCGGCAAAGACCATGGCGCGCATTGCGGCGCGGTCCAGGGCGCCGTCGGCGCTTGCCACCGCATCGCCGAATTCGGCGCGAATCGCGGCCATGGCCGCTCCGCCGGGCGCGGTCAGGGTGTGGGCGATGGCGTCGGTGTCGACCACCGTGACGCCGCACCGGGCGAACAGGTCGCCGACTGCGCTTTTGCCGCTGCCAATGCCGCCGGTGAGTCCGACCACATAGGACATCGCGCGGCTACGGGGCGCACTCGCCGATGGCGGCGTCGGCGTAGGGTGCGATCAGTTTCGGCAGTTGCTGGAGCAGCGTTGATTCCTGCGCGCGGGCTTCGACCAGCGCCTTCAACGCGGGTTGCTCGCGGCTATCGGCGCGCGCCGACTTGATGCCGCGTTTTGTCAGTCCCTGCAGGAAGGCTGTGGCGGCGGCATTGGTTTCGAAACGGCCGAGGATGATTTCATGGCGGCCGTCCTCGAGTGTGACGGCGCTTGGTTCCTTGATCCCGAAACGGGTCAGTTCGGCGATCTTTTTGTCGGCTGCCACCTTGTTGGCAAGTTCGCTGATGACGACCAGATGGAGCGCCGGCTCCGCCAGCGGCAGAACTTTCGCTTCGCCGCCTATCGCCGCCACGGCTGTTTTCAGGGCTTCGGCGTCGGCCGTTGCCAGACCGTTGACCACGCGACAGGCGGTGGCTTCCTTCTTTACTTCCGGTGTCGGCGTCTGCCCCTCGCGCACGATGCGCAGTTTCTCGGGATGCAATTGCTGCCCGAGTCGTTGCGGTTCGTGGCCTTCGTCGGACGCACCAAAATAGCCTTGCGCCCAGGCGAAAAAAAGCAGATTGGCAAGGACCAGCAGAAAGAAAAAAATCCTAATTGTCACGCCCCTTGGAAGGATCGGGATTGCCGCGGATGACATCGCGCCGCACGACGCGGCCAGGCTTCAATTCGCCGCGCAGGACGTCGTAGGCGGCTTCCGCGGCAGCGCGATTATCCTGACTATAGTTGCAGACGTAAAGGTCGAGCGTCACGGAGTCGAGCTCCGGCCAGGTGTGGATCGCCAGATGCGATTCGGCCAGCACCAGCGCGCCAGTGGCGCCGGCGGCGGGGAACTGGTGGAAGGCTTCGGTTACGACCACCAGTCCGCCTTTGGCGCAGGCGCGGCGGCACAGATCGGCCAGCGCCCCGGCTTCCTCCAGCAGGCGGCGTTCGCCTTCGCAGGCGTGGAAGTCGGCAAGGATGTGGAGGCCGTTCATAGCGAGGACGCATAGGATACGCCGAGCCGGGCCAGCGTGCGCTCGGCAGCCAGCACGCCGCGATAATTCGCTTCCTCGAACAGCGACAGGCCGGACACGTCGGCATGGGCGAACTGGATGCCGGCTCCGCCCCGCTCGAAGCTGCCGCGCGTGCCGCTCCACAAGCGACCGGGCAGTGGGCGGATCATGGCGTGGGCGTGGCGGTGGATGTCGATGCGCGTCGTCAGTTCGCGGATTTCGGGGTGCGGCACCGAAAGGTCGGCCAGCGCCTCGGCGGCCCATTCGTTGCGTCCCTGAAAAACTCGGCGCTGGTGATATGGCGATTCTTCGTGCAGCGCCCGATACCAGGTGATTACGGTCGGCCCCGGCGCATAGCGCAGCTGCTGATGGGTGGCGACCACGTAGCCCAGCGCTGCGCTGTCGTGCAGCACGTTGTCCCAGGCCAGCGGCTGGCCGGCGCGGGTCTGCGGCGCCGACGACAGGGTCAGGTTCGCCACGACCCACGGCGCATACTCGGCGCCCTTGATGGCGCCCAGCCAGTCGGCGCGGGGTGCTACGAATACATGCGGGATCAGGAACAGCGGCGCCGCCCAGATCAGCTCGCGGGCAATGACGCGGATGCTGCGGTTTTCGGCAGCGAGGTAGACATCGCAGACGGCTTCCTTTTTGGCCTGCTCGACGCGGAACACCAATGCGTTCGATTGCACTTGGCCGGTGATCGCCCGCGCCAGCCCGCGCGCCAGCCAGGCGTTGCCTTCCGGCGCCGTCAGCACCTGCCCTTCGCCATCGCGGCAGGCGAAGTAGTGCAGGCCGGCCCAGGCCGAGGTTTGCGCCGCGCTGGTGCCGTAGTCGTCGCGACAGGCGTAGTCGGCCAGCCAGTGCAGGCCCGGCGCGATGTAGCCTTCGGTCAGCAGCCAGTCGCGCATGGTGATGCGGTCCAGCGCCAGCAGTTTCGGATCGCGACTGGACAAGGCCAGCGGCAGGGCAAACGCACGCCGGCCGGCGCCGTCGCGTTTCCGGCGCAACTCGGCAACGAAATCCTGGAAGCGGACATACTGCGCGCGTTCGCCCGGCGGCACGCCCAGCGTCGGCCACAAGCCCTCCTGCCAATAGCCGTTGGTGTAGAGCCGTTCCTGCGGCGCATGGCACAGGTACTTTTCGTCGTAGGTTGGATGCGCCGCGTCCGGGTCGCCGTGCAGCACGCCGAGTTCGGCCAGCAGCTGGCGCGTGGCGCGCGCCTCGCGCGGCGGCAGCGGCAGGTAATGCGCGCCGAGCGGATGCGCTGAAACCTCGTTCCCGCCGGCGCGCGAATTGCCGCCGGCCTCATGCTCCATTTCCAGCAGCAGGAAATCGTCGTAACCCGAACGCGTCAGCTTCCATGCCGCTGAAAGCCCGCCGATACCGCCGCCGACAATCGCCACCGTGGTGCGCCGCGTTTCCGTCGGCGCCGGAAAATCGGGCTTGCGCAGACGATGGCCGAGCACGTCGTTCGCTCCAGAGAGCGCGCCCGGCGGCAAGGGCGGCGCGGGCTTGGAACCGCAGGCGGCGAGCAGGCCGGTGGCCGAAACGCCGGCAAGAAATTCGCGACGACGCATGGCTCAGTGGTAGTCGTCTTCTCGCTGGTGCCTGACCGCGAGAATCGTCACGTAGCCGTCGTCCTCGATCTCGAACAGCGCGACATAGCCTGAGTCGCCGAAGGGAATGATGAGCTCGCGCAGGAAGGGACCGCCTGATCCGGCTCCCGCCTTGCGGCAGGAGAAAGGAAATATCTCCAGCAATTCGACGGCCTTGGCGATCGCCAGTTCGGCCCGCTCTGCAGCGCCGATGTCGCGTTCGAGCAGGTAATCGAACAAGCGCAACAAATCCGCTTCCGCTTCCTCCGTGAAGCGGACCGCGAACTTTTTCATTTGACGACAGCGGCCTTCTTGCGCGCGGTCTTCAGGCGTCGATCCAGTTTGCCAAGGACGGTCGCGGCCGCGACGTAGCGACCAGATGCGCGCGCCTCATCGCGCGAGGCGAGGCCGCGCTCGACGAATGCCGCCTGCGCCCGCCGGTACTCGACGTTGCGCCGCACTGCATCCTGGACGAAGCCGGACAGGGTTTCGCCGTCGGCCAGCAATTCTTCAGCAGCCTGGCGTAGTTCGGGCGGAACGCGGACGGCGGGAATGGCAGCAGTTTTCATGGCGGTCTCCGTGCATTACATTTGTGATGCAATGGTGCCAGTTTGGCGAACTGGAATCAAGCGGTCAGTGCGCCTGTACCCGGCCCCACTCGCGCTCGAAGACGCGCACCAGGTTCTGGTTGTCGAGGCGATTGGGTTCGGCGGGCACCCGCGCCATGTCGGTGGGGAAGTGGAACAGCGCCGGCAGCGCGTCGGGCGTGACGAAGCGCGTCGGCACCGGGATCGTCGCGGGTGGCCGGTACTCGCGCCGGCCGGCGAGGATGTAGCCCCACTCGCCGAAGCTCGGCACCAGCGCGTGATAGGGCGCGGTCTGCCAGCCGGCGGCTTCGAGCGTGGCGACCACGGTCCAGAAGCTTTCTCGTGCATACAGCGGCGAGGTGGCCTGGACCACGATGCGGCCGGTCTCGGCCACATGCTGCTTGAGCAGCCGGTAGAAGGCCGTCGAATAGAGTTTGCCGAGGCTGTGGTTGGACGGATCGGGAAAATCCGCGACGACGAAATCGAACATCTCTTGCGTTTGTTCCAGCCATTGCAGGGCATCGGCATTGATGATCTTGAGCTTCTTCGAGGCCAGCGCATTGCCGTTCAGTTCAACCAGCATGGGCGATTGCGAAAACAGCTCGGTCATGCGCGGATCGAGGTCGACCAGCGTGATGCTGCCTACCTGAGGGTACTTGAGGATCTCGCGCACCGCCATGCCGTCGCCGCCGCCCAACACCAGCACCTTGCGCGCGCCGGGCGAGGCGGCCATGCCCGGGTGCACCAGCGCCTCGTGGTAGCGATATTCGTCGCGCGAGGAGAACTGCAGGTTGTGGTTCAGGTACAGCCGCGACTCGTCGCGCCAGCGCGTGACGACGATGCGCTGATAGGGACTCGACTCGGCATGGACGATGTCTTCGTTGTAGAGGTTGGTTTCGGCCAGGCTCACGAATTGCCCGGCAAAACCGAAGCCGATGGCAAGCAAGCCGATCACCGCGACGCATTGCGCTCGCAAGCTCACCAGCGGCCCGATCTGCGCGCGAAACAGCCACAGCGCCCAGGCCGCGACCAGCGCATTGAGCAGGCCGAACAGCAAGGCGCTGCGTACCAGTCCGAGGTGCGGCGCCAGCAACAGCGGGAACAGCACCGACACGGCAAGTGCGCCGATGTAGTCGAAAGTCAGCACTTGCGCCACCAGATCCTTGAACGCCACCTCGCGCTTCAGGATGCGCATGATCAGCGGAATTTCGAGGCCGACCAGAATGCCGATCAGCAACACGAGGCCATAGAGCGTGAAGCGGAAGGGCCCGGCGTGCAGCGTGAACAAGAGGAACAGCAGCCCGGCCGAAAGGCCGCCGAGCAGGCCGACCAGCAGCTCGATCTGGATGAAGCGCACCAGCAAATTGCCGCCGACATACTTGGAGAGCCACGAGCCGATGCCCATGGCGAAGAGGTAGACGCCGATCACGGTCGAGAACTGCATCACCGAATCGCCCAGCAGGTAGCTCGCCAGCGCGCCGGCGATCAACTCGTAGGCCAGCCCGCAGGAGGCGACGATGAAAACGGAAACCAGCAGTGGGCGCTGCATTACGCCAGGGTCATTTGTGGAAGGCCCGTGCCGCGTTGGCCGAGCGTACCGGCTGGGCCTGGGCGTCGTCCGAAAACAGGCTCCAGCCGAGGTACTGGCCGTAGTTGAACACGGCAAACGCGACCAGGCTGAGGATCATCGCGATGCGTTGCATCAGTCGTCCCCTCCGGAATCGCTGTCGCTGTCGTCGCTGCCGGAGCCGAAATCGGCGCCGCTGGAAAGAAAGTCCGCATCCTTCCAGCGTTCGGTTTCGAAGGCCTGCATGCGGTAGCGGCTGAACAGCGGCATGGCGGCGAGGAATATCAGCAGGAAGAAGAAATTGCTCCAGGCCGCCTGGTCACGCATGACCTTGACGCGGTCGGCGACGGCAACCGGCTTTTCGGCGGAGATTTCCGGGTCGATGACAAAGTAGTATTCGCCGGCGGGCAGATCGCGGAACACCAGCTCGCGCGTCTTGTCGCCCTCGCTCCAGGATTCGCCGCCGTCCGAGCCGTGCCAGTAGGCGACGTCGCTTTGCGCCACCCAGGCGCGGCCGCTCTTCTTTTCGACCAGCGTCAGGCCCAGCCCCAGCCAGTTGTTGTCGAGGTCGGTGTCGTGGCGCAGCACCAGGTTGCGCGCGTCGCTGTCGAGCGTGAAGCTCTGGGTGGTGACGGGTTCGTCATTTTGTGGCGTGAACACCAGACGCTGGTCGAGGAGCGTGCGTCCGCCGAGGATGAACACCCACAGCGCCTGGGCGACGACGGCAAGCGCGAGAAAATTCCAGAAGCCGCGGCAGGTCTTGCGGTGGCTTTCCTGGCGCGGGTTCGGCTGGTTCATGCCGATGCCCCTCGGTTCCGGCAGCGGCGCCTTGAGCTTGAAGGCGGCGGCGACTTCGTCGGGCGGCAGGTAGTCGCTTTGCGACCAGTTCACTTCCTTGCCGCTCGATTCGCGGCTGAGCATTTTCGGAGGCGCGATGAAGTCGATCAGCTCCCAGGTTTCGCCGACCTTGATCTTCCAGTTGAACTCGCCGATGACATAACGGGTCACGGCCGAGCCCGCCGAATAGCGGCGGAACAGTTCGCCGCCGAACAGCACCGCCGGCTGGCCGACGCTGTAGCGCGGCGGCTTCTTGGGGTTGCTGACCCAGTTCCAGTGGCCGGTCGATTCGACCAGCCAGCGAAAACCTTCTTCGGGATGGTGCAACAGGTATTCCTGCCAGGGGTAATCGATGCCGTCCGCCGTCACGGCGCGCTGCTGGAAGCCGATCACCGTCCAGTCCTTGCCGGCGAACTTGCCGACGCTGCCGAGTGCAATCAGCGGTTCGATGCGCGTTGCGGCGGCGGCCTTGGCCAGGATGCGCAGGCTTTCGTTGGCGGGCTCCAGCACGGTAAGGCACGAGGGGCAGGCGACGCTTTGAACGGCCTTGTCGTGCAGCGTGATGGCGCCGCCGCAGCTCGGGCACTGCAAGGCCTTGAGCTTGCCTGCCGGCTTGGCGGCGGCGGCCTCGCCGCGCAGGTTGGAGAACTTGAAGCTGTCGAAGGACAGGGATTCGCCGACGAAGAACAGCGGCGGCGTTTCGGAATAATCGATGCTGGCGAAGGCGGCTTCGCCGTCGTCGGTGGCGCGCAGGTCGACCAGCTGCGCCGGGTAGCCGGCGCCGAAAGCGAAGGGCAGCTCGCCCTCGCCGGCGATGCACAGGGCTTCTTCGAGGTTGGTGACGACGAAGTCGCGCCCGGCGAGCTTCAGCGCGTCGTTGGGCATCAGGCTGGAATATTCGGGCAGCGCCGCACCCGGCGGCTTGAGGAAGGAGATCAGGTATTCACCGTTGGCATCCGACAGCCAGCCGCCGCGCATGTCGTCGAACAGGATGTGCCACTCGTTCCAGACGCCCGCCTCGTAGCGCAACTGGATGCGCCCGATCACGGCGAAATGCACACCCTTGTAGCGGCCCTCGGTGCCGATCCGGATCGGTGAGGCGTCCTCGACCAGGTCGGCCATGCGGCCGAGGTTTTCGAGGTTGCCACCGTGGCGCACCACGGTGCTGCGACAGAATTCGCAGACGCCGTGAAACGAGGCCGACGACTTGAAGACGACCGGCGCGCCGCAGGTGGGGCAGTTGGCGCTGAAGG
>CAYNGV010000093.1:0-8589 GCA_964397005.1 uncultured Sulfuritalea sp. | reverse complement strand
GGTCGATGTCCTCCATCGTGCCGTTCAGCTTGGCGGCGAAGTAGTAGCGCAGCCATTCCGGATTGAGGCCCTGCGCGAGGTAACTCTCGGCGGTGATGAAGGTGCCGCGCGACTTGGACATCTTGGCACCGTCGACGGTGAGGAAGCCGTGGGCGAAGACGCTGGTCGGTACGCGGTAGCCCGCGAATTCCAGTTCGGCGGGCCAGAACAGGGCGTGAAAGTAGAGGATGTCCTTGCCGACGAAGTGATGCAGTTCGGCCTTCGAATCCCTGCCCCAGAACTCGTCGAAATCCAGGCCTTTCTTCGCGCAGAAATTCTTGAACGAGCCCATGTAGCCGATCGGCGCATCGAGCCAGACGTAGAAGAATTTTCCTGTATTTGCCCCATTGTCGCCAGGAATCTCGAAGCCGAAATACGGTGCGTCGCGCGAGATGTCCCAGTCGGTGAGCTTGTTCTCGCCCGGCTCGCCGAGCCATTCCTGCAACTTGTTCACCGCCTCGGGCTGCGATTTGCAGACCTCGCGCGTGGCGCGGCGCAGGAATTCCTGGCAGCGCGGATCGGAGAGTTTGAAAAAGTAATGGTCGGAGGATTTCAGCACCGGCGCCGCGCCGGAGACCGCCGAGTAGGGGTTCTTCAGGTCGGTCGGCGCATAGGCCGCGCCGCAGGATTCGCAGGCGTCGCCGTACTGATCCTTGGCGCCGCACTTGGGGCATTCGCCCTTGATGAAGCGGTCGGGCAGGAACATGGCCTTGACCGGGTCGTAGTACTGCTCGATCGAGCGCACCTCGATCAGGCCGGCGGCCTTCAGCTTGCCGAAGATGTCTTCGGCATAGTGGCGCGTCTCGGGCGAATGCGTGCTGTGGTAGTTGTCGAAGGCGACATGGAAGCCGGCGAAATCGCGCGAATGCTCGGCATGGACGCGGGCGATCAGTTGTTCGGGCGTGATGCCTTCCTTTTCCGCGCGCAGCATGATCGGCGTGCCATGGGTGTCGTCGGCGCAGACATACCAGCATTCGTGGCCGCGCATTTTCTGGAAGCGTGCCCAGATGTCGGTCTGGATGTATTCGACCAGGTGGCCGAGGTGGATCGCGCCGTTAGCATAGGGCAGGGCGCTGGTAACGAGGATCTTGCGGGTCATGGGACGGTCTTTCCGGGGGCCGGCGGCGGGCGTCTGGCCTGCCGCATCTCAAGGAGGGCATTGTACCGGGGGCGAGACCCGGCGCGGCCTTGGGAGCAACGGCAGAAAGTCGGCGCTTGCCTGCCCGCGAAGCGGAATCCCAGGCAGACAGAGTCCGGTACGGCGACGCATCAGCCTAATACAACCTCCGCCAGCATGGCCGGCGACATGACTGTCACCAATCTGAGCATTGTCCAACGGGGTTTCTGTTTAGCAACGAGCGTCAGTTCGTCTATCCTTGCATAATTGAATGAAATGGCTATCATGGCCATATTGGCTATTCCAAGGAGAACCCATGATTACCGTTACTTCGGTCGAAGCGCAAAGTCGCTTCGGCGAATTGATCGACCGCTCGCAGCGCGAGCCGATAGAAGTTACGCGGCGCGGACGGACCGTGGCCTATGTGGTCTCGGAACACGACATGCAGGCGCTGGCCGAAGTTAAGAAGCGCAGGGCGGAAGCGGCGCGGTGGTATTCGCACTACCGGGCGCAGATGACGGAGCCGGGTGCTGCCGACCTTGCCGATGCCGATGTGGATCGTCTGGTGCATGAGCTTCGCTAGGCGCATCGTCATCGATACCGGCGTGCTGGTCAGCGCGGCGATTCGTCCACTGTCCATTCCCGCGCTGGCGCTGGAGAAAGCGCTGTTGCATTTCGATGTCTGCGCCAGCGAGGAAACCTTGGCGGAACTTGCGAAAGTGTTGTTGCGCCGGAAGTTCGATCGCTATGCGCCGAAGCCATTGCGCCAAGCGTTTGTCGACGGCCTTCGCCAGCGTGCGGTGCTGTTCGTCGTCACGGCGGAGGTGGGAGATTGTCCAGATCCCAAGGACAACAAGTTTCTGGCGCTGGCGGAGGCCGCCGAGGCGGAGTTGATCGTTGCCAGCGATCCGCACTTGACCAATATGCATCCGTGGCGCGGCATACCAATCATGCCGCCGGCGCCGTTCCTGGTGGGAATTCGCTAGCCGCGCTTCCCCGAAGATAAGCCATAACTGATATTGCGTTATAATCCCGACTAGTTCACTCGGGTATGGCTTGCCTGTTCCGAGTGATAATCCGCCACCAGCCAATTCACTTCCTCCTATTCGTCATCAGCAAAGGCCTCACATGTCCATCAACGAACAAAGCATCCAGGATGCGCTCAAGACCGTCGTCGACACCAACACCGGCAAGGATCTGATCAGCACGCGCAGCGTCAAGAACATCAAGGTCACGGGCAGCGATGTCTCGCTCGACGTCGAACTCGGCTACCCGGCGAAGAGCCAGATCGAGGGTTTGCGCGCGGCGGTGATCGCGCAGCTGAAGACCATTTCCGGCATCGGCAACGTCAGCGCCAACGTGTTTTCAAAAGTGGTCACGCATGCGGTGCAGAAGGGCGTCAAGCTGATCCCCGGCGTCAAGAACATCATTGCGGTGGCCAGCGGCAAGGGCGGCGTCGGCAAGTCGACCACCGCCGTCAATCTGGCGCTGGCGCTGGCAGCGGAAGGTGCCAACGTCGGCCTGCTCGATGCCGACATCTATGGCCCTTCGCTGCCGCAGATGCTGGGCATCGCCAGCGGCCGGCCGGAGTCGACCGACGGCAAGGGTCTGGAGCCGATGGATGCACATGGCATCCAGGCGATGTCGATCGGCTTCCTGATCGATCCGGAACAACCCATGGTCTGGCGCGGCCCGATGGTGACGCAGGCGCTGACGCAACTACTGACCGAGACGCGCTGGCGCGATGTGGATTACCTCGTCATTGACATGCCGCCCGGCACCGGCGACATCCAGCTTACCCTGGCGCAGCAGGTGCCGGTGACCGGTGCGGTGATCGTCACCACGCCGCAGGACATCGCGCTGCTCGATGCACGCAAGGGCCTCAAGATGTTCGAGAAGGTCGGCATCCCGATCCTCGGCATCGTCGAGAACATGAGCATCCACATCTGCTCCAAGTGCGGCCATGCCGAACACATTTTCGGTTCCGGCGGCGGCGACAGGATGGCGAAGGACTACGACGTCGAAATGCTCGGCGCGCTTCCGCTCGACATGGCGATCCGCATGCAGATGGACGGCGGCAAGCCGACCGTCGAGGCCGATCCGGAAGGTCCCGCGACCACGATCTACAAGACCATCGCGCGCCGCATCGCGGTGAAGATCGCCGAGAAGGCCAAGGACCACACCAGCAAGTTTCCCAGCATCAAGGTCGTCAATACCTGAGCGGCAGACTCGCGGCTACGGCATCCAGCAGTCGCTGCATGCCTTGTTCGTCGAGGCGGCTGTTGAGCGTCAGGCGCAGCCGGCTGGTGCCTTCGGGCACGGTCGGCGGGCGGATGGCAACAGTGAGCACCCCGGCATCTTCGAGCCGCTGTGCGGCGGCCAGCGCGTCCGCTTCGCTGCCGATCACCGCAGGGATGATCTGTGTGCTCGAGGCGAGCGTGTCGTAGTTGCGCTGCGCCAGCGCGTCGCGCAAGCGCTGCGAATTCCGCGCCAGGTGTGCCCGTTCTTCGTCCATGCCCGGCACCAGGTCGAGTGCCGCATCGACCGCACCGAGCACCGCCGGCGGCAGCGCCGTGGTGTAGATGAAGCCGGGGCAGCGATTGACCAGCCAGTCGATCAGCGTGCGCGAGCCGGCGATGTAGGCGCCGAAGGCGCCAAAGGCCTTGCCCAGCGTACCCATCACGACGTCCACGCCGCCTTCGCATTCGGCGGCCAGCCCTCGCCCTTGCGGGCCCAGCACGCCGGTGGCATGCGCCTCGTCGACGTACAGCGTTGCGCCGTGGCGTTCGGCCAGTTGCACCAGCGCCGGCAGATCGGCGCGGTCGCCGTCCATGCTGAACACGGATTCGGTGATGATCAGCTTGCGTCCGCTGTGTTGCTTCAGCAGATCGTCGAGATGGTCGAGGTCGTTGTGGCGGAAAATCCCGGTCCGGCTCTTCGCGCCGCGCACGCCGTGGATGATGCTGGCGTGATTGAGTTCGTCGCTGAAAATTACCTGCCCGCGAAGCGGAATCCCAGGTACGCAAAGCGACCCGTCGCCAGCGCCGTCCGCGTGGATACCGCTTCGCATAAGTTTTGCGAGAGCCGGGATCACCGTGGCATTGGCCTGGAAGCCGGTGGAGAACAGCAGCGCCGCCTCGCAGCGTTTGAAGTTGGCCAGCCTTTGCTCGACTGCGAGGGTGATGTCGCGCGTGCCGGTCACCAGCCGCGAGGCCGGCGCGCCGGCGCCATGGCGTTCGGCCCACTCGGCGGCACGGGCCTTGACCAGCGGATGCTGGCTCAATCCGAGATAGTCGTTGGACGATGCGTCGATCAGGGTGCGGCCGTCGGCGTCGTGCAAAGTTCCGTTGTGCCAATGCCACGGCCGCAGGCGACGCAGGCGATGGGCTGCGGCCAGCTCCGCAAGGCGTGTTCGTAGCAAGGCATCCAGGTTCGCGTCCATCTCAGAGCTGTCGGGCGCGGTCCGTCAGCACCTGATGCACGGTCGCGGTGAGCGTTGCCAGGTCTCCGGCGGCGATGACGAAGGGCGGCATCAGATACACCACCTTGCCGAAGGGCCTCACCCAGACGCCGAGTTCGGCGAAGCGGCGACGCAGGGCGTCGAGGTCGATCTTGCCCGTGAGTTCCACGGCCCCGATGGCGCCTTTGACGCGGACATCTGCGACGCCGGCGAGTTCGCGGCAGGGTGCGAGTTCTTCACGCAACTGCACTTCGATTTCGGCGATCTGCCGCAGCCGCGGCTCGCTCTCAAACAAATCGAGCGAGGCGTTTGCCGCGGCGCAAGCCAGGGCGTTGGCCATGTAGGTGGGGCCGTGCATCAGCGCGGCCGCCGGGTCGTCGGACAGGAAGGCCTCGAATACATGCCGTCGCGCCACGGTGGCGGCCAGCGGCAAGGTGCCGCCGGTCAGCGCCTTTGACAGGCAGAGGATGTCTGGTGTGACCTTGGCTTCCTCGCAGGCGAACATGCTTCCCGTGCGGCCGAAGCCGGTCATGATCTCGTCGGCGATCAGCAGCACGTCATGCCTGGCGCAGGATTCGGCAATGAAGGCGAGTGTCTGCGCGTCGTGCATCCTCATGCCGCCGGCGCCTTGCACCAGCGGCTCGATGATGACGGCGGCGAGTCGTTCGCCGTGGGTTGCCAGTAGCAGGTCGAAGGCGCGGCGCATGGTTTCGTCGCCGGGTAATTCGGCCATGATCTGGTCCGGCATGGCGCCGGCGAACAGCGCGTGCATGCCTTCCTCGGGGTCGCATAGCGCCATGGTGGCGAAGGTGTCGCCGTGGTAGGCGTGACGGAAATGGACGATGCGATTTTTCTCAGGCCGGCCCTTGTTGCGCCAGTACTGGATCGCCATCTTGAGCGCGACTTCGACCGCCACCGAACCGGACTCGGTGAAAAACACGCGCTCCAGGTCGCCCGGCAGCAGCGCGGCGAGGCGCTGCGCGAGGCGCGCCGCCGGTTCGTGCGCGAGGCCGGCAAACATGACATGCGGCAGGGTTGCGAGCTGCCCTTCGACGGCGGCGCGGATGTGCGGGTGGTTGTAGCCGTGGCAGGCGGTCCACCAGGATGAAATCCCATCGATAAGTTCGCGGCCGTCTGCGAGGCGGATACGCACGCCCTGCGTCGCGACCACCGGCAGCGGCATCGACGCGGTCTGCATCTGCGTGTAGGGCAGCCAGAGATGGGTGAGTCCCGGGGTAAGCCAGTCGGACATGTGAGGCGGGATGGCGCGCCGGCTAGAATGGCGCAGCGGAGGGAGAATGGGCGCAAATTTTATCACCGGCACCGGCACCGACATCGGCAAGACCTGGCTCGCCTGCGCCCTGCTGCGCCATTGGCGGGCCGAGGGCCGGCGCGTGGCGGCGTTCAAGCCGGTACTGTCGGGCTTCGATCCGGCACGCCCCGGGGCCAGCGACGCGGGCGCCTTGCTGGCGGCGCTGGGCCGCGAAGCGAGTACTGCCGAACTGGATGCCATCGCGCCCTGGCGTTTCGTGGCGCCGCTGTCGCCGGACATGGCCGCTGAACTGGAAGGCCGCCGCATCGATTTCGATCAGCTGGTCGGCTTCACCCGCCGAGTGGCTACCGTGCCGGATGGGCAGATACTGGTAGAAGGCGTCGGCGGTGTCATGGCGCCGCTCGACGAAACGCACACGGTGCGCGACTGGATCGCCGCCAGCGGCCTGCCCTGCGTGCTGATGGCCGGCAGCTATCTGGGCAGCCTGAGCCACACGCTGACGGCACTGGAGGCCCTGCGAAAAGTTATGCGAAGCGGTATCCACGCGGACGGCGCTGGCTCGCTCTGCGTACCTGGGACGCCGCTTCGCGGGCAGGTAACGGCGATAGCCGTCAATGAGACGCCGGATTCGGCCGTTACGCTCGATGCCACGCTGGAAACCCTGTCGCGCCACGCCGCCGGCATTCCGCTGGTGGCGATAGCGCGGGCCGACCCCCAAGCCGGCGTGGCCCGGCTGGCCGGGCTACTGTCCTGAAAGCCGTGCAAGCCGTATACTGCGCCCCCTTGACTCTTCTAACCCGGATGAACCATGGCCATCAAGTCTGACAAGTGGATCCGCCGCATGGCGGCCCAGCATGGAATGATCGAACCCTTCGAGCCCGAACTGGTGCGCGAGATCGACGGCCGCAAGATCGTCTCCTACGGCACGTCGAGCTATGGCTACGACATTCGCTGCTCACGTGAATTCCGGGTGTTCACCAATATCTACTCGACCATCGTCGACCCGAAGAACTTCGATCCGAATTCCTTCGTCGAGATGGATGGCGACCACTGCATCATCCCGCCGAATTCCTTCGCCCTGGCGAGGACCATGGAATACTTCCGCATTCCACGCAACGTGCTCACCGTGTGCCTGGGCAAGAGTACCTATGCGCGCTGCGGCATCATCGTCAACGTGACGCCCTTCGAGCCGGAATGGGAAGGCTACGTGACGCTGGAGTTTTCCAACACGACGCCGCTGCCGGCCAAGATCTACGCCGGCGAGGGCTGCGCCCAGGTGCTGTTCTTCGAATCCGACGAGGTCTGCGAGACTTCCTACAAGGATCGCGGCGGCAAGTACCAGGGCCAGGTCGGCGTCACCCTGCCGAAGATCTAGAGCGAAGGATACGGCCGTGCGCTTCCACTTTCCCATCATCATCATCGACGAGGACTTCCGTTCCGAGAACGCCTCGGGCCTCGGCATCCGCGCCCTGGCCGACGCCATCGAAAAGGAAGGCATGGACGTGCTGGGCGTCACCAGCTACGGCGATCTCACGTCGTTCGCGCAACAGCAGAGCCGCGCCTCGGCCTTCATCCTCTCGATCGACGACGAGGAATTCACTCCCGGCCCGGAACTCGATCCCGCCGTGCTCAACCTGCGCTCCTTCGTCGAGGAAATCCGCCACAAGAATCCCGACATCCCGATCTTCCTGCACGGCGAGACGCGCACCAGCCGCCACATCCCGAACGACATCCTGCGCGAGCTGCACGGCTTCATCCACATGTACGAGGACACGCCGGAGTTCATCGCCCGCCATGTCGTGCGCGAGGCCAAGGCCTATCTGGATTCGCTGCCGCCGCCCTTTTTCCGTGCGCTGGTGCATTACGCCGCCGACGGATCGTATTCGTGGCACTGTCCCGGCCATTCGGGCGGCGTCGCCTTCCTCAAGAGCCCGGTGGGCCAGATGTTCCACCAGTTCTTCGGCGAGAACATGCTGCGCGCCGACGTCTGCAACGCGGTCGAGGAACTCGGCCAGCTGCTTGACCACACCGGCCCCGTGGCGGCGTCCGAGCGCAATGCCGCACGAATTTTCAACGCCGATCATTTGTTCTTCGTCACCAACGGCACCTCGACCTCGAACAAGATCGTCTGGCATTCCACGGTGGCGCCGGGCGACATCGTGGTGGTCGATCGCAACTGCCACAAGTCGATCCTTCACGCCATCATGATGACCGGCGCGATCCCGGTGTTCCTGATGCCGACGCGCAACAACTACGGCATCATCGGCCCGATCCCGAAGGAAGAGTTTCGCTGGAAGAACATCCAGAAGAAGATCGCAGCCCATCCCTTCGCCAGCCAGGTCAAGGGCAAGCCGCGGGTGCTGACCATCACCCAAAGCACCTACGACGGCATCCTTTACAACGTCGAGGACATCAAGGACGAGCTCGACGGCAAGATCGATACCCTGCATTTCGACGAGGCCTGGCTGCCGCACGCCGCCTTCCACGACTTCTACGGCGATTACCACGCCATCGGCGCCGACCGCCCGCGCTGCAAGGAGTCGATGGTGTTCTCCACGCAGTCCACGCACAAGCTGCTGGCCGGCCTCTCGCAGGCCTCGCAGATCCTGGTGCAGGATGCCGAGAACAACAAGCTGGACCGCGACGTGTTCAACGAGGCCTACCTGATGCACACCTCGACCTCGCCGCAGTATTCGATCA
>CAYNGV010000092.1:1273-8813 GCA_964397005.1 uncultured Sulfuritalea sp. | reverse complement strand
GCCATCATCCTGGGCCCGGCGCTGGCCATGTCGGCCGGCGCCCAGGCGCCGTCCGACTACTCCGCCTATCCTTGCCTGAGTTACACCCTGGCCTGCGGCAAGATCGCCACGCGCAGGCCGCAAACGAAGACGCTCGAGGGTGTGCTCAATGGCAATGCCGAGAAAGGCCGGCAGATCGCCCAGGCCCGCGACAAAGGCAACTGCCTCGCCTGCCACGTCATGAAAGGCGGCAGCCAGCCGGGCACGCGCGGGCCGGATCTCAGCCACTACGGCAACGCGGGACGCAGCGACGCGGAAACCTACACGGCAATCCACGACATGCGCACGCGCAATCCCGAAACGCTGATGCCGCCCTTCGGCACCAACGAAATCCTGAGCGACCCGGATATCCGCGACATCGTCGCCTTTCTCCAGGCTTCCAAGTGAGGGCCGCGACCATGCGACTGAAGATTCGCGCACTCGCGCTCGCCGTCGTGGCCTCGTTCGGCGCCGCGGCGACGGTCATCGCCGCCGGCGATGAAACTTACCGCGAGCACTACCCGCAAGCCCGCATCGATCCGGCTCGAGGGGTGAACGGGGACATCGGCTTCAGCGACACGCTGCCTTACTGGCGCAATGAGGAAGAAGTCGAACGCAACGCCAAGTGGGTCGGCGATCCGAACGAACAGTGGAAGCTCAACTGGAAATTCATGGACCTCGATCGCATCGACCTGCACCCGGGCCACCTCGCGGTGGACGAAGGCGCGGCAATGGTGACCAAGCTGGCCAAGCGTAATCCGGCATTCTTCTCCTGCCTTGCTGGCGGCGCCGCGAAACTCGATGGGTTGGCGGCGGGCTATCCGCAATACGACGCCGCGCTGGGTCGCATCGTCACCGTGGAAAGCCGCATCGAGCATTGCGCGAAAAGCGTGTTGAACGAGGACATCAAGCAGGGCGCGCCCGCCAACAACAAGATCGCCGTGTATTTCAAGTCGCTCAGCGCCGGCACACCGATTCGGGTGGACATCGGCGACGGCAAAGTGATGGAGGCCTATCGTCGCGGCGAGAAGCTCTTCTACGCCAAGACCGGGCAGCTCAATTTCGCCTGCGCCTCATGCCACGTTCCCGGCAGCATCATGGGCCACAAGTTGCGCGGCGAAACGCCCACCACGCCCTTCGCCGACGCCGCTCACTATCCGACCTACCGCACGCCAGTCGGCGCTCTGGAATCGATCCAGGAACGCTTCGCCCGCTGCCTGGGCCAGATGCGTACGGCGCAGATCAAGCCCGGCGATCCGGCTTTCACGGATCTCGAAGTCTTCATGACCGTGCTGTCCAACGGCTACCCGGTCTCTGTTCCCTCGGCTCGTTGAGTCGGGTTTTTTGCAATCTTTCGGAGTCACACAATGAATCACTTACGCAGGTTGATCCTGAGAGGCAGCGCCAGCGGTGGCGCGCTGGCATGCGCACTTGCCGCAGGAGTGCTGCGCCCCTCGGCGGCTTTTGCCGCCGACTGGAACAAAGCGGCCTTCGAAGCGAAGGCAGTTGCCGATGCGCTGAAGAACATCGGTGCGACAAGCGCCGCGGAGAATGCGGGGATCCTCATCAAGGCGCCCGACATCGCCGAAAACGGCGCGGTGATTCCGATCGAGGTGACCAGTCGCATCGCCGACACCGAATCGATTTCCCTGCTGGTCGAGAAGAATCCCTTTCCGCTGCTGGCCCACGTCGATCTGGTCAACGGCGCGGAAGGCTACCTCAACACCCGCTTCAAGATGGGCCAGACCTCGGTGATCAAGGTCGTGGTCAAGGCCGGCGGCAAGCACTACATCGCCAGCCGGGAAGTCAAGGTCACTATCGGCGGCTGCGGCGGCTAGAAGAAGAATCGAGGAACAGACAATGGCAGAACTCATGAAAATCCGTACCAAGCTGGTCGACGGCTCGGCCCATATCGTCGCGCTGATCATCCATCCCATGGAAACCGGACAGCGCAAGGACCCGCGCACCGGTCAGGCCTATCCCGCGCATTTCATCCAGAACGTGACGGCCACGATCAATGACAAACCGGTGCTGGTCGCCCAGTGGGGCCCGGCGATTTCAAAAAATCCCCTGCTCGGCTTCCGCGTCAAGGGTGCCAAGGCGGGCGACAAGCTGGTGATCGCCTGGGAGGACAACAAGGGCGAGAAAGCACACTCCGAAGCAACGATCGCCTGACCTGGACACAAAACATTCCATGAAACCAAGACACCAAAAACTTGCCGCAAGCTTCGTCGGCACACTCTGCGTGGTCGGCATGGCGCTTGCCGCCGGCCCGGCAACGACCTCCAAACCGAAACCCGCGGCCGATCAACGCACGCCGCTGGTCCTGCTCGACCACGAACGCCATCTCGTACTCGAAGAAATGCGCAATTTTCTCGCGGTGCTGCAAACCATAACGGATGCCCTGCCGCGCGAGGACATGAAAGAAGTCGCCCGTGCGGCCCGCACCATGGGCAGCGGCGCGGCCAATGAAATTCCTCCCGTCACCGTGGCCAAGCTGCCGAACGAATTCAAGGTTCTTGCCGGCGGCGTGCACACCAGCTTCGACCTGATCGCCCTCGATGCAGAAACCCTGGGCGACCCCAAACACACCATCTCGCAGGTCTCCGAAATGCTGCAGAAATGCAATGCCTGCCACGGCATCTATCAGATCAAGGTGGGCAAGGATGCTCGCGCAAAGACTGCAACGAATTGATCGGGATTTCGCCACTGCGGAAGGCCCAAAAGGCGACCCGACGACTCGCGCTGTCCATTAAAGTCGGCGCTGGCGACACGGCGATAATCGCCGTGTCGCCAGCGCCGACTTTCTCGCAGTACTACTTGAAGGCAATGATGGCCTGATCCACCGCCAGGCTTTCGCCCGGCGTGGCCAGCAGTTTCTCCACCACGCAGTCGCGTTCGGCCTTGAGCACGTTCTCCATTTTCATGGCTTCGATCTTGGCCAGTATTTCGCCGGCCTTGACCTCCTGCCCCACCGTGACCGCGATTTGCGTCAGCAGGCCCGGCATCGGCGACAGCAGGAACTTCGACATGTCGGGCGCGGCCTTGACCGGCATCAGCGCCCTCAGCTCGGCGGTGCGCCCCGACATCACCTGCATGTCGGCCTGCACGCCCCAGTGGAACAGCCGATAGACCAGCCCGCGCCGCTCGACCTGCATGCAGATCGACTGGCCATTCAAGGTGCCCACATACAGCGGGTCGCCGAACTGCCAGTCGGAGCGCAGTTCGAAGCGCTCGCCGCCGAAGCTGACATCCCAGCCGCCTTCCGCCTTGAGCACCGCGGCCCGGTATTGGCTGGTTCCCATCAACACGACAAAGTCCTCGCCCGGAGTGAACTCATGTCCCGGCATCTGGCCCGTGATGGTCGCGTTGCGCGCCAGATACTGGCGATGAATCGCGGCCGCGACGGCCACCAGCATCGCCGGATCGTCATGCGGAACATCCGCCGCATTGAAACCCTTGGGGTACTGTTCGGCGATCAGGCCGGTGTTGAAGTCGCCGGACAGGAAGCGCGGGTTCTGCATCAGCGCCGCCTGGAAGGCGATATTCGAGGCCACGCCGCGAATCACGAACTGGTTCAAGGCGTCCCTCATGCGGGCAATCGCCTGATCGCGCGTCGCGGCATGGACGATCAGCTTGGCGATCATCGAGTCGTAGAACATCGATATCTCGCCGCCTTCATACACGCCCGTGTCGACGCGCACACCATGCACTTCGGGCGGCGGCATGTACTTCACCAAACGACCGGTGGAAGGCAGGAAACCGCGGAAGGGGTCTTCGGCATTGATGCGGCATTCCATCGCCCAGCCGTCGAGCTTGACCTGGGCCTGAGTGAAGGGCAGCTTCTCGCCGGCGGCCACGCGGATCATGAGTTCCACCAGATCGAGTCCGGTGATCAGTTCGGTCACCGGATGTTCGACCTGCAGGCGCGTGTTCATTTCAAGGAAGTAAAAACTCTTGTCCTTGCCGACGACGAACTCGACCGTGCCCGCGCTCTGGTAGTTCACCGCTTTCGCCAGCGCCACGGCCTGCTCGCCCATGGCCTTGCGCGTCACCGGATCGATGAAGGAGGAAGGCGCCTCCTCGATGACTTTCTGGTGGCGACGTTGCAGGGAACATTCGCGCTCGTGCAGATAGATGGTATTGCCGTGGGCATCGCCGATCAGCTGAATTTCGATGTGGCGCGGCTCTTCGACAAATTTCTCGACGAAGATGCGGTCGTCGCCAAACGCATTCTTCGCTTCGGTCTTGCAGGCGGCAAAGCCTTCGTGGGCTTCCTTGTCGTTGTAGGCCACGCGCAGGCCCTTGCCGCCGCCGCCCGCCGACGCCTTGATCATCACCGGGTAGCCGATGCCTTTGGCGATGTCCACCGCCTGCTCGGGCGTGTCGATCGCCGCATTGTGACCCGGAATAGTGTTGACCTTCGCTTCCAGCGCCAGCTTCTTCGAGGCGATCTTGTCGCCCATCGCGGCCATCGAGTGGTGCTTGGGGCCGATGAAAATGACGCCGCTTTCTTCCAGTCGGCGCGCGAATTCGGGGTTCTCCGAAAGGAAACCATAACCGGGATGAACGGCCTCGGCGCCGGTCTCCTTGCAGGCAGCGATGATCTTGTCGATCGAGAGGTAGGACTCCTTCGACGGCGGCGGGCCGATGCAGACGGCCTCGTCGGCCATCTCGACGTGCATCGCATCCTTGTCGGCTTCCGAATACACCGCAACGGTGGCAATGCCCATCTTGCGGGCGGTCTTGATGACGCGGCAGGCGATCTCGCCGCGGTTGGCAATCAGTATTTTCTTGAACATGCTATGTCCTCAGTTCAGAGACAGGTCTGGCCGATTTGGCGCGTGGAGTGCAAGGCGGCAAGGAAATCCGCGACGAGACAGTGCTCATGCACGGCGAGAAGCGGATGACGAAGCCAACGCAGCAATCCACGATGCCAAACACGGTCAGAGCGGAATGTTGCCGTGCTTGCGCCACGGATTCTCGATCTTTTTCCCGCGCAACATCGCCAGCGAGCGGCAGACGCGCTTCCTGGTTTCGTTGGGCATGATCACGTCGTCGATGAAGCCGCGCGCGCCGGCGACGAAGGGATTGGCGAACTTGGCCTTGTACTCGGCCTCCTTCGCCGCCAGCTTCGCCGGATCGCCCTTGTCCTCGCGGAAGATGATCTCTACCGCGCCCTTCGGTCCCATCACGGCGATTTCCGCTGAGGGCCAGGCGAAATTGACATCGCCACGCAAATGCTTCGAGGCCATCACGTCGTAGGCGCCGCCATAGGCCTTGCGCGTGATCAGCGTCACCTTCGGCACGGTGCATTCGGCATAGGCATACAGCAACTTGGCGCCGTGCTTGATGATGCCGCCGTATTCCTGCGCCGTACCCGGCATGAAGCCGGGCACATCGACCAGTGTGATGATCGGGATGTTGAAGGCATCGCAAAAGCGCACGAAGCGTCCGGCCTTGATCGAGGACTTGATGTCGAGGCAACCGGCCATCACCATCGGCTGGTTGGCGACAATCCCGACGGTCTGGCCTTCCATGCGGGCAAAACCGATCACGATGTTTTTTGCGTGATCGGGCTGAACCTCGAAGAAGTCGGTGTCATCGACCATCTTCAGAATCAGTTCCTTCATGTCGTAGGGCTTGTTGGCGTTGTCCGGCACCAGCGTATCGAGAGAAAAATCGAGGCGGTCCGCTGCGTCGTTGGTTTCCCTTACCGGCGGCTTTTCCTTGTTGTTGAGTGGCAGGTAATTGAAGAAGCGGCGCAGCATCAGCAAGGCGTCGACGTCGTTCTCGAAAGCCAGGTCGGCGACGCCGGATTTGCTTGAGTGCGTCACGGCGCCCCCGAGTTCTTCGGCCGTGACTTCCTCATGCGTCACCGTCTTCACCACTTCGGGGCCGGTGACGAACATGTAGGAGGAATCCTTGACCATGAAAATGAAGTCGGTCATCGCCGGGCTGTACACCGCGCCACCGGCGCAGGGCCCCATGATCATCGAAATCTGCGGGATCACGCCGGAAGCCATGACGTTGCGCTGAAACACGTCGGCATAACCGCCGAGCGCCGCGACACCTTCCTGGATCCGCGCGCCGCCGGAGTCATTCAGGCCGATCACCGGACAACCGACCTTCAGCGCGTGGTCCATGATCTTGCAGATTTTCTCCGCATGCGCTTCGGACAAGGCGCCGCCGAACACGGTGAAGTCCTGCGAGAAGACGAACACCATGCGCCCGTTGATGGTGCCGTAGCCGGTCACCACGCCGTCGCCGGGAATGTGGTCGCCGCCCATGCCGAAGTCGACGCAGCGATGCTCCTTGAACATGTCCCACTCTTCAAAGGTGCCGTCGTCGAGCAGCATCTCGATGCGCTCGCGCGCGGTCAGCTTGCCCTTGGCATGCTGGGCGTCGATCCGCTTCTGGCCACCGCCCAGCGCCGCCCTGCCGCGCTTTTCGTCCAACTGGTGAATGATGTCGTACATAGCCGATACCTCCGATCAAAAACTAGAAAGTGCGGTGCGCCAGCGCCAGCAGGCGCCGTGCCGCCGCCGCTGGCGTGGTCGCGCCGGATTCAACTGAAACTGAAAGCTCGGCCAGCGCCGTCTTGACCGCCGGATTATCGCGAAAGCGTCCGCGCAGGCCGGCGTCGATTTGCTGCCACATCCAGGCCAGTGCCTGATGACGGCGCTTTGCCGCGAACTCGCCACTGGCGGTCAGTGTGCGACGAAGCTTCTCGATGACTTGCCAGAATTCAACGAGGCCGTCTTTCCGGATCGCCGACAGCGTCAGCACCGGCGGTTGCCAGTTGGCGGAAGCGGGATGCAGCATCGACAGCGCCGAACGCATTTGCGCCGCGGCCAGCTGGGCCGCCGTCGGATCGATGTCGGCCTTGTTGAACACCACCAGGTCGGCCAGTTCCATGATGCCCTTCTTGATCGCCTGCAGATCGTCGCCGGCGTTCGGCAACATCAGCAGCACAAAGGCATCGGTCATGCCCGCCACCGCGGTTTCGGACTGGCCGACGCCCACCGTCTCGACAATGATGATGTCGTAGCCGGCGGCTTCGCACAGCAGCAGGGCTTCGCGCGTATGTTCGGCGACGCCGCCGAGACTGCCCGAGGACGGCGAAGGCCGGATGAAGGCTTCCGTGCGCTGCGAGAGGTTTTCCATGCGGGTCTTGTCGCCGAGGATGGAACCGCCATGGACAGTCGATGAGGGATCGACGGCGAGCACCGCGACGCGATGACCGGCTTCGATCAGATGCATTCCCAGGGCTTCGATGAAAGTGGACTTGCCGACGCCGGGCACACCCGAGATGCCGATGCGCATGGATCGACCGGTGTGCGGCAAAAGTGCGTCGAGCAGTTTCTGCGCCCGCTGCCGATGCTCGGGACGCGTCGACTCGACCAGCGTAATCGCCTTGGCCAGCGCACGTCGATCGCCGGCCGACAGACCATCGGCGAGAACGATATCCCGCGCATCCATGTCGACGTGGCCCAGTTCGGGCATCGGCTGCATCGTCAGC
>CAYNGV010000092.1:0-1173 GCA_964397005.1 uncultured Sulfuritalea sp. | reverse complement strand
TCAGGCACTGGCCGGCAGATGCGCGGCGCGTATGGCGCGCAGCACCTCGTGGGCGCACTGCGGGATCGGCGTGCCCGGCCCGAAAATCCCGGCGGCGCCGTCCTTGTACAACTGCTCGTAATCCTGCGCCGGAATCACGCCGCCGACGAAGACGACGATATCGTTCGCGCCCTGTCCGCGCAGCGCCTTGACCAGAGCCGGCACCAGCGTTTTGTGACCCGCCGCCAGCGTGGACACGCCGATTGCGTGCACGTCGTTTTCGATGGCCTGCCGTGCCGCTTCCTCCGGTGTCTGGAACAGCGGGCCGACGTCGACGTCGAAACCCAAGTCGGCGAAAGCCGTGGCGACGACCTTGGCGCCGCGGTCGTGGCCATCCTGGCCCAGCTTGGCAATCATGATGCGCGGCCGTCGACCTTCCGCCGCGGCGAAGTTGTCGATCAGGTCGCGGATTTCCTTCATGGTTCCATCCTCACCAAAGGCTGCGCTATAGACGCCCGACACCGTTTGCGTGGTGGCGCGATGGCGGCCATACACGGCTTCCAGGGCATCCGAAATTTCGCCGACTGTAGCACGCAGGCGACTGGCCTTGATTGCCAGGTCGAGCAGGTTTCCGCTGCCCGTCTTCGCCGCTTCGGTCAGTGCCGTCAGCGCCGCCGTTACTGCCGCGCCGTCACGCGTGGCGCGAATCTTTTTCAGGCGCACGATCTGGCCATCACGCACCGCGTGATTGTCTACGTCGAGCGTATCGATCGCCGCCTCTTCCTTGAGCTTGTACTTGTTGACGCCGACGATGACGTCCTTGCCGGAGTCTATTCGTGCCTGCTTCTGCGCGGCGCAAGTCTCGATCTGCAGCTTGGCCCAGCCGCTTTGCACCGCTTGCGTCATGCCGCCCATCTTGTCCACGTCTTCGATGATGCGCCAGGCTTCGTCGGCGATGTCCTGCGTCAGTTTTTCCATCATGTAACTGCCGGCCCAGGGGTCGATCACGCTGGTGATGTGGGTTTCTTCCTGGATGATGAGCTGAGTGTTGCGCGCGATGCGCGACGAAAACTCCGTCGGCAATGCAATGGCTTCGTCGAGCGAATTGGTGTGCAGGCTTTGCGTGCCGCCGAACACTGCGGCCATGGCTTCGATGGTGGTGCGCACCACGTTGTTGTAGGGGTCCTGCTCGGT
>CAYNGV010000091.1:0-8849 GCA_964397005.1 uncultured Sulfuritalea sp. | reverse complement strand
GCATTCTCGAAGAAACTCAAACGTCCGGCAGCAGGCCCTTGCTTTCGAGAAAGCGATAAATGATTTCGAGGCGGTCGATGCTGTCGTCGATTTCCAGCAGCTTCTGTTTCGCCACGACGGGAATCGGCAGCACTTCGGCGTAGCGCATGCCGAGCCAGCCGGCGTCGAAGAAGCGGTGCGGCATGGCGGGCGCATTCGGCGAGCCTGCCGCCATATCGCCGACGATCGCGCGCAGCAGCGGCACCAGCCGCGCATACGCGCCGGGCACCGGCAGCACGGTGGGCGTGGCGATCGGTTCGATCTCGCCGCGCAGCAGGCCGGAGTCTTCGGTCCAGTGACGCAGCAACCGGAAGCGTTCGCCACCCTGGGCGATGATGTTGAGTACGCCCAACTGCTGCATGTCCCAGTCGGCGATATGCGCCAGCGTACCCACCGCGTGCGGCTTGGCCGCCTTGCGGCCCGGAGAAGCAATCTCCTCGCCCTGTGCGATCAGGCAGATGCCGAAGGAAGACGATTCCTTGAGGCAGACCTTGGCCATGTCCATGTAGCGCTGCTCGAAAATCCGCATGGGCAGGCGGCCACCGGGGAAAAGTACCGATTGCAGCGGAAACAGCGGAATGATCATTGGCCGGCTTTCAGCAAGGCGGAATCTGGCGCGGGTGTGGCGACGGAAATCGCCAGCAGGCGCGCCGCGACGAGGCCGTTGATGGTACCGAAGACCAGCGCCGCCGTGGCGAACAGCGGCAGCAGGTAAAACACGCCGTCGTGCGGCACCAGCCACACCCGCGCCAGCACGAGTTGCCCGCCGATGTGGGCGAAGGCCGCCAGCACACTGGCCGAGACCGGGCCGAAGAAACGCGGCGGCAGGTGTTGCGCCAGCGCCAGCACGGCGAGGCTGCACAGCGCCCCCGACAGCGCGAGGAAGAAGCCGGGTGCGAGGAACTGGCCGATCACCAGGCTGCCCGCCACCACGCGCAGCAGGCTGACCCAGGCCGCGTCGCGCCAGCCGTAACGTGCCAGCACCACCAGCACGATGATGTTGGCCAGCCCCGGCTTGATGCCGGGCAGCGGGCTCGGCAGCGCCGCTTCGGCGACCGTCAGCGCAATCGCCGCCGCCGCGTAACGCGCGATGCGGTAGTCGTCGGCGGTGACCGGCAGTTCAATAGTTGAGGGTGTCATAGCCATTCGGCCCGCCGCGTCCGGAAAGTTGCAGCGTGACGTGGTTCGGCGCGCAGATCGCCACGGCATTGGCGCGCGTCAGCCAGCCCTGCTGCACGCAATACTGGCGCGGGCCGGGGTCCGACACCACGCGGGCGCGGCCGGGCCGCACCTCGATCACCGTAGTGCCGATGGCGCCGGTGACTTCATAGGTGCGCGGCGTGTTCAGCGCCAGCTCGGTGACCAGCTGGCCGTCGCGCTTGACGATGGCGCGATCCGCCACGCCGCCACGCCACAGCAGCGGATAGGATGCCGCCACGAGCAGGGCGGCGGCCAGCAGCAGCAACCAGTCGCCGGGCTTCAGCAGCATGCGCCACGGCGTCTGCCCGGTGCCGGTCGCATGCGCCAGCAGTTCACGCAGGCCGTCCGGAACGGAATGCTTCATTCGATCAGGCTGCGATGCCGCACCAGTACGCGCGCCGATTCGCGAAAATGCGCGGCGAGTTTCTCGGCGAGATATACCGAGCGATGCTGTCCGCCGGTGCAGCCGATGCCCACCGTGAGGTAGGAACGATTGTCGCGGACGTAGGCCGGCAGCCAGTCGCCGATGAAGCGGCGCAGGTCGGCTTCCATGCGCGCGACTTCGGGCTGCGCCTCGAGAAAGCGGATCACGTCGGCGTCGCGCCCGGTGAGCGGACGCAGCGCCGGATCGTAATGCGGGTTGGGCAGGCAGCGCACGTCGAACACCAGGTCGGCGTCGAGCGGAATGCCGTTCTTGAAACCGAAGGATTCGAACAGCAGGGTCAGGCCGCTGCGCTCATCCAGCGCGGCGAATTCCTTGATGCTGGCGCGCAGGGCATTGGGCCGCAGGTTGCTGGTGTCGATGTGGTGGCCGAGCGACGCCAGCATTTCGAGCGCCTCGCGCTCGCGGGCGATGGCCTCTTCCAGCGTCACATCGTCGCCGGCCAGAGGATGACGGCGGCGGGTTTCGGAGAAGCGCTGGATCAGGACGTCATTGCGCGCGTCGAGAAACACGAAACGCAGCGTGACACCTTCGGTTTCCAGCTTGCGAAGTTGCGGCGGCAGCGCCGCAATGCTCGACCCGCCGCGCATGTCTACCGCTACCGCCGCCTGCTGATGCCCTTCCAGCCGAAGATGGTCGACCAGATCGGATAACAGCGGCGCCGGCAGGTTGTCGACGCAGTAGTAGCCCGAATCCTCCAGCACGTTGAGCGCGATGGATTTGCCGGAACCGGACAGACCGCTGATGAGGACGACTTGCATGGGTGAAAGGATAGCGGATTACTTGAGGCCGGTGCGCAGCGAGTTCCCTTGTGCCTTGAAGGGAGATGCCGGGGCGAGACCCGGCGCCGCCTATGGAACGAAGTCAGAAAGTCGGCGCTTGCCGGCCGGCAAAGCCGAATTCCCGGCAGACAGAGTCCGATACGGTTTCAGCCGCGCTTCTCCGGAATCAGCATCTCCGCCACGTCCGCACGGCCCGGATTGAAGGTATTGACTACGTGGTCGCTCGGCCAGCCGAATGCGAGGCCGCACAGCAGCTTGTAGGCCGGTGGCACCTTGAAGGCCTCGCGCACCGGCCCGGCCCAGGTGCCGAGCGCGCCTTCGGCGCAGGTGCCGAGTCCGCGTGCCTGTGCCGACAGCATCAGCGACTGCAGAAAAATGCCGGCGTCGAGGACTGAATAGGCGCCCAACTCCTGCCGCACGAAAATGAAGAGGACAACCGGAGCACCGAAGAACTCGAAGTTGCGCCGCATCTGGCGATTGCGCGCGGCGCTGTCCTCGCGCGCGATGCCGAGCGTGGCATACAGCCCGAAGCCGGTGGCACGGCGACGCGGCACCAGTTCTTGCGGATACTCGAAGCGCGTATCGAAGTCGCCGTCGGGCAGGGCTTTGCTGCGCGTCAGGAAGGCCGTGAGCTTGCCGAACACGCCGCCGCCTTGCAGCTTTGTCGCGGCATCGTAGCGCTCCGAAAGTTGCGCCTTGAGCCGCTCCTTCAGGTCGCCCGAGGCAACGGCGATCTTGTAGGGCTGCGTATTCGACCAGCTCGGCGCCCAACGCGCGTCGTCGAGGATGGCGGCTATCAGTTCCGCCGGCACCTCGACGGCGGAAAAATCCCGGATGCTGCGACGGCTGCGCAACAGGCGGGCCAGCACTTCAGTGTCTCCGGCATCGGCCAAGATCTAGGGCGCCATGGTCGGCAGGATCCAGCCGTCGCGCAGCTCTATCGAACGCGACCTGAGCAATTCGCCGAGCAGCCAGGAAGCAAAATCCTCGTCGGTGAAGCCCAGCATGCGCTGATTGACGGCGTCGAAGAAGGGCACGCTTTTCAGATAGGCCGGCAGCTCGTCCTCGCGCAGGCGTTGCAGGTCGAGCAGGTTGAAGGTGAAGCAGGCGCGCACGGCATTGCGCCCCATGCGCGTGGAGTCGGCCTCGAAGGATTCGAGGCGCTGGAAGGCGCGCGCCATGGCCGCATCGAAATCGCCGAAGGCGGCGCCATGGCCGGGGATGACGATGTCGACGCCGAGCCGGCCGATCATTTCCAGCGTGGCGCGCGTCGCCGGCAGGGCGTCCTTCCTGCCCATCAACTCGCCGAAGATGATTCCGAAGCCGTCCTGCCACAGCGCGTCGCCGGAGATCAGGATGCGCTTGTCGGGGCAGTAGTAGATCAGCGCTTCCATGTCGTGGCCGGGGGCCGCCAGTGCTCGCCAGGTCAGCCCGCCCATGTCGAATTCACTGTTGGCTTCGATCACCGCATCGTGGGCGAAGCGGTCGCCGCGCTGCTTTGCGGCATCCAGCAGCAGGGCGTGGGTATCCCAGTCGCTGACCATGCGTTCGATGCCGGCCGGGATCACGATGCGGCAACCGAAAGCCGCCTGCAGCGCGGCATTGCCGCCGATGTGGTCGGAGTGCGAATGGGTGTTGATCAGGCGGCTGAGTTTGACCGGTGCGCGCCGTGCCGCCAACGCCGACTTTACGAGCTCGACGGTCTGCGGCGCATGGCCGACATAGCCGGCATCGACCAGCGTGGCCGACTCGCCCTCGAAGAACAGCACGTTGTTCGACGACAGCCAGCCGCGCTCGATGATCTGGATCGAATCGGGGAGTTTCATTGCTGCGGCGATTCGGGTCGGGCTCGCCGCTGCGCCACGGCGGCGAGGATCAGGCGCTTGTCTGCGTCGCCGCTGTTGGCCCAGCGCGCAATCTCGGCGATGGTGCGAAAGCAGCCGGCGCAGAAGCCATCTTCCATCCGGCAAACATTGATGCAGGGCGAGGCCACGGCCTCAGGCATCGGCGGCAGCCATCGCGCGCCTGGCGAGGATGGCGCGCGCCACACGCGAGGCCGGCTGGCGCTTGAGCTGCTTGGAGATCCAGACACCGGTGTCGACCAATGCATCGAGGTCGATGCCGGTATCGATGCCAAGACCCGTCAGCAGCCACACCACGTCCTCGGTCGCGACATTGCCCGACGCGCCCGCGGCATAGGGGCAACCGCCGAGTCCGGCCACCGAGCTGTCGAAAATGCCGATACCCATTTGCAGCGCGGCATAGACGTTGGCGGCGGCCATGCCGTAGGTGTCGTGGAAATGACCGGCGATTTTCTTCAGCGGCACGCGACGCGCCACGGCCTTGATCATGGCGCGGGTTTTTTCCGGCGTACCGACGCCGATGGTGTCGCCGAGGCTGACTTCGTAGCAGCCCATGTCGATCAGCGCCTGCGCCACGTCGGCGACGACCAGCGGCGGCACCTCGCCTTCATAGGGGCAGCCGAGGACGCAGGAAACATAGCCGCGCACCTTGATGTCGGCCGCCTTGGCCGCGTCGACGATGAGGCGGAAGCGCTCCAGCGACTCGGCGACCGAACAGTTGATGTTCTTCTGCGAAAAGGATTCGGACGCGGCGCCGAATACGGCGACTTCCCTGGCTCCTGCCGCCAGCGCCGCCTCGAAGCCCTTCATGTTCGGCGTCAGCACCGGGTAGGTGACGTCGGGCAGTTTCTCGATCGCGGCAAAGACTTCCGCATGATCGGCCATCTGCGGCACCCATTTGGGCGAAACGAAGGCGGTGGCTTCGATGGTCTTGAGGCCGGCCGCGCCAAGGCGTCGGATCAGCTCGACTTTTATCTTGGTTGAGACAGGCGTCTTCTCGTTCTGCAGGCCGTCACGCGGACCGACTTCGACGATGCGTACTTTGCTGGGGAGGGTCATTCTGATGTGCGATTATTTTTATCAGCCTCGAATTCTACTAGCTCGGCGCCATCGCTGACTTGCTCGCCGACATTGAAGCGGAAGGCCTTCACCGTTCCGGCCACCGGCGCGGCAATGGTGTGTTCCATTTTCATGGCTTCGAGGATCAGCAGCGGCGCGCCTTTTTCCACTTTGGCGCCGAGCGCGGCGATCAGCGCAATCACCTTGCCCGGCATCGGCGCAGTCAGTCCTCCCTCCGCGCCGCCGCCGCTGCCGGCATGGAACAGCGGATCGATGGCGGAAAAGACGAAGCAGACGCCGTCGATGAAGACATGGCGCTTTTCATTGGCAGAGACCACGGTGACATTGATGCGGCGGCCGCCGAGGTCGACGCGCAGCTCGCTGCCGGCGAAGCGGCCAGCGGCCGTGGTGGTTTTTCCTTCGAATTCGAGCGTGAAGCTGGCGCCGGCGTAGCCGGCATGGACCACTTTTTCGGTTTC
Organism: uncultured Sulfuritalea sp.; assembly: GCA_964397005.1. GTDB lineage: Bacteria > Pseudomonadota > Gammaproteobacteria > Burkholderiales > Rhodocyclaceae > Sulfuritalea. The sequence continues at coordinate 2,986 of CAYNGV010000091.1, read as the reverse complement.
GCCGGCGCGCAGCCTGATCTCTCGTCGCGCCGTTCCGTTCAAGCGCCAGCCGTCGCGGGCATGCCAGGGCGAGTGGCGATCGGGACTCTCGTCCGCTTCCGCGAGTGCGTACTGCTGATCGCGAATCAACTCAGCGAGTGCTGCAACCAGCCAGGCTTCGGCCGGCGGCTCGGCGATTTCGGGAAACAGGAAGCTGCGCTCGCGCTCGATCAGGCCGGTATCGAGATTGGCCTGGGCAAAGGCCGGGCAGGCTAGCAGCCGCGAGAGGAAGCCGATGTTGTTGGACACACCCACCACGCGATAGTCGGCCAGTGCTTGCAGCATCCTCGCCAGCGCGCGCTCACGAGTCTCGTCCCAAACAATCAGCTTGGCGATCATCGGGTCGTAATGCGGCGAGATTTCGTCGTCCTGCTCGACCCCGGTATCGACGCGCACATGCAGGGTTTCCGCCGGCGGCGCGAGGTGGATCAGCTTGCCGATCGACGGCAGGAAACCCCTGTCCGGATCTTCGGCATAGATCCGCGCTTCCAGCGCGTGGCCGCGAATCGACAATTGTTCCTGGCGCAGCGGCAGCATCTCGGAAGCCGCCACTTTCAACTGCCACTCGACGAGGTCGAGGCCGGTGATCATTTCGGTCACCGGATGTTCGACCTGCAACCGCGTGTTCATTTCCATGAAGTAGAACGTGCCGTCCTGATTGACGATGAACTCGACCGTGCCGGCGCCGACGTAGCCGACGGCCTGCGCCGCATCGACCGCAGCCTTGCCCATGGCGGCGCGGCGCTCGGCAGTCATGCCTGGAGCGGGCGCCTCTTCCAGCACCTTCTGGTGGCGGCGCTGCACCGAGCAGTCGCGCTCGAACAAATAGACGCAATTGCCGTGACTGTCGCCGAATACCTGGATTTCGATGTGGCGTGGGCGCTGCAGGTACTTCTCGATCAGCACGTGCTGGTCGCCGAAGGAGGACTGCGCCTCGCGCTTGCAGGAGGCCAGCGCATCGAGGAAGTCCTCGCTTCTATCCACCGCGCGCATGCCCTTGCCGCCGCCGCCGGCCGCGGCCTTGATCAACACCGGGTAGCCGATCTTGTCGGCCTGCTGCCTGAGGAAGTCAGGCTCCTGCTGGTCGCCGTGATAGCCGGGCGTCAGCGGCACACCGGCCTTCTCCATCAGCTTCTTGGCTTCGGATTTCGAGCCCATGGCGCGAATCGCGGAGACCGGCGGACCGATGAAGACGACGCCGTTCGCAGCACAGGCCTCGGCGAACTCCTCGTTCTCGGAGAGGAAGCCGTAGCCCGGATGGATGGCCTGGGCACCGGTCGCCAGCGCCGCGCCGATGATCTTGTCCACCACCAGGTAGGATTCCCTGGGCGGCGGCGCGCCGATGCAGACGGCTTCGTCGGCCAGCCGCACATGGCGTGCGCCGGCATCGGCTTCCGAATACACGGCAACAGTGCGGATGCCCATGCGGCGCGCAGTCTTAATTACTCTGCAAGCAATCTCTCCACGATTGGCAATCAGTATTTTCGTGAACATGGTTTCAGCCCTGGGCGATCCAGTTGGGTTTGCGTTTCTCGAGGAAGGCGTTCATGCCCTCGCGCCCTTCGGTGCTGGCACGCAGCCGAGTGATGCGCTGGGCGGTGTCTTCGACCACGTCGGGCGCAAGCGGCTTCCACGCGACGGCGGCGATCAAGGCCTTGCATTCGGCCATGGCGCGCGGCCCGTTCTTCAGCAGTGCTTCGACAATCTCGCCCACCGCCTCGTCGAGCCCCTCGTCGTCCGCCACCATCTCGTGCAGCAGGCCGATGCGGTAGGCCTCGGCCGCCGAAAAGCGCTCCGCCGTCAGCATGTAGCGCCGCGCGTAACGTTCGCCGATGGCGGCGATGACGTGCGGACTGATCACGGCGGGGATCAGTCCGAGCTTGACTTCGGTCAGCGAGAACTCGGCATCGAAGGTGCCGATGGCGACATCGCAGCAGGCCACCAGGCCGACACCGCCGCCATAGGCGGGGCCCTGGACGCGGGCAATGGTCGGCTTCGGGCATTGCGCGAGCTTGCGCAACATCTCGGCCAGCGCGCGCGAATCGCGCAAGTTCTCTTCCGCACTGTAGGCCGCCGCACGCTTCATCCAGTTGAGGTCGGCGCCGGCGCAGAAGCTCTTGCCGGTACTCGAAATCACCATCACGCGCACCGCCGGTTCGGCCGCCATCAGGTCGATGGCGGCGGACAGCTCGGCGATCAGCCCGTCGTCGAAGGCATTGTGCCGCTCGGGGCGGTTGAGGGTGATGATGCCGACGCCGATGTCGATTTCAGTGAGTATGTTGTTGTTCATGGTGCGTCCTTACATGCGGAAGACGCCGAACTTGGTCGGCAGGATCGGTGCGTTCAACGAAGCGGAAATGCCCAAGCCCAGCGTTCGCCGCGTCTGTGCCGGATCGAGCACGCCATCGTCCCACAGGCGCGCCGTGGCGTAGTAGGGATGACCCTGGGTTTCGTACTGCTCGCGGATCGGCGTCTTGAAGGCGTCTTCGTCTTCCTTGCTCCACTCCTTGCCACTCGCCTCCATGCCGTCGCGCTTGATGGTGGACAAGACCGAAGCTGCCTGTTCGCCGCCCATCACGCTGATGCGCGCGTTGGGCCACATCCACAGCATGCGCGGACTGTAGGCGCGGCCGCACATGCCGTAGTTGCCGGCGCCGAAAGAACCGCCGATGATCATGGTGAACTTCGGCACCTGCGTGGTCGCCACGGCGGTGACCATCTTCGCGCCGTCCTTGGCGATGCCGCTGTTCTCGTACTTGCGCCCGACCATGAAGCCGGTGATGTTCTGCAGGAACAGCAGAGGAATGCCGCGCTGCGAGCACAGCTCGATGAAATGCGCGCCCTTCTGCGCCGATTCGCCGAACAGGATGCCGTTGTTGGCGACGATGCCCAGCGGATAGCCGTGCAGCCGGGCAAAGCCGGTGACCAGCGTGGTGCCGTAGCGCGA
>CAYNGV010000090.1:0-8858 GCA_964397005.1 uncultured Sulfuritalea sp. | reverse complement strand
TTTTTGGTACTTACTCAATCCCGTGCTGTCTATCTGCCTTGCTGCACCAGTTCCAGCTTCACTCCCAATTCATAGGCCCTGGAAACCGAACCCCAGTGCTGCGCCAGATAGGCGTTGGCCAGCTCCAACTGACCGATGTACTTCTGGATTCCCTTGTAATTCACCTTGAATTTCATGTTCTGGCGCTCCTGTCTAATCAGTACCTCTGTTACGGCACTTTGCGGAGAAACCTTAGTACATCCTTGAAACGCTGACGGCCCGGCAGGGTCCCCGGAGGCATCTCAAACCCGCCGCACAAACTCCTCGAAGCCCTCGACCGGCAGCGGTCTGCTGAAAAAATAGCCCTGGAAGGCATGGCAACCCGAACTGGCGAGGAAGGCAAGCTGCGTTTCGGTCTCCACTCCCTCGGCGATCACACCCAGCCCCAGGCTTTGCGCCAGCGCCACGATGGTCCGGGCGATTGCGGCGTCGTTCGGATCGATGAGGATGTCGCGCACAAACGACTGGTCGATCTTCAACTGGTCCAGCGGCAGGCGCTTCAGATAGGACAGCGAGGAATAGCCGGTGCCGAAATCGTCCAGCGAAAAGCCCACGCCCCTGGCTTTCAGCGCAAACATTGTTTCGATGACGTCTTCCACATTGTCCACCAGCAGGCTCTCGGTCAGCTCCAGCTTGAGCCGATTCGGATTGGCGCCCGTCTGATTGAGGATCGCCACGACCTTCAAGACAAAGTCGGGGTCGCGGAACTCCTGGGCACTCACATTCACAGCCACCGTGAGATGGGCCATTTCCGGACGGATCGCCCACTGCGCCAACTGGGTGCAGGCAGTTTCCAGCACCCATTGGCCCAAAGGCAGGATCAGCCCGGTTTCTTCAGCCAGGGGAATAAAGTCGGCGGGAGATACCATGCCGCGCTCGGGATGCTGCCAGCGCACCAGGGCTTCGGCGCCCGTGACGCGTCCCGTTCCGCCCACCTGGGCCTGGTAATGGAGCAGAAGCTGATTGCCTTCGATGGCTTTGCGCAGACCCGTTTCCAGGGCGACTCGTTCGACCACCACCGTCTGCATGGCCGGATCAAAGAAATGCAGGCCATTGCGCCCGGTTTCCTTGGACCGGTACATGGCGAGGTCGGCCTGTTTCAGCAAATCCTCAATGGAGGTCTCATGCCCGCGAAACAGGGTGGCGCCAATGCTCGCCGTGCTGCGGTAATCAATATCACCAAGCAGGTATGTTTGATTGAGAACGGCGAGAATTTTTTCGCCCACGGCTTCAGTCTCGTTGGCGGCCTCCTCGGCGGTTTTGTTCAGGCTGCCCAGTACCATGACGAACTCATCGCCGCCCAGCCGCGCCACGGTGTCGCCCTCGCGCACCCTGGCCATGAGGCGCTGCGCCACTTGCTGCAGCAGCAAGTCACCTTTGTCATGGCCCAGGGTGTCGTTCAGCGTCTTGAAATGATCGAGGTCGATGAACAGCACGGCGCCAAAAGTGCCGTTGCGATTGCCGGCGGTCATGGCCTGCTTCAGGCGGTCCATCAGCAGTGTGCGGTTCGGCAGGCGAGTAAGGGAATCAAAAAAGGCCAGATCCTTGATTCTTTCTTCCGCCTTCTTGCGTTCGGTAATGTCCTGATGCGTGCCGACATAGTGGGTGACGACCCCGTCATCACCCTTTACCGCGGAGATGGTCAGCCACTTTGGATACACCTCGCCGTCCTTGCGCCGATCCCAGATTTCCCCCTGCCATGTTCCCGCGTTGACGAGGCTCGCCCACATCGCGGCATAAAACGCAGCGTCGTGGCGGCCTGACTTCAGCAGGCGCGGGGTCTGGCCGATCGCCTCGTCCGCCGCATAGCCCGTGCTCTCGACGAATGCCTGGTTGACTCTCAGGATCACGCCGTCGGGATCGGTGACGACCATGCCTTCCTGGGATTCGAAGGCCGTCGCGGCAATGCGAAGCTCGGCCTCGGCCTTCTTGCGGAAACTGATGTCGCTGACGCTGCCAATGAAGAACCTCCTCTCGTTGAGCACGGTTTCGGTGACGCCAAGCTCTATGGGGAAGGTTGAGCCATCCTTGCGCCGGGCGACCACGTCGGTGCGCTGCCCGATGGCCCTGGCGACGCCGGTGCGCCGATAGTTGTCGAGATAGCCGTCATGCGCGGCTTTGTAGGGCTCCGGCATCAGCATGCTGACGTTGTTGCCGACCACCTCGGCGGCGGCGTAGCCGAACATGCGCTCGGCCGACTGGTTGAAGGACTCGACGATGCCGTTTTCGGTGATGGTGACGACACCGCTCTGGACGCCATCGAGCACCGCGCGCAGTCGCGTCTGGCTGGCCAGCAGGGCATGCTCGACGCGCTTGCGCGCGGTAATGTCCGTGGCATAGGCAAGGATGCAGGCCTTGCCGTCGAGTTCGGTGATCTCGGCCGACAGGCTGACATCCCGCCGCTGGCCGTTCTTGTGCATCCAGACCGTCTCGTGGTTGACCAGCCGGCCTTCGCGGCGGACCGCCTCCGCCCAGGGTTGCCGCGTGGCGTCGTCGGGCCAGATGCCGATGTCCACCGAGCGCCTGCCGATCAGGTCCGTGCGGGGCCAGCCAAAATCGCGTTCGTAGTTCTCGTTGGCCTCGATGAAGCGGCCATCCTCCGCCGTGGCGATGGACGCCGCGACGGGGCAGGAACGAAACGCCGTGGAAAACTTCTGCTCCGACTGGCGCACTGCACGAACGGTCGCCTCGCGTTCGGCCTCGATCGTCTTCAGTTTCGCCTGCATGGCGGACAATCCGGCCAGCACGCTGTCCTCCATTCCCGGCGCGACGGTGATCGCCGCCGACAGGTCTCCCTGGCCGATCCTGAGCATTCCCGAGCGGACTTCGTCGACCGTTCCGCCCAGGGTCTTGCGCAAGGCCGCATACGCCCGCCACAGCATCAGCGTCACCCCGAGGCAGCAGAATATGAACACGATGCGAAAGACGATGGCAACGCGTTCCGTGGCCCGCACCCGCTCGGCGGTGCGCCTGTCCATCAGCGCAAACACCTCGTTGATCGGCGCCATGATGGCGGCCTTGGCGCGATGGTAGCTGGCGTCATGCATCAGCAGCAGCGCCCGCGTACGACGGGCCGCCGCGTCCGGACCCGCGTCGCCGACCAGTCTCATGGCTTCGAATTCGATCACCGTCAAGTTGTCCGAGTTGGCCTTGGCCTCCGCCAGCTTGAGGAACTCGTCTTCGGCGAATCCGGCCTCGCGCATCAGGTCCAGCAGCGCGGCGGGCCGCCCGGCGGCCTCGCGCGAGGAGGGCGCTTGCGTCAGCAGCAGGTCCCAATAGACGTTCTCGTAGCCGGGCGGTCGCGGCCGGCGGCCATCGCGGATGTCGAGGATCTCCCGGTAATGCTCCTTGTAGCGCGGATCGCCGGTCGCCACATAGGTTCGGGCCATGCGCGTCAGATCGTCGGAGGATTGCCGCAACTGGTCCGCCAGCAGAAACGAGCGATGCCGCTGTTCATGGGCGCGATCGATCTGCTTTTCAGCGAGGACGTAGACTCCAAATGCAACAACCAACGCAAGGAACATGACCAACGTCGGCCAGAACTTGCGCGGGAACAGTTGCATCCTCTGATTGAGCGTCATGACCCCTTACTTTTGTTATAGAGTATGGTTTAAACCTTGAATACTATACCAAGCCCTGGGCAGCCCCTCACGGCAGCGCCCTGCCGCCGGTTCATCCCCGCGCCTGACAGCGCATCGCAAGACGCCAGAGTGACGTCAGTTCCGCGGCGCGTGCGGCATGCAGCGGATCGTTGGTGTCCGACGCGCGCGGATGATGCGGTCTTGCATCCACGCGACCCACAATTTTGAGGCCGGCCTCGTCAAAGGCCGCCAACAGTTCGGCGCGCGAGCGCAAGCCCAGATGTTCGGCGAGATCGGAGAGTATCAGCCAGCCCTCGCCGCCCGGCTCCAGATGCCCGGGCAGTCCCTTGATGAATCCCATCAGCATGCGACTGTCGGGGTCGTACACGGCGCGTTCGAGCGGTGAACCGGCGCGGGCCGGAACCCACGGCGGATTGCACACCACCAGCGGAGCGCGGTCTGGCGGAAACAGATCCGCCGCGACAACATCCACCCGCGCGGCCAGCCCGAGTCGCGCCATGTTCTCGGCGGCGCACGCCAGCGCACGCGGGTCCTGATCGGTGGCGACGACGCGTGCGATGCCCCGCCGCGCCAGCACCGCCGCCAGCACGCCGGTGCCGGTACCGATGTCGAAGGCCAGCGTGCATCCCGCCGGCAGTGGCGCGCCGGCCACCAGGTCGACATACTCGCCGCGCACCGGCGCGAAGACGCCGTAATGCGGATGGATGCGCTGGCCCAGCGAGGGGATCGCGACGCCCGTCTTGCGCCACTCGTGCGCGCCGACCACGCCCAGCAGTTCCCGCAGCGATGCGACGAAAGGGCCATGCTCGCCCGATGCCGCCCCGTAGGCCTCCAGGCACGCCTGCTGCACGTCGGGCGCCCGCCGCAGCGGCACCCGGTAATCGGCCTCGAAGGGCAGCAGCAGCATGCCCAGGCTGCGTGCGCGCTGCGACTGCGCCTGACGATACAGGTGAAAGGCCTCGGTCGGAGCTGCTGTTGCCGATACCGCCTTGCGCGGCTTGCGGTCGATGCGCCGGGCCATGGCCAGCAGGAGCTGGCGCGCGTTCTGGAAATCACCCCGCCACAGCAGTGCCGTTCCCTCGCTGGCTAGGCGCCAGGCGGCATCGGCGGTGATGCGGTCGTCGGCGATGACGACGCGTTTGGGCGGCGGTGTCCCGCTTTCGGAATGCCATCGGGCAGAGTGCACCGCGCCGTCCTCGGTCCATTCAATGAGCGGAAAGCTATTCATGACAAGGCCTGCCACTGACAGTGCCGGAAAAGAACCGCACGATGGATACCTCGACAGGCGGAAAATTTAGCTGGCCGACCTGAACAGCGCCCGCTCGCCCTGAAAAAGCGACGGTAGCAGTCGCACGATATCAGGTACGGTCAATCGCCGTAGTTGAGCAAGCCGGCCTTCAACTCCAGCAGGTCAAGCGAACTGAAACTTGCGAGTCGCCCGTCGTGGAGCAGTCCCTCCAAATGAACGATGCATGTCTCCGCCGAGCGGCGGAAAACCGATCCCTTGATGGTGTAATGCCGTTCCGACTCGCCGAGATCGATGTCAAGATACACTTCGTCGCCCCGGTTCATTTCGGGCATCGTGGTATCGCGGTCCCGCACTCGAATGCGCACGGCACCATCCGAAATATCGGCGATCGTGTAGGACCCGGACAAGCGTTCGTCCGCCAAGGACACCCTCACGGGAACGGATGTCTTTGCGCGAGCCTTTTTCCGCTGGTCGGTAACGGCCAGCGTATGCAGTTCCGGCGTCAGCAAAATCATCTGTGTGTTGGCGTAAGGGCCATCCTTCAGGACGAAATTCTTCGCCACCTCGGTATCGACGGTCGACACGCCCCTGGTCCCCGCTTTGGAAATCAGGGATATGGAATTGCCCTTGATGAATTGTCGCCCCCGACCAATCAGCGCTCGCCGCGCGTAATCGAGCTTCAGTTCAAGTTCGGTGGTATCCGGAACGAGCAACTGCAACAGCTTGAGGCGCGAAACGGGTATTCGCTCTTCGTTTTCGCCGGCGCGGAACATCGTCGGATAGCCATCGGAATCGCGATCGATCGATTCGCCGGAATAGACGAAACTTCCATTCACGCAGTAGGCGACGACAAGCGTATCGAAAACGATTTCCTTCTTGAACTCGGGGCTATAGGACAGCTTCTTCCCGATCGGAAAAAAATCGATGAGCGTCTTCAGCTTGTTGAGGTCGAACTTCCGCTGCGGGGCGTTGATCGCTTCCGCTTCATCACTTCGTGGAGTTTGTTCCCCGAGAGAGATGCCAAGAAATGATTTCAGAACGTTCTACCTTCCAGCATGCTGCCATCCACGACTGGCGATGCAGCGAGTTTATTCAGGAAACTCCCGGGTGGTGCGGGGAATGGACTACGGCTTGTATGGCGACGACTCCACTGGAGACGAATCAAAGCCCGCGTTCCGGACTCTACCGGAAATGGGGCAATTAGCATATCAAACCCTGCTTTGCGGTCAAGCCGGATTGCGGAAGTTTGCCGGGCAGCGTTGCTTCGCCGTACCGTCAGCGCCGACTTTCGGCTTGTCTCGGCCGCCGCCTTAGTTGCCGGCGATCGTCATGCGCTCGACCAGAACCGAACCCACCTGCTTCGAACCACGCACCTCAATGTCATTGCCTATGGCGACGATCCCGCGCAACATCTCGCGCAGGTTACCGGCTATGGTGATTTCTTCCACCGGATAGGCGATTTCACCCTTTTCCACCCAGTACCCCGCGGCCCCGCGCGAATAGTCGCCGGTCACATAGTTGACGCCCTGGCCAAGCAGTTCGGTGACCAGCAGACCGGTACCCATTTCGCGCAGCAATCCCTTGAGATCACGCTGCCCCGGTTGCACCAGCAGATTGTGTGAACCGCCGGCGTTGCCGGTGGTCTGCATGCCCAGTTTGCGCGCCGAGTAGGTGGACAGGAAGTAGCCTTGCAGCACACCGTTCCTGACGACCTCTCGATCACGCGTGGCAACGCCATCGTCATCGAATGGCGAAGAGGCGAACGCGCCGCGGATATGGGGCCGCTCGCTGATCTGGACGAAATCCGGGAATAGCTGTTGACCCAGGCTGTCCAGCAGAAACGAGGTTTTCCGATAGAGCGCGCCGCCGGAGACCGCGTGCACAAAACTGCCGATCAATCCCGCGGCCAGCGGCGCCTCGAAAATCACCGGACATTTGCGCGTCTTCAGCTTGCGCGCACCGAGACGCGACAGCGCCCGTCGCGCCGCGTAGTCGCCGATACGTGCGGCATCGGGAAATCCGTCTGCGTTGCGACGTGTGGCATACCAGTCGTCGCGCTGCATGTCCTCGCCTTCGCCGGCGATCACCGAACAGGACACATAGTGCCGTGAAGTGGCAAAGCCATCCATGAAGCCCAGGCTGTTGGCCGAAACAAAATGGGAAGTCTGCGCCGAAACGCTGGCGCCTTCGGAATTCCTGATCATCGGGCTGACATCGAAGGCAGCCTGTTCGCAGCGGCGCGCGAGGTCGATCGCCGCCTCCACGGAAATGTCCCAGGGATGAAACAGGTCCAGATCCATGCTCTTCTTCGCCATCAATTTTGCGTCGGGCAGGCCTGCGCAATCGTCTTCGGCGGTGAATCGCGCAATCGACAACGCGGCCTCGACCGAGGCTCTCAGCGCGGCCGGCGAGAAGTCGGAACTGCTGGCATGGCCACGTCGCTGGCCGATATACACCGAAACACCGAGTCCCTTGTCGCGGTTGTATTCGATGGTTTCAACTTCCTGCCGGCGCACGCTGACCGACTGGCCGACACCTTCCGAGACGTCAACCTCGCAGGCCGTGGCGCCCTTTGCTGCGGCGTGATCGAGAACAGCTTGCGCCAATGCGCGCAATGCCTCCTGGGAGTGAGCAAAACCTTGGGACATGCGGAAACCCTTCGATTGGCGAAGCTATAATCATATCCCACCGGGGGATACCGTCCCCTTCGCAAACTCCGGGGACATAACCGTGGAAGATATGGATATCGAGCCGGACGAGTATTCCGGCCCCAGTAAATCGCAACTCAAGCGCGAGATGACCGCGTTGCAGGATCTGGGCGCGGAACTGGTGGCGCTGTCGAAAGAGCGGCTGGCGAAGATCGACATGCCGGAACGGCTGCGCGACGCCTTGCTGGATGCGCAGCGTTTCACCAAACACGAAGCCAAACGCCGCCAGATGCAGTACATCGGCAAGATCATGCGCGACATCGATGCCGCGCCTTTGCGTGCGGCGATGGATGAAATCAAGGGCAACTCGGAAGCGGCCAACATCCGCCAGCACCGCCTGGAAAGACTGCGCACGCGCTTGATGGAAGACGAAGCGGTATTCAGCGAAGTGGCCCGCGACTTCCCCGGTGCCGACATGCAGCACCTGCGTCAGTTACGCCGCAACGCGTTGAAAGAAGCGCAACAAGGCAAGCCGCCGCGGGCTTACCGCGAGTTGTTCAGGGAACTGCGTGACCTCGAAGGCAAGCCGGAAACGGGTGACACGGCGGACGAGAGTCCTTAGGCGATATCCGCTACTGGGCTGCCGCAGCGGTTGAATCCGAGGTCAGTATGGTCAGCATTGCTTGCGCATGCTCTGCCGCATCCCTGCCGAGACCTGTCAGATAGCCGCCATCAACCTGCGTCAGCAAGCCCTTGGCGTGCAAACGGCGAACCGCTTCAATCACCATCGGATCAGCGGTCTTGTGCACCTTGATTCCCTGCTGACTGGTCTCCAGATCGAAACGTATCAGGGTGTTCAGTTCATGGACAAGATCAGATGTATAGGGCATGGTCAAACCTCGCTCTCTGGAATGTGCGGCAATAGCGGACTGACGCCATTCTAGCTTCCGGATTCGCGAACATCGTCTTCGCCGACAAGGAAATCTCCCGAGTCGAAGGGAATCAAAGGCCGGGATCGGCGCCTTCGCCTTTCAGCGTGGCCTCGATCATGCGCCGCGTCAGTTGCGGTGCCAGCAGTTCCATGAAATCGTATTCGTAGCCACGTAGCCAGACGTCGCGACGAAAACCCACGCGCGTCGTATTGCCCTCGAACAGATGAGAGGCCGGCATGGCGGCGAGCGTGTCGTCGCGTACCGGATCGAAGGCCATTTCGGCGATGATGCCGACACCGAGGCCGAGCGCCACATAGGTCTTGATCACATCGGAATCGATGGCCGTCAGCATCACGTTGGGTCGCAGGTTCTGGCGCTCGAATGCCCG
>CAYNGV010000089.1:0-8926 GCA_964397005.1 uncultured Sulfuritalea sp. | reverse complement strand
AGGGAGCAGGTCATCACTTCGGCTCTGGACTCTTCCCCTTGAAGGGGAGGAGCAGTGCTTCATGCGATTGCCCTGGGGTAATCGCCGTATCGCCAGCGCCGACTTTTTGCGGCGACATTTTTGCGGTGACCCCGGCCTCGCCGCGCGAACCAAAGGAGCAGCATGTTTCTCGGATTCAGCAGATTCACGGTGGCCAACGACATGGCCGACGAAGTGGCCGAGGCATTCCGGCAACGCCCGCATCTGGTCGATGACGCGCCCGGCTTCGTGCGCATGGAAGTCGTGCGCGACGGCGAGCAGCCGGGCGAATTCTGGCTGCTGACCTGGTGGACCGATGCCGAGAGTTTCGAGACCTGGTTCAAGTCGCCGGCGCACCGCGCCTCCCATGTCGGCATCCCGAAAGGCCTGCGCGTCGTGCCCGGCAGCACCGAGGTGCGGCGGCTGAATCTGGTGACGGATTGAGCGAAGGAGTAACGACGTGAACGATTCCCTCGGCGAAAAACTGCTGGCCGGCGCCGACGACGCCATCACGGCGACGGTCGAGCGGCAATACCGCCTGCATCCGGACCTGCTGCAACGCTTCGGCGAGCGCGGGCTCAATGCCTGTCGCGCCGACATCCGGCACCACATCGACTACCTGCGCGCCGCCGTCGACAGCGGGCGCACGCAGCCCTTCGCCGAGTATGTGCGCTGGGTGGCCGAGGTCCTGGCATCGCGCGGCGTTGAACAGCTTCACCTCGTCAATTCGCTCGACGATCTGGCTGTCTTCTATGGCGAGCAGCTGCATGGAGAGGACAGGGCGCGGGTGCTCGACGTGCTGGCCGCCGGCCGCCAGGCATTGCTGGAACCGGCCGCGTTGCCGGCCGAGTTTCGCCATCTGCCGTCGCCGCTGGCGCAGAAGGACGCTTATCTCGACTTGCTGATGGGCAGCCAGCGCGTCGCGGCGCAGCGCCTGGTGAGCGAGTCCATGACGGCGGGCGCGTCGCTGGCAGCGGTAAATGTGCGCATCATCCAGGCCGCGATGTACGACGTGGGCCGCCTGTGGCAGACCAACCGCATCAGCGTGGCGCAGGAGCACCTGGCCACGGCGATCTCGCAATACGTGATGGCCAATGCCTTTTCTCGCGCCGAATTCGCCGCGCCGCTGGCGCGCACGGCGCTGTTCGCCAATGTCGAAGGCAACCATCACGCGCTGGGGCTGCGCATGGTGTCCGATGCCTTCGAAACGGCGGGCTGGACCGCACATTTTCTCGGCGCCGATGTGCCGGAGCAGTCGCTGCTGGGGCAGGTCGATGCGCTGCGTCCCGATCTGCTCGGCCTGTCGGTGTCGATGCCGCAGCAACTGGAAACCGCGCGCCGCCACATCGGGCGCTTGCGCGCCGAACTGGGCCAGGCCTGTCCGGCGATCCTGCTCGGCGGGCGCACCATCAACGCGCTGGACGATGTCTGGCACGATCTGGGCGCCGACCTCTGGGCGAGCGATGCCGAACAGGCGGAGCGGCAGGCGAAGAGCTTCGGCGCCGGGGCCGATGGGGGCGGCTGAACCGATGGACCGCGGCATGGTTTCCAACCCGGAATCGGCCATTCCGGCGGCGCTGCGCCACCTGACGGCGGTGGTGATGGCGCGGCTCGATGGCGAGGGCCGGTTGCTCGATGCCAACCTCGGCTTCTGGCGCCTGATCGGGCGGGAGCCGCTGCCGGCCGGCAGCCGGCTCGATATCGCGGAATGTTTCGTCAATCCGTCGCTGGCCGCGTTGCTGGGAACCGCGAGCCCGCCGACGCCGGACGCGCCGCTGTTCGCCGGCTTGCTGACACTGGGCGAGCCGGAGACGCAGTGCCGGTCCATCAGCGCCGTCATCCATCGCGAGGGGCGAGACCTGCTGCTGATCGGCGAGCACGACATCCATGATCTGGAATGCGTGGCGGCAGAGGTCTTGCAGCTCAACGCCGATCTGGCCGAGGCGCAGCGCGGTCTGGTGCGCAAGAGCAACCTGCTGGGCCAGGTGGCACGCGAGCTGGAAGATGACATCGCGCACCGGCGGGCGGTCGAGGCCGAGCTCAAGCAGCGCTTCGACGAATTGTCGGCGCTGCACGCGGAACTGAAGCAGACCCAGGCGCAGCTGGTGCAATCGGAAAAGCTGGCGTCCATCGGCCAGCTGGCCGCCGGCGTGGCGCATGAAATCAACAATCCGATCGGTTTCGTGCAATCCAACCTGGGATCGCTGATGGAGTACTTCGATCAGATCGGCGACGTGCTGGAGGCGTATGGCGAAGGCGAAGCGATGCTGCGCGAGATGAGCGACCCATGCCCGAAACGCGCGGCCTGGCTGGCGCGGATGGCGGCGACCAAAAAGGAGGCCGAACTCGACTACCTGAAGGAAGACATTCCGGCGCTGCTTCAGGAATCACGGGATGGCATTGCCCGCGTCAAGCAGATCGTCGCCGACCTGAAGGATTTTTCGAGGGTGGACAGCGCCCAGCAATGGGAAACGGTCGATCTTCGATCCGGGCTGGATTCGACGCTCAACATTGTGAACAACGAGATCAAGTACCACGCCGACGTGGTCAGGGAGTACGGCGATCTGCCGGCGATCAGGTGCCTGCCGTCGCAGCTCAATCAGGTGTTCATGAACCTGCTGGTCAATGCGGCGCAGGCAATGCCGGAAAGCCGCCGCGGCACCATCACGATTCGCTGCGGAACCGGGGACGGCGGCGTCTGGGTGGAGATTGCCGACACCGGCGCGGGGATTCCGGAAGAGAATCTCAATCGCATATTCGATCCCTTCTTCACCACCAAGCCGATCGGCAAGGGTACCGGGCTGGGCCTGTCGCTGTCCTACGGCATCGTGAAGAAACACGGCGGGCATATCGGGGTAAGCAGCACAGTCGGCGCCGGCACCACCTTCCGCATTTCGCTGCCGCTTGAGCCGCCGCCGTCGGCGGAGGCGGCGGGCTGACGCGATGGAACGCACAGCCGCCACCATTGCCGTCGGGCAGATACCGGCGTTTCTGGGCCGGCTGAGCTCGGTGGCGATTGCCTTGCTGACCCGCGAGGGCCGCCTGCTGGACGCCAATGCCGGCTTCTGGCGGATGATCGGCCGCGACCCGCAGCCGGCCGGCTGCCTGCTGGATGTTTCGGCGGTTTTCATCAATCCGCAGTTTGCCGAGCTGGTTTCGGGCCGACTGGTTGATCCGTCGACCGATGCACCGCTGTTTCAGGGGCTGATCACGCTGGGCAACGCCAATGCCTTCGGCCAGACCATCAGCGGCACGATACATCGTAACGGCGACGGCCTGATGCTGGTCGGCGAGCACGACATTGCCGACCTCGAGCGCCTGTCGGCGGAGGTGATGCTGTTGAACGACGAGTTGGCCGAAGCCCAGCGCGCGCTGACGCGGCACAACCGGAGCCTGCAACGCAGCAACCAGGAGATTCTCGACACCTCGCGCACCGACCCGCTGACGGGCGCGGCCAACCGCCGCCGCTTCGACCAGCGCCTGCTGGAGGAACTGGAGCGCCACCAGCGCACCGGCGGCGCCTTGAGCCTGGCCCTGGCCGATGTCGATCACTTCAAGAGCGTCAATGACGAATTCGGCCATCTGGCGGGCGACGCGGTGCTGAAGGCGCTGGTGAAGGTAATGCGGGCCGGCACCCGGCCCTACGATCTGGTGGCGCGCTGGGGCGGCGAGGAGTTCGTCATCCTGTTGCCCGACACCGAGCCGGCGGCGGCGACCGATGCCGCCGAGCGCATCCGCCTGGCATTTGCCGGCGAGACGGTAGCCGAAGTGAGCCGGCCGATCACGGTGAGTTTCGGCATCGCCAGCGCGCGGCCCGGCGACAGCGCCGAAACCTTGCTGGCACGCGCCGATGCGGCGCTGTATCGGGCCAAGGAAAGCGGCCGCAATCAGGTGTGCGTCGAGGATTGAGCGTCGATTTCCCGCCGCCGCGCCGCGCGGTCAGGCAGTGATGATTCAGGTCGCCACGGCCATCCCGTTGTGCCGCAACAAGGCATCGGGCCGCGGCTCGCGGCCGCGGAAGGCCTTGAAGGATTCAAGCGCCGGACGTGATCCGCCGACCGACAGAATTTCGCGCCAGAAGCGCTCGCCGGTCGCCTTGTCGAGCGTGCTGCCGCTGGTTTTGGCGGCCTCTTCGAAAGCCTCGTAGGCGTCGGCGGAAAGCACTTCGGCCCACTTGTAGCTGTAGTAGCCGGCCGCGTAGCCGCCACCGAAGATGTGCGAGAAACCGTGCGGGAAGCGGTTCCATTCCGGCGGCACCAGCACCGCCACTTCGCGACGCACCTCGGCCAGCAAGTCCATGAAGCTGCGGCCGCCTCCGGGTACAAACTCGCTGTGCAGCAGCAGATCGAACAGGCCGAATTCGAGCTGGCGCAGGGTCTGCAAGCCGCTCTGGAAATTCTTCGCGGCGATCATCTTGTCGTAGAGCGCGCGCGGCAGCGGCGCCCCGGTTTCGGCGTGCGCCGTCATGCCGGTGAGCACATCCCATTCCCAGCAGAAGTTTTCCATGAACTGGCTAGGCAGTTCGACCGCGTCCCATTCGACGCCATGGATGCCCGACACCGGCAGTTCGTCCACTTGCGTCAGCAGGTGGTGCAGGCCATGGCCACATTCGTGGAACAGGGTGATCACGTCGTCGTGACTGAAGGTGGCGGATTTGTCTCCCACCGGGGCCGGGAAGTTGCAGTTGAGGTAGGCGACCGGCGTCTGCACGCCATGTCCGACACGGCGGCGGGTAATCGCTTCATCCATCCAGGCGCCGCCGCGTTTGGTTTCACGCGCATACAGATCGAGGTAGAACTGGCCGATGAGCTTGCCTTCGCGCTCGATGCGGAAGAAGCGCACGGCGGGATGCCAGGCCGGCGCCGTGTCGGGTGCGAGCTTGACCGCGAACAGGGCTTCGATGACGCGGAACAAGCCGGCCAGCACCTTCGGTTCCGGGAAGTACTGCTTCACTTCATCGTCGGAGAAACTGTAGCGCGCCTGCTTGAGTTTTTCCGCGGCCCAGGCGAGATCCCAGCTTTCCAGTTGGCTCATGCCAAGTTCCGTGGCGGCGAACTGGCGCAGTTCTGCAATGTCCTTTTCAGCAAAGGGGCGCGCCTTGGCGGCCATGTCGCGCTGGAAGGCCGCGACCTGCGTCGGCGTGTCGGCCATCTTGGTGGCCAGCGATACTTCGGCGAAGTTGGCGTAGCCGAGCATCTGCGCTTCTTCGTTGCGCAGGGCCAGCAGGCGGTCGATCAGCGGGCCGTTATCCAGTTCGGCGGGGCCGAACTCGGAGGCACGGGTGGCGTAGGCGCGATACATGCGGGCACGCAAATCGCGGTTGTCGCAAAACTGCATGACCGGAATGTAGGACGGCGCGTGCAGGGTGAACTTCCAGCCGGCGCGTTTGGCAAATTCGCCGTCTTTTTCCGCTGCGGCTCGCGCGGCGGACTTCGCATCTTCGGGCAGGCCTTTGAGTCCGGCCTCGTCCTCGATCCACTCGGCGTGGGCATTGGTTGCATCGAGCACGTTCTCCGAGAACTTCGCACCGAGTGCCGACAATTCCTCCTGGATTTCCTTGAAGCGCGGCTTCTGCGCTTCAGCCAGTTCCGCGCCGGAAAGCCGGAAATCGCGCAAGTCGTTTTCGATGATGCGACGCCGGGCCGGCGACAGCGCGGGAAACTCCGTACCGGCCGCCAGCACCTTGTACTTGGCAAAGAGGGCCAGGTTCTGCCCCAGATCGGCATAGAAGCTGGACACCTCGGGCAGCATGGCGTTATAGGCCTCGCGCCAGGGCGGCACATCATTGACTGAATGCAGATGACCAACAATGCCCCAGGCACGCGACAGGCGCTCGCCCGCATCGAGCATCGGCTGCACGAAGGCATCCCAGGTCGCGGCGGTTTCCGGCGCGATCAGGCGTTCGACCAATGCGCGGTTTTCGTCGAGCAGCTGGCGGATGGCGGGGGTGACGTGTTCAGGCTGAACAGTGTCAAAGCGGGGCAGCCCGCTGAAATCGAGTAGTGGATTCATTTCGCTCAGATTGGGGCGAAGAAGGAAACTGCAATGCCTCGTCGTTTACTCGACGAGATCCTTGTAGGCATGAAAACTGGCGTGTCCCAGCCAGGGCATGACAATGATCAGGCCGACCAGCGCGGTGGCGAAACCGAGGCCGGTCAGCAACATGATGATGACGGCCCAGAGTGCCAGGGACAGCGGATTCTCGGCGACGGCGTTGAGGCTTGTCACCAGCGCGCAGAGCAGATCGCAGCGCCGGTCGACCAGCATCGGCATCGAGACCACGCTGAGGGCGAACACCACCGCCGCGAGCAGGCCGCCGGCGCCAAGGTAGATGAAGAACAGCAGGTAGTGCTGCGGGTTGACCAGCACCTCGATCATCATGGCCTGCGGCTGCAAGGCGCTGCCTTTGTAGAACAGCGCCACGATGACGATGGACGCCACCTGCCATGCGGTACCCGCCAGTATCGACAACAGGCCGAAGCCGACCAGCGCGGACGGGTTGCGCTTCCAGGCCAGCATGGAATCAACCAGTGTCGCCGGCTCATTGGCCAGATAGCGGCGCGAGAGTTCGTAGAGACCGGTCGCCAGCATCGGCGCGACAAGCAGGAAGCCGGTAATGGCGGCGGCGAACAGATAGGCGAAATTGGCAGTCACCCCGAGAATGACCGCACCGGAAACGGTAATGGCGATGCCATAGAACAGGCTCGCCGCCGGCTGTCGCCAGAGGTCTCGCCAGCCCAGCCCGAGCCATTTCAGCGGCGCGGCAAAACCGATGCGACGTACTTTCGGAAGAGAAAAAGTCGGCGCTGGCGGGACGGCGACGGGATCGTTCATCGGACCAGCAGCATCGGCAGCATCAGATGGTGTGCGGCCCGGCAAGACGGGTCAGTGCCTCCAGATAGTTGGCGGCCGTCTTGTCGATGATGTCCCGCGGCAATTTCGGTCCCGGCGCCTGCTTGTTCCAGTCCAGAGTCTCCAGGTAATCGCGGACGAACTGCTTGTCGAAGCTGGGCGGGCTGATGCCCACCTTGTAGCGATCGGCCGGCCAGAAACGCGAGGAATCGGGCGTCAGCACTTCGTCGATGAGATACAGGCGGCCTTCCTCGTCCTGGCCGAACTCGAATTTGGTGTCGGCGATGATGATGCCGACCACGCGGGCAAAGGCGGCGGCCTCGCGATACAGGCGCAGGGTGGTTTCCTTGACGGTCTTCGCCAGATCGGCACCGATCAGTTTCTCGACCGCTGCGTAGTCAATGTTTTCATCGTGGTCGCCCATCTCGGCCTTGGTCGCCGGAGTGAATATCGGCGTCGGCAATTGCTGGGCCATTTGCAGGCCGGGCGGCAATGCGATGCCGCAGACGGCGCCCGTCGCCTGGTAATCCTTCCAGCCCGAGCCGATCAGGTAGCCGCGCGCCACCGCTTCGATCGGCAGCGGCTTGAGGCGCTTGACCACCAGTGCGCGACCGCGCACCTGTAGCCTTTCCTCTTCGCTCGCCACGACCGTTTCGGGATCGATGCCGGTCAGCTGGTTGGGTACCACATGGGCCAGCTTGCCAAACCAGAAATTGGCCATCGCGGTGAGCACGGCGCCTTTGCCCGGAATCGGATCGGGCAGGATCACGTCGAACGCCGAAAGGCGATCCGTGGTGACGATGAGCAGCTTGTCTTCGCCCACGGCATATATGTCGCGCACCTTGCCGCGACCGAGCAGCGGCAGGCTCTTGATGGTGGATTCGAACAGCGGGGAACTGGAAATGGACATGGAGATGCTCTGAACTGGAGGTTTATTCGCGAACGTAGGGCTTGCCGAGCTTCTCGTCGGCATCCTCGCGATAGGGATAGCGCACATGGCCGTAGCGGATCGCCAGTACGGCCATAGTCAGGAGGAATATCGCCGCCGCAACCGCCAGCATGCGCCACTCGGACATGTCCTTGATGTCGAGGATCAGGTAGCGCGCCAGCGCCACCATGCCGATATACAGTGGAAAGCGCACCTGTACCTGCCCCGATTTCAGGTACTGGCCGATCATCGCCAGCACTTCGAGGTAGAGGAACATCAGCAGCAGGTCGGCCAGGGTCACCCGGTGCGACTCGACCATCACCATCGCCTCCTGGTACATGGCGATGGTGGTGGCGAAGGCAATCACCAGCAGGCCGGCATACTCGACAATGTCGAGGCCGCTGCTGAAGAACTTGCGCAATCGGTCAAAGGTGTGGGACTGGATGTTCATGGGAAACCAGACGAAAAGGCCGCCGGAAATCTCCGACGGCCGGAAACTTTACCGCAATTCGCCGCTCACTTCACGATCGCGTTCAGCTCGCCCTTCTTGTAGCGCTCGGCCATTTTTTCCAGTGAAATCGGCTTGATCTTGCTGGCCTGGCCGGCGCAACCAAAGGCCGTGTAGCGCGCAACGCAGATTTCCTTCATCGCCTTGCGGGCGGCAGCGAAATATTTGCGCGGATCGAAATCCTTGGTGTTCTCCGCCAGGTACTTGCGGATAGCGCCGGTGGAGGCCATGCGCAGGTCGGTGTCGATGTTGATCTTGCGCACGCCGTGCTTGATGCCCTCGACGATTTCCTCGACCGGCACGCCATAGGTTTCGCCCATGGTGCCGCCGTACTGGTTGATGATCTTGAGCCAGTCCTGCGGCACGGAGGAAGAACCATGCATCACCAGATGGGTATTCGGGATGCGGGCGTGGATTTCCTTGATGCGGTCGATGCGCAGCACCGCGCCGGTGGGTGGCCGGGTGAACTTGTAGGCGCCGTGCGAGGTGCCGATGGCGATCGCCAGCGCATCGACACCGGTCGCCTTGACGAACTCGGCGGCTTCGTTGGGGTCGGTCAGCAACTGGTCGTGCGACAGCACGCCTTCGGCGCCGTGGCCGTCTTCCTTCTCGCCCATGCC
>CAYNGV010000088.1:0-8955 GCA_964397005.1 uncultured Sulfuritalea sp. | reverse complement strand
GCTCAACAACGAGCAATGACGAACAAGATATCAATGGAGACCCCTCATGTCCGCCTCGACTGAAACCCAGACTGAAAAACTGACCTTCCGCCGCTACAAGGAAGGCGACACCAAGGTCAAACGCTGGCAGCAGCAGATCTTCCAGGCCAGCCATACCTACAAGTGCCCGACCTACGTCCAGTCGACCCCGCCCTGCCAGGGTTCCTGCCCGGCCGGCGAGGACATTCGCGGCTATCTCAACATCGTGCGCGGCATCGAGAAGCCTCCCGTCGGCGCCGACGGCAAGCCGACCATGAGCTGGCAGGAATACGCCTGGCGTCGCCTGACCGAAGCCAATCCGCTGCCCTCCGTGATGGGCCGCGTCTGCCCCGCACCCTGCGAAACCGGCTGCAACCGCAACCAGGTCGAAGACCATGTCGGCATCAACTCGGTCGAGCACTATCTGGGCGACTGGGCGATCCAGAACAATCTGAAATTCAAGGCGCCGGAAAAGAAGACCGGCAAGAAAGTCGCCATCATCGGCGGCGGCCCGGCCGGCCTCTCCGCCGCCTACCATCTGACCCTCAAGGGCCACAGCTGCACCATCTTCGACGAGCATGAATTCCTCGGCGGCATGATGCGCTACGGCATCCCTGGCTACCGCACGCCGCGCGACACGCTCGACGCCGAAATCCAGCGCATCCTCGACCTCGGCGTCGAAGTGCATCTGAAGACCCGCATCGGCACCGATGTCACGCTGGAACAGTTGCGTGAGAGTTTCGACGCGATCTTCCTCGGCCTCGGCGCCCAGGCTGGCCGCGCCCTGCCCATCCCGGGCGACGCCGAAGCCAATACCGCGTCGAACGTAGTGACCGCCACCTCCTTCCTGCGTGCCTTCAACGACGGCCGCCTGAAGACCGTCGGCCACCGCGTGGTGGTAGTCGGCGGCGGCGACACCTCGATGGACGTCGCCACCGTCGCGCGTCGCCTCGGCCACATCACCCAGGCCAAGCCCACCGACTGGGAAGGCGCGATCGCCGGCCGCATGGCGCAGGACGTGGCCGACGTTTCGCTGCGCCAGGGCGCCGAAGTCACCCTGACCTCCGTCTATATGACCGCCAGCAAGCCCGAAATCGAGCACGCCCAGGCCGAAGGCATCACCATCATGGGCGGCTGGATGCCGATCGGCATAGTCAAGGGCCCGGACGGCCGCGCCACCGCCCTGCGCGTCAAGCAGTGCGAAGCCAAAATGGTTTCCGGCCGTCTCGACATCAAGCCCATCGAAGGCACGGAAAAGGAACTGCCGGCCGACCTGATCGTCTCCGCCATCGGCCAGGCCGTCGATTTCACCGGCATCGAGGAGTTCAACTCGGGCAAGGGCATGGTTGCCGCCGACAAGAACTACCAGGTCACCGGCAAGCCCGGCGTATACGCCGGTGGTGACGTGCTCCGCCCGCACCTGCTGACCACCGCCGTCGGCCACGGCGCGATTGCCGCCGACGGCATCGACCAGTACCTGGCCGGCATCGAACCTGGTCGCCGGCCCAAGATCGACGTGCATTCCTTCGACCTGATGCGCAAGTACGTCGAGAAGGGTGTGCAGCTGGGCGAAATCAAGGAGCCGCTGCGCGGCACCTGCGACGACAAGAACGCCGTGCACAACTACGAGAACCGTTCCGACCGCTACGTGATCCCGCACGACCAGCTGTTCCTCGGCCACTTCCAATATACGGACCGCAACAAGCGCCACATCACGCACCTGACGAAGGAATCGGCGCTGGGCAACTTCGAGGAACGCCTCGACCCGCTGACCGAAGCGCAGGTCGTCGCCGAAGCCAAGCGCTGCATGAGCTGCGGCCAGTGCTTCGAATGCGACAACTGCGTCGTGTATTGCCCGCAGACCGCCGTGTACAAGGTCAAGAAGAACGAGACCATGACCGGCCGCTACGTCGCCACCGACTACGACAAGTGCATCGGCTGCCACATCTGCGCCGACGTCTGTCCGACCGGCTACATTCAAATGGGACTGGGTGAGTGAACCTGAAATCCTTACCGCAGAGGCGCAGAGGCGCAGAGGATGCGCAGAGAAATGCAAACGCCTTTGCTTTCCCTCTGCGCCGCCTTTCTCTGCGCCTCTGCGCCTCCGCGGTGAGATTTTTTCTTCTCATTGCCGCGGCAATCGCCGTGTCGCCAGCGCCGAGTTTTGCCGGCGAGGGCGGGCGCACGCCGAAACCGGTGATCGAGATCGCCAATCCCGGCAAGTGCGTGGCGCCGCCCGAGGAAATGCGCCGCAACCACATGGAGATGCTCAAGCACCAGCGCGACCGTACCCTGCGCCAGGGCATCCGCGGCGAGCCGGCATCGCTCAATGCCTGCATCGAATGCCACGCCAGCAAGAAGACCGGCTCGGTGCTGGGCGGCAATGAAAACTTCTGCCAGAGCTGCCACAGTTATGCTGCGGTGAAGCTCGACTGCTGGGATTGCCACCAGCCCAAGGCCGGCTTCAAGGCAACGGGAGTGAAACCATGACGGCCCCGCAAACCCCGGATCGCAATCCGCGCCGCGCCTTCATCGCCGCCGCCGGCGCCGGCGTTGCCGGCCTCGGCTTCACGGTCATCGCCCCCGGCCTGCACCTGATGGCCGTCGCCAATGCGGCGCCTGAAGCCCGCAAGGCCGGCAGCGCCGCCTCCCCTGCCGTGCGCTGGGGCCTGCTGATCGACGCCACCCGGTGCGCGCCCGGTTGCACCAAGTGCATCGACGCCTGCCACACCGAAAACGGCGTCAGCGAGAAGCTGCCCGATCCGCGCCAGAACTCGCAATGGATCCGCAAGATCGAACTCACCGATCGGCGCAACGGCAAGAAAACCGAGCTGCCGATGATGTGCCAGCACTGCGCCAACCCGCCCTGCGTTGACGTCTGCCCCACCGGCGCCTCGATGAAGCGCGCCGACGGCATCGTGCTGGTCGATCGCCACACCTGCATCGGCTGCCGCTACTGCATGATGGCCTGCCCCTACAAGGCCCGCTCCTTCGTCCATGCACCGCTGCACGAACAGAATCCCGAAGTGCCGCGCGGCCAGGGCTGCGTCGAGTCCTGCACGCTCTGCGTGCATCGCATCGACAAGGGCCAGCAGCCGGCCTGTGTCGAGTCCTGTCCCGAAGGCGCCATGCTGTTCGGTGACCTCAACGACCCCGCCAGCGAGATCGCCAAGCGCATCGCCAGCGTGCCGACCACGCAAGTTCGCAGCGACCTGCGCCTGAATCAGGGCGTGCGCTACCAGGGAATCTAACGCTCATGGCAGCGCGGAACGCCCTCCAATGATGAAACACGCGAAAGGCGAATTGAACGCCCGCCCCCCCATCCCCCCTCGCGGGGGGCTACTGGTCAGTTCGCTTCGCTCAACCGTTACCAGTCGCTCCGATCGAGGTATTTCATCTTAATTATGGCTACCCTCAACCCCCGCAACGAAGAAGGCATCTTCTATGTGCTCGCCGCCGTCGGCGGACTGGTCTCGGCCATCGGCGTCGCCGCCGCGCTTTACATGGAACATACCGGCCACGTCGTGACCGGCATGAACAACCAGATCGTCTGGGGCCTGCCGCATGTGTTCGCGATTTTCCTGATCGTTGCCGCCTCCGGCGTGCTCAACGTCGCCTCGATGGGCTCGGTCTTCGGCCGCGTGCTCTACAAGCCGCGTGCGCCGCTGTCCGGCCTGCTGGCGCTGGCCATGATCAGCGGCGGCCTCGCCGTGATCATGCTAGACCTCGGCCGCGCCGACCGCCTGATGGTGGCGGCAACGCACTTCAATCCGACCTCGGTATTCGGCTGGAACGTGATCCTCTATCCGGTGTTCTACGGCCTGGTCGCGGTCTATCTGTGGACCCTGATGGAACGCCGCATGAATCCCTACGCCAAGGCGGCCGGTCTGGCGACCTTCGTCTGGCGCGTCATCCTGACCAGCGGCACCGGTTCCATCTTCGCCTTCCTCGTCGCCCGCCAGGCCTACGGCAGCGCCCTGCTGGCGCCGATGTTCATCATCATGTCCTTTGCCTGGGGCCTTGCCGTGTTCCTCGTGGTGCAGTCGACCATGTATGCCTGGAACAACATGACATTGCCGCCGCTGATCCTGCGCCGCATGAAGAACCTGCTGGCCACCTTCGTCGCTGCGGTGCTGTACTTCACCATCGTGCTGCACCTCGTCAACGCCTATTTCGCGAAGAACATCGCTTTCGAACAGTTCATCCTGTTCGGCAGCGAGTTCGCCAGCATGTTCTGGGTCGGCCAGATCCTGATCGGCACCCTGCTGCCGCTGGCCCTGCTGTTCGCTCCGGGTACCCGGGAAAAAGCCCTCTGGGTCAACGTCGCGGCACTGCTGGTGATTGTCGGCGCCTACTTCCAGCTCTATGTCTTCATCATCGGCGGCCAGGCCTTCCCGCTCGACATCTTCCCCGGCTACGACGTCAAGAGCAGCTTCATGGATGGCGCGGTCGATCACTACGCAGCCAGCCTGCCCGAATTCCTCTTGGCAATCGGCGGCCTCGGCATCGCCTTCACGATGACCACCATCGGCGTGCGCGTGCTGCATTTCCTGCCGCAGGACGATCTCGCCGAGCTGGAAGCCGCCGGCAGCGACTGAAATGCGGTGAAAAGGCTTAACCGCAGAGGCGCGGAGGCGCTGAGGATGCGCAGAGAAAGTCCAAGGCATTTGCTTTTCCCCTGCGTCGCCTTTCTCTGCGCCTCTGCGCCTCCGCGGTAAGGTTTGGGTTTTACCATCCCCCCCATGCACCGCTTCCTCATCTCTGCCGCGCACAAGTCCTCGGGCAAGACCACCATCAGCATCGGCCTCGCGGCCGCGTTGAGTTCGGGCAAGTTCGGCCAGCCCCCGCGTACCGTGCAGCCCTTCAAGAAAGGGCCGGATTACATTGATCCGCTGTGGCTGTCGGTTGCCGCCGGGCGCCCCTGCTACAACCTGGACTTTTTCCTCTCGCCCGACGCCGAACTGCGTGACCAGTTTGCCCGCCACGGCCATGACGCCGAGGTCTGTCTGGTCGAGGGCAACAAGGGCCTCTACGACGGGCTCGACCTCGACGGCTCGAACAGCAACGCCGCGCTGGCCCGCCTGCTCGACCTGCCGGTGGTGCTGGTGCTCGACGCGCGCGGCATGACGCGCGGCATCGCCCCGCTGATCCTCGGCCATCAGGCCTTCGACCCGAAGATCCGCATCGCCGGCGTGATCCTCAACCGCCTCGGCGGCCGCCGCCACGAAGCCAAGCTGCGCGCGGTCATTGAGCATTACACCGATGTCCCGGTGCTCGGCGCCGTGCAGGAAGACCCCGAACTGGCGCTGGTCGAACGGCATCTGGGGCTGATGCCGGTGAACGAAACCGCCGAAGCCGAGCGGCACATCGCCGCCATCGGCGAACGCATCGCGGCGCAAGTCGATCTGAATCGCCTGCTGGAAATCAGCCGGACCGACGTCGCCCTCGCACCGCCTGCGGCGCAGCCGCACAGCCACGAAAGACCGGTGCGCATCGCCGTTGCCCGCGACGCCGCCTTCGGCTTCTATTACGCCGACGACCTCGCCGCGCTGACGGCCGCCGGCGCCCAGACCGTGTTCTTCGATACCCTGCACGATGCCAAGTTGCCGCCCTGCGACGGCCTGCTGATCGGCGGCGGCTTTCCCGAATGCTTCCTCGACCCGCTCGAAGCCAACACCGCGTTGCGCGCCGACATCCGGCGCGCCATCGAGGGCGGCCTGCCCGCATACGCCGAATGCGGTGGCCTGATGTACCTCGCGCGCAGCATCCACTGGAAGGGCCGCAGCGCGGCAATGGTCGGCGTAATCCCCGGCGACATCCGCATGCACGACAAGCCCGTCGGTCGCGGCTACGTGATCCTCGAACCCAATGCCAACCACCCCTGGCGCGGCGCCGGCAGCGACGGCGCGCCATCGCTGCGCGCCCATGAATTCCACTATTCCAATCTGTACGACCTGCCGGCCGATACCCGCTATGCCTATGCCGTGAAGCGCGGCCACGGCATCGACGGCCACCACGACGGCGTCCTGCGCCACCGGCTGCTTGCCTCCTACACCCACCTGCGCGCCACCAGCGGTTGCGACTGGCCGGCGAAGTTCGTCCAGCACGTGCGCGACTGCATGACCAACAACTACAAGGAATCCACCCCATGTTCGCCCTGACCCCCACCGCCGCCGAGCAGATTGCCCGCGCCGCCGATGAACAACCCGACGCCGGCCCCCAGCCCATGCTGCGCGTCGCCGCCAAGATCGACGAAAGCGACGGCGAACTGGTCTATGGCATGGGCTTCGACGACGAGCGAGAAGACGACCTGGTGCTCGACGCCGGCGGCATCCCGATCCTGATTTCGCCGCACAGCCAGCCCCTGCTGGAAAACACCACGCTGGATTTCGCCGAAGTCGCACCCGGCGAATTCCAGTTCATCTTTCGCGGCGGCTGCACGGAGCCCCCCGCCGCCAAGAGTTGCGGAAGCTGCAGCGGAGGTTGTTCCTGATCAAGCGGCGATGGCGCAAGCTGGGTTAACATTCGCGTCCATGAAATCAAAACCTGCTCAACCCGGCTGGGTCTATCTGGTCGGCGCCGGTCCCGGCGACCCCGAATTGCTGACCCTCAAGGCCGCGCGCCTGATCGGCGAGGCCGACGTCCTGGTCTATGACAACCTCGTCTCCAAGCCGGTGCTGGAGCTCGCCCGTGCCGACGCCGAGCTGATCTACGCCGGCAAGGAACGCGGCAACCACTCGCTGCCGCAGGAAGAAATCAACGAACTGCTGGTGCGTCTGGCCAAAACCGGCAAGCGCGTGGTGCGGCTCAAGGGCGGCGATCCCTACATTTTCGGTCGCGGCGGCGAGGAAGTCGAAACCCTCCACGCCGACGGCATCAACTTTGAAGTAGTGCCAGGCATCACCGCCGCCGCCGGTGTCGCCTCGTATGCCGGCATACCGCTGACGCACCGCAACCACGCCCAGGCCTGTGTCTTTGTCACCGGGCACCTCCAGGACGGCAGCATGAACCTGGACTGGCCCGGCCTCGCCCGCCAGCGCCAGACCGTGGTGATCTACATGGGCCTGTCGGGCCTGTCGCACCTGTGCTCCAAGCTGATGGAACACGGCCTGCCCGCCGACTGGCCGGCGGCCATCGTGCAGCAAGGCACCCAGCCCACCCAGCGTACCATCACCGGCACGCTGACCACGCTGCCGGCACTCGCCGAGGCCGCCAACCTGCGCGCACCGACCCTGATCATCGTCGGCGAAGTGGTGACGCTGCGCGACAAGCTGCGCTGGTTCGCAGAGAGCCAAAGCTAAAGTACCAATGGTGCGCCACGGAAAGTCGGCGCTGGCGATACGGCGAATCCGGCCATGCGGGTCTGTTTCGTGTCGAGAATGCAGCCCGGTCGTTCCCTCTTGTCATCAAATCGCTGCAAGGTGCTACCATTTCACCCATGATGAAATGGACCGCAGCCCTCAAAACCGGCGTTGCGCTGCTCGACGAGCAGCACAAGGAGATTTTCCAGTGGCTCGCGGAACTGCAAAGCGCCGCGGATGATGAACGCACGCTTTTTGGCGTTTACTCGCTCACCCGGTTGAAGCAGTACACGCGGGCGCACTTCGCGGCGGAAGAAGCCCTGATGAAATCAACGGGGTATCCCGGGCTGGCTGAACACGCCGCGGAGCATGCCGCATTTCGCCAGCGTCTCGATGAACTCATGCTCAAATCCATCGGGCAGGACATTTCCATCGATACCGTGGAATTCCTGACAAACTGGCTGACCACACACATCACCAAGACCGACATGGCGTATGTGCCCTACCTGAAGAAATCGAAATAGGTCGCGGCAGTGACCTGGGGCTCGATGCAACGCCCGGGAAAGTGCATTGCATCGAGCAGGAGTCTTTCGACCAGCGGTTCAGGCGGCGGTTTTCGGCCCCGCGAAGAGGTGAACAATTGCCTCCGCCACTTGTTCCGAGGCATCGGGATAGGCGCCCTCCTCCAGCATTTGCAAGGCCCTTTCCTTGTCGCCCTGCTGGGCGACGGCCAGCACTTCCCCGGCGCAGCGATGAAAGCTGGCATGACGCGATCTGACCACGGCGAACACCGGATTCTGGCCGAAACGCTCGCCGCCGATGCCGTTGATCCATTGGCCGAGGGTGCATTGGTCGTCGCGCGAGACGGTTTCGACCTTGAGGTCTTCCTTGCCATCGCCCTTGATGTAAGCCTGCAGCCGCGCCTTCCACTTGATGTGTGAGTCGATCGCCTCGGTGCCTTCCGAGGCGATGATGAACATCCGTGCCAACAGCATCTTGACCCGCTCGGAAGCCTTGACGTAATCACCGCCATGCAGCAGCTTGGTGGCGGCGGCCTTGTCGCCCGACTGCGCCGTTGCCAGCACCGCCCCGGCGCTGCGATGGAACAGCGCGTGATGCGCCTTCATGTCGAAGAAGGTTTCCGAAAAGCCGAACTTCTCGCCGCCCTTGTCGTAGATCCACTTGCCCAGCGGACACTGGTCGTCCCGACACACCACGTCGACTTTGAGTTCCTCGGTACTGGTGCCGCTGATGTAGCTTTCCAGCCGCACTTTCCATTTCATGTGCGCGTCCACCGCGGTCTTGAAATTCAGGCCTGCAAGCTCCGCGTTCTTTTCGTCCGCACCACCGATAGCCGGCGCTTCGACACTGCTGCTGCCGCCACCCACGATGCTCTTGAACCAGTCCAGCATTCCCATGACAAATCCCCCCTACTCGTTGGTCGGCGCATGGGCCGACGAATTTTGTGTTTTATGTTGCCAACGGCCAGATGATTTTCCATGAAACCCGGCACTCCGGCATTTGAACATCGCATGACGGAAGCAATAGGGCTAATGGCCATTGAAACAGCCCGGCAAGCGGCTAGTACAGCACTTCGCTCCAGCGCTTGCTCGATACCAGTCGGCCATGAACAGAC